>CAZEBQ010000087.1:10922-13795 GCA_964510295.1 uncultured Anaerolineales bacterium | reverse complement strand
GCACCGAAACCGCCGGCGCCCAAACCGCCCGCTACCAAGCCGACCACGCCGGCACCGAAACCGCCAGCGCCCAAACCGCCCGCGACCAAACCAACGACGCCGGCGCCTAAACCGCCCGCGACCAAACCGGAACCCGAGAAACCGAAACCTCAACCGTCCAAACCGCCGCCTGAACCGCCCGACGCCGAACCCAAGGCGCAACCGCCAGAGACGCCGGCGCCCCCACCGCCCGACGCCGAAGCGAAGAAAGAAACGCCGGCCTCATGATGACCTGGTTGCTCAAAGCGATCGGCGTCCGTGAAACGCTCACCGGCCACCTCGACAAGGTCCAGTGGCTGTGGGCCCGGCCGTGGGCGGTCTGGGTCGGCCTGATCTTGCTGGTGCCGGTCGCCGTGTTCATCGTCCTGCGGCACCGGCGGAACCTTCCGCACATCTCATTGCCGCTGCGCTCGGTCCTGTCGGCCTGCCGCATCGGCGTGCTCCTGCTCCTGGTGATCGTCCTGGGCGGTCCGTACCTTCGCCTGGCGGAACCGGTCACGCAGAAGCCTGTGGTAGCCTGGATGATCGACGAATCGGCCAGCATGGACCTGCCGGTCGGACCGTACGCGGGCCCGCAACTGGCGGCCCTGGCCGTGGCGGCAGGAATGGTCGAGCCGCCGGCCACCGGCTCGACACCCAAGATCGACGCCAAGGTCCGACGCGAACTCGTCAACCTCAGCCGGGCCGACCTGCTCTCGCGCGTCCTCGCCCACGCGCAGCAGGGCCTCCTGGCTCCGCTCAAACAACGGTTTGATCTCAGGCCGTTCCGCTTCGCGCGCGGCCTGCGTGCCGGCGCCGGCGACGACGCGGCGGAGGCAGGCGCAGAGGATGCCGCCGCGCAGACGGCAACCGAGCGCAGCGACACCGACCTGGGCAGCGCCCTGGAGGGCGCCATCGCCGATGCCGCCGGCCGCCGCCTCGCCGGCATCATCGTCATGACCGACGGCCGGACGACCACGGGACCCGACCCGATCCAGGTCATCCGCCGGCACCAGGCGGTGACCACCGACGCGAGCGGCGCGCCCGTGTTCGCGGTTCCCGTCGGCAGTCCGCAGCCGCCCGTGGATAGCGTCGTGCTCGATGCGCTCGTCCCGTCCCGTGTGGCCCTCAACGATACGGCTGCGGTGGTCGCGACGGTGGGTTCGCACGGCCTCGACGGGCGAAGCGTTGCGGTTCGGCTGCTCGAAGGCGGCAAGGAACTCGACACCGCCCCACTGGTGCTTCGAGGCGACCAGCGCCAGCAAGTGCAACTGACCTTCGAGGCGAACGAGCCCGGCACCCGCCTGCTCACCGTTGAGGTCACGCCCCAGGGCGAGGAGCAGGTCAAGACCAACAACCGGTGCGGCGTGACCGTCGAGGTGGACGAGCAGCGATGGAAGGTGCTGTACCTGGAGGGCTATCCGCGGTGGGACTTCCGGTTTCTCGACCACTCGCTGCGCCGGGATCACGGGCTGGAGGTCACGATCGTGATGGAGGCCCGGCTGCGCGGCGACGGCGTGAAGGCCGAAGACCTGCCGAAGGCGGCCCATCTGCCGGAAGATGCCGCCGGCCTGGCCGAGTACAACCTCGTCATCCTCGGCGACGTTACGCCCGCGCTGCTCCCGGTCCGTTTTCAGGAGCAACTGGTCAAGGCCGTCGAGGAAGACGGGCTCGGCCTGATCGTGCAGGCCGGACCGGTCGCCATGCCGCACGCCTTTGCCGACGGGCCGCTCGGCCGGCTGCTCCCGGTGGGTCTCCGTTTCGGCGGGGGCGCGTCGGCAGGCCGCCGGCCGCGAACCGAGGCGCCCCCCTTCGCGCCGTTTCAGATGGCGGTGACGCCCGGCGGCTCGATCCACCCGGCGTTCCGCCTGTACGACACCGCCGCCCAGAACCGGGGGGTCTGGAGTCGCATGCCGCCGTTCTACTGGGCGGCGGCCGTCGGCGAGGCGTCTCCCGGCACGACGGTGCTGGCCGAGGCCAAGACGGTGGCCGAGACGCGTCCCCTGATTGCGGAGCATTTCGCCGGCGGCGGGCGCGTCCTGCTCATCGGCACCGACGCCACGTATCGCTGGCGCCGCAACATCGGCGACCACCTGTTCTACCGGTTCTGGGGCCAGGCGATGCGGCGGGTGGCACGGAGCAAGCAGCGCCGCAGCGAGACCAGTTGGATGGAGGTTCACCCGGCCCGCGTCGAGGTGGGCGAGAACGTGTCCGTCGAACTGCACGCCGTCGACGCCGCCGGCCGGCCGCTTGCCGACCCGCGCGTCGGCGCGTCGGTCGTCCGAGGCGATTCGAGCCAAACGGTCATCCTCGAACGGTCGGCCGACCCCGGCCATTTCCGCGGCATGTGGCAGGCGAACGCCGTCGGCGAGTACCGCGTCGTGTACACCGACGCGGGCGGCACGGCGGTCACCGCGGCCGTACGCGTGGCCGAATCCGGACGCGAACTCGTCCGGCTCGAAGTGGACCGCGACACGCTCGACAGCCTGGCCGAACTCAGCGGAGGCGACCTCATCGAACTCAATTGTCTCGACCAGTTGACGAAAAAAATCTCGGGTCAGGCCGTCACGGTCCATCGCACCCACGAAGAGGAACTGTGGGACAACTGGCTCGTGCTCGTCCTCCTGACGCTGTTCTACTGCACGGACGTGTTCGTGCGAAGGATGTCCGGCCTGGCGTAGGAGACGTTCGCGACGATACCCGGCCCCGTCGAAGGTGTTTAGCAGAGGGGCGTAGCATGCTACGCCCCTACAGGCGCGGCGGCTCAGGAGAGCCACCGCGCGGAAGTGAGAGAAGGGCGCCGCGCGGAAGTGAGAGAAGGGCGCCGCGCGGAAGTGAGAGAAGGGCGCCGCGCG
>CAZEBQ010000087.1:0-10822 GCA_964510295.1 uncultured Anaerolineales bacterium | reverse complement strand
GCGGCCTTCCCAGGCCGCCGCGTGAACCGTGCACAGGCCGTGGTGGCCTAGGAAGGCCACCACGCGGTATGCGCGGTGGGCGCGTAGGGGCGTAGCATGCTACGCCCCTACAGGCGCGGCGGGTCTCCGCACCCGCCGCCAATCCAGAGGGGAAGCAGCATGGTGTTCGGCAGACCGCGACGCAGTGGGAGGCCCTGCTGGGGAGGGTGCGCGCCGGCGTGCGGCCGGGTCGGTTCCATGGCCGGTGCCGCGGCGCTTGTGCTGCTGCTTGCCGCCGGGCCGGCGGGGGCACAGGGGGCCGTGGTGGCCGAGAACCTTCTGCCCGATCCGCAACAGATGGCCCGCGTGGAAGCGGCGGTTGACCGGGCGCTCGAGTACATTCAGCAGCAGCAGCGGCCCAACGGCTCGTGGCCCTCCAGTTTCGGCTCCAACAACGGCATCAACGGCATCTGTCTGCTGGCATTCCTCGGACGCGGACACGTGCCCGGCCGCGGACCCTACCAGGACGTGGTGGACCGTGGGGTCAACTACATCCTCGCGACGCAGCAGAAGAACGGGCTGTACCTGTCGCCGAATCCGTCGACCGGGCCGATGTACGAGCACGCGCTCGCCACGCTGGCCATGGTCGAGGCCTACGGGTTCATTCCGTCGGTGGCCATGCGTGCCAGCGTCCGCCGGGCCGTGGACCTGATTATCAAGAGCCAGTCGCCGCTGGGCGGTTGGCGCTATCAGCCGGTGCCGGGAAGTGCCGACCTGAGCGTCACGGTGATGCAGATCGTGGCGCTGCGTGCGGCGATGAACGCCCGGCTGGAGGTGCCGAAGCAGACGGTCGCCAACGCGCTGAAGTACGTCCGCGCCTGCGCCGTTCCGGCAGGCGGGTTCGCGTACCAGCCGGGGGGAGCCCCCGGCCAGGCCCGCACGGCGGCCGGACTGCTGAGCATGCAACTCTTCGGCGCCTTCGACGACCGGGCCGTCGCAAAGGGCCTGGCGTACCTTGCCAAGACGCCGTTCAGCCCAAGCATCGCTTACTTCTGGTACGCCAACTACTACGCCATGCAGGCCCATTTCCAGGCCGGCGGCAGCCACTGGGCCAACTGGCATCCGAAGATCCGCACGATGCTCCTCGACAGCCAGCAGAGCGACGGCAGTTGGCCCGGCTACGTGGAGGAGAAGTACAACGGGCCGGCACGCTGTTATTCTACGGGCCTCGCCGCCATGGTCCTCGAGGTCTATATGCACTATCTGCCCGCGTATCAACGCTAAGCGGGGTCAGGTGAGTTTCTTGCGGTTGATGCGCACGTTGCGCGGCGGGCAATCCTGCCCGCCGCGCGACGGAGGCGCTGCGCTACGCGGTGGGCAGGATTGCCCACCGCGCAAGACATACGTAAGTCCGCTTAGCGAAAGGTCCGGGATGGTCCGCCTCAAACGGACAGGATGCGGCAACGGCCTCAAGGTGAGGCGTTGGGCGGCGGCGCTGGCCGCGGTCCTTCTGCCGGCCGCTCTCGCCCGGGCCGGAAGAATCACCGGCACCCTCAACGCCACAGAACCGATTAAACAGGTGTGGGCGATCGAGCGGAGTCCCGGACGCCTGAAGGACACCAAAGGCAAGGTCCACGATATCGGCATGTACGGTCGCCCCCACAAGGGCAAGGTGGACGGCGATCGGATCGTGGTCGAGGACCTGCCCGTCCCCGGCACGTACGATCTCCGGCTGGAGACCGCCTCGGGCGGCGTCATCGCCGGCTGGGACGCCACCGTCCCGGAGAGCGATTATGTGGGCGATCCGCCGCTTGAGGAATCCTCGAGGCAGAAGATCCTCAAGAAACTCGCCGACAAGCAGTTCAGCGCGTTTTCGGACCGCATGTGGGTGCTCGACATCCGGGGAAACATCCAGCACGCGGCCGTGCTCGTGATGAAACTCAGGATGCGCCCGTTCGTAGGCGGCGGATACAAGCCGGGCGAATGGGTCTGGCGCATCGAGCGATGGCATTGGGAGAACCCCGAAGAGCACACCTGGGTGCCGTACCAGGAGCGGCCGTACTACGCCCTCATCCGCGAGCGGCTGTACGAGAAGGACTATCGGGCGAAGCGAATCGCCTTCGCGCAGCACCTGGGGGGAATTGCGTTGACCAAAGAGCAAAGCGCGGCTAATCTTGGTAGGATAAAGATGCCTTTTCCCGCGCCCGGTGTCTATGCCGTGGATCCGAACGGTTCCCGCATCCGGCCGGTCGTCCTCAAGGGACCGGACAACGCGGGCAAGTCGAGTCCGTCCAACGCCGCCCGCTCAAAAGGCGGCCAATCCGAAGGAGGATAGCCATGTACCGCAACCGTATGTGCCGGGTCTGGTCCGTCAGGGCTCCCCTGGCAGCGGCCCTGGTGGTGGTCATGCTGGGCTGGGGGGTCGAGGCATCGGCCCAGCGGCAGTTGGGCACGATCGGCCCCCCGCCGCGCCAGGACCCGCAGCGCCAAACCTCCGCCGAAGGCATGCCGCCCCTTCCCCTGCCGGCGGTGCCACTGAGACGGTCTGAACCCAAGCAGGAACCGTCGCCGCCCCTGTTCGTGGCCAAACTGGCCTACGGCACACACCAGGATTACACGCCGAACCCCGGCGACGTCGACAACCTTCTGCGGCGCGTCCGCCAACAGTTGGACGCCTGGTACGGCCATACCGTCCTCAACCTTGACGAACTCATCGGCATCTACAAGGGCGGAAAGAAATGCGAGATTCCCATGCTGTACCTGACCGGCTATGAGTCGTTCGAGTTCACCGGCGACCAGCGGAAGGCCCTGCGCGAATACATCCTCGACGGCGGGACCCTCGTGGGCGATGCGGCCCTCGGCAGCCCGGACTTCGTCAACTCGTTCAAGGCCGAGATCGCCACCATCTTCCCGAAACGCAAACTCGACGCACTCCAACTCGACCATCCGGCGTTCCGCGGCTACTATCCGTACCAGAACGTTCACTACTTCAAGGTGGTCGACGGCGCCCACGGCAAGTTCGAGAGCCCGCCCCAGATGCTCGGCCTGAACATCGCCGCCCGCACCGCCGTCATCCTGTCGCCGTACGACATGACGTGCGGATGGGATGAGTTCTACGCACCGGCGGCGCCGCGGCGCGGAAACGCCAAGCCCCAGCCCACCATGGCGATGATGCCGGCCGACGCCATTCGCATGGGAATCAACCTCCTGGCATACGTCTCGGCCGAACGCAGTTTCGCCAAGACCCAGGCCACCACCCGCAACATCGAAGGCACGCAGCCCCAGCGGCGCGCCGCCCTGCGGCTTGGGCTTCTGCGGCATCACGGCGACTGGAATCCCGACCCCAACAGCATGTATCAACTGATACGCCTCGCCGCCATGCGGACCAGCGTGCCCCTGGCGTACGGACTGAAACCCGTTGACGCCGACGTCGGCCAACTCGCCGACACGCCCGTCATCATCATGAACGGCATGGGCGAGCCGAACCTCGCCGCTGCCGAGGTCGAGGCCCTCCAGCGGCACCTGCGCGCCGGCGGGTTCCTGTTCATCAACAACACCTCCGGCTACGCCAAGTTCAACCGCGAGGCACGCGCCCTGATCGCCCGGATCATGCCCGACCGCAAACTCAAGCCCGTCCCGGCCGAGCACCCGCTCTACCATTCGCTGTACGACATTGCGTCGCTCGCCGGCGCCGGCACGCACCACAAGCGGACGCCCGACCTGGAAGCCGTGTTCGTGGGTGAGCGTGCGGCCGTGGTTTACGCGCCGACCGACACGCTCGGCATGCTCAAGGGTGTCCACGACCCGTATGCCAATGCCTACGACGCCCGATCGGCTCGCCGGCTGGCCCTGAACGTCCTCTGTTACGCCGTCCAACAATGACGGCTTCGCACGGCGGGTCGGAGCCGGCCCTGGGCCGGCCGAAGCCGCGCCCGCCGCACAGGTCACACACGTAGCCGCATCCCTCAGGGAAGCGGAGCACCCTCTTTCAGTGAGGCAGGCATGGCCCAACTGGGTTCCGGAAAACCGGACCGTGGCCCGGCCGACACGGCCGCCACCATCGACGTCGAAGCCCTCGAACACCTCGGCCAGGCGCGGAACACGCTGCGCGACGAGGTCGCCAAGGTCATCATCGGCCAGGAGCAGGTCATCGACGACCTGCTGACGGCCATCTTCGCCCGGGGGCACTGCCTGATGGTCGGCGTGCCCGGGCTGGCCAAGACGCTCATGGTCCAGACCATCGCCCGGGCGATCGACCTGGAGTTCAACCGCATCCAGTTCACGCCCGACCTGATGCCGGCCGACATCACCGGCACGGAGGTCATCGAGCAGGACCGCACCGCCGACAAGCGGGTCTTCCGCTTCATCCGGGGACCGGTCTTTGCCAACATTCTGCTCGCCGACGAGATCAACCGCACCCCCCCCAAGACCCAGGCCGCACTCCTCCAGTCGATGCAGGAACGCCAGGTGACCAGCGGTGGCCAGACCTACGACCTGCCCAAGCCGTTCTTCGTTCTGGCCACACAGAACCCCATCGAGCAGGAGGGCACCTACCCCCTGCCCGAAGCGCAACTCGACCGATTCATGTTCATGCTCAAGGTCGACTATCCCGACCCGAAAGACGAACTGGCCATCGTCAAGTCGAACCCCATCGACACCGAACCGAACATCGGCAAGGTCCTGACAGGGCCGGATATCCTCAGCCTCCAGCAGATCATCCGTCAGGTGCCGGTCTCCGACCACGTGGCCCTCTACGCCCTGAAACTCGGCCGCGCCACCCGGCCCGGCGACCCCATCGCCCCCGAGTTCGTCAAGGAACTGGTCACCTGGGGCATCGGGCCGCGCGGCATCCAGTACCTCGTGCTGGCAGCCAAGGCACGCGCGGCGCTGGCCGGCGAGTACAACGTCACCGGGGAGCACGTCAGGCGGGTGACGGCCCTCGTCTTCCGGCACCGCCTCATCCCCAGTTACCACGCCGAGGCTCAGGGCCTCGACGCCGACGGCATCATCACGCGACTCCTCGATGAGGTCGGAGAGCCCCTTCCGGAGGAGTACGACCAACTGACCGCGGCATCCCATGCCTGAACCGCCCAAAGGCACGAGGTATCTCGACCCCGCCGCCCTCGCCAGGCTCAAGAACCTTGGCCTGGCCGCACGGCTTGTCGTCGAGGGATTGTTTGCCGGCCAGCACCGGTCCCCCCATCGCGGGTTCGCCGTCGAGTTCGCCGAGCACCGCGAGTACACGCCCGGCATCGACCTGCGCCACCTCGACTGGAAGGTCCTCGCCAAACGCGACAAACTCTACGTCAAGCAATACGAGGAACAGACCAACCTGCGAGGTTACCTCCTGCTCGACGCGTCCGCCTCGATGGCCTACCGGCACACCGGGCCGATGACCAAACTGGAGTACGCCTGCTACGTGGCGGCAACGCTGGCGTACCTGATGATGGTTCAGCACGACGCCTTCGGCCTCATCGTCTACGGCGACCGCCCACGGCTCAACATCCCGCCGCGCCAGGGCCGAGGCCATCTGCGGGCCGTCCTCGAACAACTCGAAAACGTGCAGCCTGAAGGCCCGACCGACCTGCCGCACACCTTCCACGAACTCGCCGAAACGATGAAACGCCGTGCCCTTGTCGTCGTCCTCTCCGACCTGTTCGGCGGGACCGGCTCCAGCACCCAGGACCTCATGGACGCCCTCGGACACTTCCGCCACAAGAAACACGAGGTGGTGGTCCTCCAGATCCTCGACCAGGCCGAACTGACGTTTCCGTTCCGCGACGCCGGCCGCATCGAGGATATCGAGACACGCCTGACCATCGATTCCGACGCCGAGGCCATCCGCAACCATTACCTCCGGCAACTGAACGCCCATCTCGACAGCATCCGACGCGGGTGCCTCGCACGGGAGATCGGTTACGCCATGGCCGACACCACCGAGCCGTTCGACCTGTTCCTCGGCACGTACCTGACGCGCCGCCACGACCGGCACGCAGGGCGTGCAGCGCACTGACGAGGTGACCCGCCGGGCTTGCCCGGCACGATGGTTCAATCGGACGCATGCCATGACACTGCTGGCCCCGTGGTTTCTAATCGGTCTCGCCGCGATGGCGGTCCCGCTGATTCTGCACCTGAGGCGGTCGCGTCGGGCGCAACGAATCGTCTTCTCGACCACGCAGTTCTTCGACGAGCGGTTCGTCCGCTCGGCACGCCGGGCCCGCCTTCAGGACCTCCTTCTGTTGATCCTGCGCGTGGCCTTGCTCGCGTTCTTTGTCCTGGCCCTGACCCAGCCGCTCATCCGCACCCCCGGCCTGGCCGGGCTCTTGAGCCTGGGCGACGGAGGGCGGCTGGTCGCGATCGTCCTCGACGATTCGGCCTCGATGGCCGCAACCAGCGAGCGCGGCGTCCTCCTCGAACGAGCCAAAGTAGGCGCACTCGCAATCCTCAACGAACTGGCCCCCGCGCGCGGCGACAAGGTCACCGTGGTCCTGGCCGGGCAGCGCGACACCGGGCCCCAGGTCCTCTTCGATGAGCCCACGGCCGATCTCGAGGCGGCCCGGCAGGCCGTCCGAGAGGTAACCCCAACCGACCTGGCCACCGACCTGACCGGCGCGGTCCGGGCCGCAGCCCGGGCACTCGGCGTCGACGAGGCCGCGTCCGGCTCAGGCGAAGGCGGCGAAATCTACGTCTTCAGCGACATGGCCGAGCCCGCCCTGCCCGTCGGCCCCATCGCCGAGCCGGGTACCCGCGCCGGACTGCTCATGGTCGCAACACGGCCCAAGGAACCCACACCCGCCAACCTCTCGGTCGATGCCATCCAATACGGGGCAGCGCGGCCGATGCTCCGCGTCCCGTTTACGTTCCGCACGCTCCTCACCAACCACGGCCCCGCAACGCGCACCGCGACCGTCAGCCTGATGGTCGATGACGAGGCCGTCAGCCGGCAGGAGGTGGACCTGCCCGCCGGGCGGTCGCGCATCGTCCGGTTTACCCATCGGTTCACCAAGCCGGGCTGGCACTGCGGACGCGCCGTGATTGCCGGCGGCGAGGGCGCCGAGGCCGAGTCGCTCACCGCCGACGACCGACGATTCTTCGCCGTACACGTCGAGGACCGCCTGCGCCTGCTGGCGATCAACGGGGCGCCGTCGCACGTGGCGGCCCAGGACGAACTGTTCTTCTTCCGCCTGGCGCTGACCGTCCGGCCACAGGACACGGCTGCGGCGGCCGGCGTCCGGGGCATCGACGCGCCCATCATCGTGGACCAGATCTCGCCCGTTGAAGTCGCGCTGCCGCGACTGCGGGATTATCGATTGGTCGTCATGGCCAACGTGTCGAACCTTTCCCCCGTTGCCCTCGAAGCGCTCGAGAAGTACGTGGACCAGGGCGGCAGCCTCATCATCACCCTCGGCGACCGCGTCGATGCCGACGCCTACAACACGTGGGTCGGCGAACATCGCCTTCACGGAGGGCTCCTGCCCGGCCGGTTGGTCCGGCTGACGGAGACGCCTGCCGAGCCGGTCCTGCCGGCGGCCGAGCAGGCCGGGGCACCCTTCATCGCCGCCGTCGACGAGACCCACCCCGCCCTGGCAGGATTCACCCGCGGCGACCTGGGCACCCTGTCCTCGGTGCGCCTCACGACACGCTACCAGATCCAGCCGCGCGATGCCGACGTGCTCATGCGCGATGCGACCGGCCGGCCCATCCTCATCGAACGCCGCTTCGGCCAGGGACGCGCCATGCTGTTTGCCTCGACGATCGACCGCGACTGGACGGACTTCCCCGTCCAGCCGACGTACGTGCCGTGGCTTTATCGGCTCGTCTCGTATCTCGCGCAGCAGCAGACCGAGCGGGCAAACTTCGTCCGGACCGGCCAGGTGATCCGCCTGCCCACCTCGGCCACGCGGCTCCAGCCGCTCCAGGTCGAAAGACCCGACGGCAAGGTCGGCTACCCTGGCACGGGTACGGCTCGTGCCGTGGCCGGCGGCCGGCCCGACCCGCGCCACACCTCGGCTGCCGCCCCCACCGTCTTCACCGAGACCGAACAGGCGGGCGTCTATCAGGTTCGCTCCGCCACCGAAGGCGAGTCCGGACCGCCCCGTCTCATGTTCGCGGCCAACGTGCCCGCCGAGGAGTCCGTGCAGCGTGCGGCAAGCCGCGAGGAGATCGAGGCGGTCGCCGGTGACGATACGTCCGTGGTTTATATCCATGAACCTGAGTCCGTGACCGACGCCGGCGCCATGGCCCGCCACGGCTACGGGCTCTGGAACCTGCTCCTGCGCCTGGCGCTCGTGGTCGCGCTGGTCGAACCGTGGGTGGCCAACCGGCTCTCGAAACGCCGGGCCGCACAAGTGGCCGACGCCCTCTCCCATCGCGACGTCCTCCCGGCCGAGGGGCGACCCGCAGCGTGAAACAGGGCCGCGCTTGGGCACGCTTTGGCCCGGCCGCGCAACAGGAACGCAAACATGCCACTGGCAAACATCACGCTCCGGAACTTCGACCCGCCGTGGTTCTGGATCCTCCTCATCCTCGGCTCCGTCGCCCTGCTCGCGCTGACGTACCGCGACATCTACCGCCGTAGCCGGCGACGCCTGACCTGGACCCTGTTCGCCGTCCGGGCGCTGGGGCTTCTGGCCCTGCTGGCAGCCATCGTCCGGCCCGCCTGGCGGCACGTGGCGCAAGAGACCGAGCGACCCCAGGTCGCCGTCATCCTCGACGATTCGCAAAGCATGTCGCTGGCGCCCTCGGCCGGCGGCGGGCACCCGAGCCGTTTCCGCCAGGCGCGATGGTGGATCGAGCAGTCGCCGGCCGGCGCCACGCTCGCCGAGACCTTCGACCTCCGCTTCTTCAACGTCGCCGGCCGCCAACTCGACCCCGCCAACCTGCCCCGAGAACCCAACGCCGAGCAGACCGACCTGGTGCGCGCGATGCGGTCCGTCGCCGGACGCCTCCGCGGACGCAACGCCTCCGGCGTCATCCTCATCAGCGACGGACAGGACACGACCGGCCGAAACACCTACGCGGTCCTTCAGGAATACCCGCTGCCGGTCTTCACCCTCGCCTTCCGCGCCGCGCGCGGCGCAGGCGCGCCGGTCGATCTGGCCGTCGGCTCCGTGGACGCACCCGCGCGAACGCTGGTCCACAACGCCGTCCGGGCCAGGGTCCTCGTCCGTAAAGACGGCGGCGGGGCGATTGACGTGCCCGTCTATGCCGAACGGGCCGGAACGTCGCTGGCCACCGAACGCGTGTCGCTGCCCAGCGGCACCGCCGAGCAACTCGTCAACCTCACCTTCACGCCGGCCGAACCGGGCGACTTCGTCGTGACCGTCCGCGTCGGCGCCGCCAGGAACGAACGCACCACCGTCAACAACACCGGCATGTTCAAACTCCGTGTCGATGCCAAACCGATCCGCGTCCTCTACATCGAAGGGCTCCTGCGAGCCGAATACAAGTTCCTCAGGCAGCGCCTCGCCGACGACCCCGACGTCGACCTCATCACGTTCGTCCGCGCCGCCAGTCCGGACCAGGCGTCGGTGTCGGGCGTGCTGGCCGGTTCGGAACTCGTGAGCCCCGAGCGCCTCACGAAGATCGACGTCGTGCTCCTCGGCGATTTCGAGTCGCGCATGCTCGACCCTCGGGCCTATACGGCCCTGCGCGATTGGGTCGAGGCGGGCGGCGGCCTGATGATCCTCGCCGGGTACAAAAACCTCTCCGACGACGGCCTCGCCCGCACACCCCTGGCCGACCTGCTCCCGGTCGAACCGGCCGGCGGCATTGCCCAGGTCGATCAGCCGTTCCGTTTCACACCGACCGCCGACGGTCGGCGTCACCCCGCCCTCACCGTGACCGGCGACATGACGCGCGATGCCGGGCTCTGGCAATCCCTGCCGGAACTCCAGGGCGTCGTCGCAACCGGGCGGGCCAAGCCCGCCGCCACCGTCCTCGCACGCCACCCGCAGATCAATACCAACGATCCCGACCGACAGGGCTACGTCGTGCTCGCTACACAGCCCTTCGGCAAGGGAACCGTCACCGTGCTGACGGCGGACACGACGTGGCGTTGGTCGCGGCTGATGCGGCTGACCGGCCGGCCCGACACCCTCTACGTGCGGTTCTGGTCCCAGATGGTCCGCTGGCTCGCCCATCGCGACGCGGCGTCCGGCCGCACCGCACTGACGGTCAGCACCGAGGCCGCCTCGTACCGCCGGGGCGAACGCGTCACCGTCACCGTTCGCCGCAACCCCGCCGTCGTCCTGCCCCGTGAGGAAAGGGCGGCGACGTCGCTCGCCCTGGCCGTTACGGCTCCCGACGGGCGGCGGATGCCGCTCGAACCGCAGGCCGACCTGGCGGACGTGAACCGCTGGACCGCCACCTACTTCCCCGACCGGGGCGGGCGGTTCACCATCGATGCCCGCCTTCGCCGCGCCGCCGACAAGGGCACCGCCGATGCGGCCAACCAGCAGACCGAGTTCCTCGTTGAAGGAAGCAGGATCGAACTCGAAAACCCGACGCCCAACAGCGCCGTCATGGGTCAGATCGCCCGGTTGACCGGCGGCGTCTATGCGGAACTCGATGATGCGAAGGCCGCCGAAAACCTGGTCGCATCGCTGCCCTCGGCCCCTCGCATCGTTCGCCAGGAACGGACGACACACCTGTGGAACTCACCGGTCCTGTTCACCCTCTTCCTGGCACTCGTCTGCGCCGAATGGATCGTGCGACGGCGGAACCACCTGGTCTAGAGGCTGTTTCAGATCCCCTCTCCCCTGGAGGGAGAGGGTAGGGTGAGGGGGAATAGGCGGGCTTATTCGGGGCTTGTCACCCTCACCCCATCCCTCTCCCATCAAGG
>CAZEBQ010000086.1:0-13813 GCA_964510295.1 uncultured Anaerolineales bacterium | reverse complement strand
GTGGGGAAGGTGACCGGGAGTTTCCACTCCCGGCTCGAACGGGTCGGTACCCGGCCGACGGTGCGAACAGTCGAGAACATGCTTTCGCGAGCGAAAGCATGGCACCCGGCTTGAACGGGTCGGTACCCGGCCGGCCGTGCGAACGGTCGAGAACATGCTTTCGCGAGCGAAAGCATGGCACCCAGCGAAAGCATGGCACCCGGCTCGAACAGGTCGGCACCCGGCCGCGCATCGGAAACGGGCGGCTCGACGTGAGCCGCCCGTTGGTTTTCTCTGAGTCCCCTTGG
Source organism: uncultured Anaerolineales bacterium (assembly GCA_964510295.1). Classification (GTDB taxonomy): domain Bacteria; phylum Planctomycetota; class Phycisphaerae; order FEN-1346; family FEN-1346; genus JAUVZF01. The sequence goes on along the minus strand of CAZEBQ010000086.1, from coordinate 13,526 downwards.
GGGGACCGCTTATCCGCGTTTGCGACGCAAGAGGAGTCCGAGCGCTCCGAAGGCGATAAGGGCGAGGCTGGCGGGTTCGGGGACGATCCGCACGGCACCCGGCAGGCTGTAATTCACGGTCATGCCCTGGGCCGTGACGTCACTGATGTCGTCGAAGGCGCCGGAGAGGGCGCCGCCGTAGGTCATGATGGTGTACTGCTCTTCGGTCAGGAGGCCGTCGATCGAGAGCACCCCGGCGAGGGCGAGGTCGCCGGTAACGGTGACGAGGTCGATCAGTGCGCCGTCGACTTCGACGTCGCAAACGGCGGCGGCGTCGAGCGTCAAGTCGCCGGTGACGTCGATCACGCCGATGCTTGCGCCGGGGGCCAACTCGCCGGCGACGATGATACTGCCGACGATCTCGCCTTCGCCGGTCAGGTTGTTCAAGGTGGTCGGGACCGGGTCAAAGGCGAAACCGGCCAGATAGTCGAAGTCCACGGTGGTCTGCTGATCGATCTTGTGTGCCGTCACGGCCAGGCCGACGTAGTCCGTGCCGGTCATCGTGATGTCGGTGCTGGTTTGGAGCAACCAGGGATCGCCCTCGTTTTCACGATAGTAGTACTCGATGGTGCTGGAGCCGGCGGCGCGCCTGATGCGGATGAACGTGGGTTCGGGGTCGCCGCCGTGATAGTTGCCGAGCGCATTGACGTCGACGGCCGTGCGATACTGGGCGCCGACGTTGTCGTTCTGGGACTGCATGCACGCGCCGAAGGCGGAGGTGTCGGTGATATCGTCGCGGATCATCATTTCCGCTTTGCGCCAGGCGTCGCTGCCGCCCGTGAAGCCCGGGGCGCGGGCGGAGACGTCGATCTCCTCGCCGGCGGCGAACTCCTGGTAGGCGAAGTAGAAGTTGTCGTTCTTGTTCCAGATATCCGAGCCGCTGCCCATGACGCTGTAGGTCGGGTGGTTTGTCACCAGGCTGCCGTCCAGGCCGTTGCCGATCTTGGCCTCCAGGAACGTGGCCGCGCCGTCGGTGGAGATAGTCAGCGTGCCGCCGAGGATGATGGTGTCGGCCCCGGTCTGCGTGATGTCGCCGCTGGCCTGGAACGAGCCGCTGGTTGCCGTGTAGGTTGACTTGTCGTAGACCCCGCACGTCATGACGCCGCTTTCGGCAACCGTCACGAGATGGCTGCCGGCGTGGACCGAGTCGTTCGTGACGGTCAGGTTCGTCAGGTTGATGTTGGTGCTCAGGTTCACCTGGCCGGTCCCCGAGACGGCGAGGTCCTCGACGGTCGCGGCGGCGAGGTTCACGGTGCCCTGGTCGACGGCCAGGCCGCCGCCGGTCACGGTGCCGGCGACGTTGAGGACGTAGTTGTCGGCGGAGCGCATGGTCAGGGTATTGCCGCTGTTGATGGTGACGCCGTTGCCGGCGCTGCCGAGGTTGACGGTCATGGGTCCGGCGTGTCCGGCGCTGCCGGCGCCGGCGGTGATGACGCCGTTGCCGCCGGTGACGACGGGGTTGTCGTAGGTGACGGGCGAGGTGGCGGCCGGCTTGGCCGACAGGAGGATCTCGCCGCCGCTGACTTTCAGGATGGCTTCATCGAAGGGGTTCGAGCCGTGGTAGCCGACGACGGTGCCTTCCTGGGCGTTGATGGTGGCGGTGGCGGCCAGGTCGGTGCCGGCGTTGTCGAGCACGAGGGTGCCGGCTCCGGTCTTGGTGATGACGACGTTGGGCGCGGCGCTGCCGTCAATGGCGCCCAGGTTCATCGGCGTCTGCGGGTTGAAACCGATGGCGGTGGCGCCGGCCTCGATGGTGGTGCCGCCGGTGAAGGCGGCGCCCGCCGTACCGGTGGTGGCCAGCGCGGCGTCCTGCTTCATTGTCAGGTCGGCGAAGGTGACATCGGATATGCACTGCGACTCGAGCGTGGAGGTACCGGCGCCGATCGTCAGGCTGACGGCCGAGAAGTCGGGGGCCGTATGGGTGGCATACATCAGGGCCGCCTCCGTCGGAGTCAGGGCGCGGGTGTAGATGACAACGTCGTCGAGCATGGCTTCCACCCATCGGTCATCGCCCCACTGGCCGATCGAACGGCCCTCCGTCGTGCCGCCCATGACGACGGTGCGGTCGGGGATGCCGCCGTGGCTGGAGTCGGGCTCCCCGTCGAAGTAGTACTCGACGGTGCCGTTCTTCTGGTACGTGTAGACGACGTGGTGCCACTCGTCCTGTACCATGGCATTGGTCATCGTTTTCTTGCCGCCGCCGCCGTTGCAGTCGGCCTCGACCTTGTAACTGGGGTTAATGGCGAAGTGAATAACGCCGCCGGTCCAACCGTCGTTGTTCATCAGGGCGTCGTAGGAGCCGGGCTGCGCCTGCGGGTTGATCCACATGGCGAACGAGACGGCGTCCACCTCGTCGCCCATGGCTGGCACGTCGACCCAGGTCTGGTCGGCCCGGTCGAAGTCGAGGACCTGGCCGCGGACCGGATCGGTCGTCCAGGCGGGCGTGCCGCCGATCGTGCTGACCGGTGCGTCGTAGTTGCCGGTCTCGTCGTGAGCAATCGTCGTGGTGCCGATCTCGTCGAACTTATAGTGTGCCTTCGGGTTGGAGGCCACGGTGCCGGTGCCCGGGGCGCCGACGACGTCGGCGAGGATCAGTGTGCTGCCGGTCAGGGCCAGTGTCTGGGCGTCGCCGAGCGGTTTGGCGGCGGCCGCGCCCTGGAGCGAACTGCCGTTGACCGCGAAGGAGGATCCGGCCACCGTCGAGACGCTATCGAGGGTGAACGTGCCGCCGCCTGCGAGCGTCAGTGCGGTGGGGGTGTTGTTATCGGAGTAACTGGCGACGGCCATGCTGCCGCCCGCGCTGAGGGTGGTGTTGCCGTCGGCGGTCAAGGTGGCGATGGAACCGCCGCCGGCGGCGGCGAGTGTCGAGTTGTCGAGTGCGGCCGAGCCGACGGTCATCCTGCCGCCCGCGCTGAGTGTGGCGTTGTTGGCGGCCGTCAAGGTGCCGACGGCGCCTCCGCCGCCCACCGCCAGGGTCGAGTTGTCGAGGCTGACGGAGCCGGCGGCGGCGTTGAGTTCCGTGGCGATGTCGAGCCGTCTGCCGGGATCGACGGCGACGGCCCCGCCGCCGGTGATGGTCAGTTTGTGTGCGGCCCGGTCGGCGTCGGCCACGGTGACGGTGTGGGCCGTGTTGATGACGGCCTTTTCGGTTGCGCCGGGGAAGTTCGGCGGGGGTGTGATCCATTTCGACTCACCCCATTTGCCGCTGCCGTGTGTGGCCCCGTCCCAGGTGAGTTCGGGGACCACAAGCCACATGGTTGAGACGCGCACGCCCTGGAGGCCGTTGACGTCGGCGCTGAGTGTGCCGGAGTTGCCCAATTGCTCGGAGACGGTCTCGACGTACTCGCCGGTTTCGAGGTCGAGGAGGATGCCGGACCAGTTGCCCACGTCCTGGACCTGGTCGTTGCGGCTGTAGGTGCCCGTCTGGCCGTAGGGCTGGATGTCGGTGCCGTTCTCCTGCCACCGCTGCCAGAAGGTGCCCCTGGCGGCGCCGTCGTCGGCATCATAGAGGGCGCTGAGGAAGAGGTAGTCGTCGTCTGCGGCGACGCCGACCTGGCTGTCGTTGTGGGTGAAACTGGGGTCCTTCTCCAGTTCGGTGTCCCATCCGAGGGCGGTGGTCGAGTTGGGGTTGAAGTTGTCGGCCCCAGAGTCGTTGAGTCGGATGTAGTCGGCATCGTCGGAGAGTCTGACGATGGTGACGGCGGTCTTGCCGCCGACATACGTGATCTGTTCGGAATTGGCGCCGAGGACGCCCTCCACATTCAGCACCTGATTCGGGGCGGTTGTTTCGATGACCGTGCCGATGGATGCCGCGCCCTGGAAGCAGTCGTTGCCGTTTGAGTTGCCCCTCAGGTAGACGGTTGTCCTGGTCCCATCGACCTCGGTTCCGTCGAGCGTCAGCCGCTGGGTCATGGAGGCTCGGTCGCCGTTGGCCGGTCGTTCGCCGTAGGTGTTGGCAAGGACGAGGTAATGCCCGGCCTTGGCCAGGGTGATGTCCTCGGTGCCCGAGGTGTGGGCGAATGAGCCGGCGTCCACCTCATCCTGGGTGTCGTACTGAACGGGGACCCAGGTGGAGGTGGTGTTGGGCCCGGTCTGGTTGCCGGCGAGGCTGAGGCGGAGGTAATCCGCATTGTCGTCGAGTTTGAGAACCTGGATGCCGGCCGTATCGCCGGCCCTCTGGATGGTGGCGCTGTTGGCGTCGGTGCGGAAGGAGTGCAGCGACAGAATGCCGGGGTCGGCCGCATCGGCATAGACGATGCCGCCGCCGGCCGTCAGCGTTTCATCCTGGCCGTTCTGCCTTCGGATATAGCCCTGCGACCAGCCGACGGGCAGCGCAGAGCCGTCCAACGTCAGTTGCGATTGGACCTCCGTGCGGTTGGAGCCGCTGCTCGAATCGAAGCGCGAACTGTAGAGAACGAGATGGTGCCCCGCCGACAACTGGATGTCGGTGTTGCCCCCGCCGTTCAGGGAGTACACGCCGTCGGCGCGGACCGGTGTGTCGAAGTCGTGGGCGAAGTCCGTTGTCGGGACGTCGTCTCCACCGGTCGCCTCCCGGAAGATGGCGATGTCGCCGGTCGTCCCAATCGGAGCCGCACCGGCACTGCCGGCCAGCGGGCACAGGGCCACGACCAGAGTCAGGGAACCGTAGAACAGCGAGCGTAGACTTAGCATCGAAAGTCTCCTTCCTTCTTATGCCGACGCGTCCGGGCGTCACGGCGCCACGCCTTGGCGCCCGTCCAGCGAAGGCCTTCCATTCTCCTGTCGCGCGACGCGCGCAGAGACCGCACCCCGCAATCCTCCCCCGATTCTCGCGCGCAGCCGGCGCGCGACCCTCGCGATACGCAAGTGACGTGGACTCCGAGGCGTTTGGCCTCGGGCCCCCTGCAGCGTAATTATGATGCAAAACTCGGAGAAATCAAACCGATGGGGCGGAAAAATCCCAAAACCGCGGGAAAATCGGCCGGTCCCTAAATCGGCCAAAATGGCAGGAAATGCGATAAGTCCTTGCCAAGAAAGGCTTTACCCGCCCCGACCCGCCCCCGTCGGCCTTATCGCTGCCTTCGATTCTTCGCTCGGCCGCCACGCCGGAACCGGTTCCGGAAAGATGCCCGTCCTGACGGTGCCCGCAGCCGGCGCAGCGCGGGGGGTCAGAAGTACAGCGTCAGTTGCATGAACAGGCTGTACGGCGTCCCGCCGTATTCGCTCTTCAGGACGCCGCCCGACGGTTTCGCGCCCCACGGCACGTAGGTGGTCATCCGCAGCGACGCGTGGGCCGACATCCGCCAGTCGACCGACGGTGCCACCAGGCCCGACCCGTCCCGCGGGCTCTGAAGCACCATCAGCGACCCCGTCCAGTCGTCGCTGAACGGGTAGGTGAGCGACGCCGCAACCGCGTGCCGCCCAAGGATCTGCGTGTCCCCTCTGAGGAAACGTTCCTGGAAGGTCGGGTTGGCCAGGCGGGCCAAGGCGGTCCGCAGATCGCGGACGCCGAACCCGGAGTAGTGGTACTCCCCGAGGAGCGTGAGGCCGTTGCCGACGTCGAAGGTGTAACTGGAGCCGAGGACGGTCTTGCCGACGAGGCGGTCGCTGCCGAACAGGCCCCCGTCGGGCTGTGGTTCGGGCGTGTCGAACAGGGCCGCCTCCATGTGGACCTCGGCGTCGCCGACGGCGGCCGAGACGACGCCGGCGTACATGGTGTCTTCGGCCCGTTTGCCGATGATCAGTTCGCCGTCGACCTCGCCGACATAGCCGCGGAGGCGGGCCAGCAGGGCCGAGCCGTCGCGGTCCTGGCCGAAGACGCCAAGCACCTCCGCCGAACTGGTGTCCGAGAGGCGGTACTCGGCACGGACGGCGTCCACGCCGCGCCGCCACTCCCGGTCGAACTCCAGCGGAGAGAACGGGGCGAAGACATCGACCGCCGTAAAGAGCGCCCCGCGGCCGAGGCCGATGGCTTGGCGGCCGACGGTCACCTCGCCCCAGTCCGGGTGCAACGCCAGGTAAGCACGGTCGAGTTCGTGGTGGTAGAAGAAGCGGCCCTCGCGTTCGGCCAGCCTGTCTTCGAGCGGGCAGAGCCGGTACGGCGCCTCGGCGTCCTGAGGCAGGGCCGCGCCCATGCCGCCCGGGGTGGCGCGCTCGACCCATCGGGCGCGGTTTTCGTAGTCGAAGCGGGCGTTCGCCTGGTCGCTGAACCGGTAGTCGAGGCCCATACGGAGCCGCCACAGCCCCGCCCCCGTGAACCGGTCGGGGAAGAGCACCGCGTCGTCGTGCCCGTAGGTGGCGAGGCCGCTGGACTTGAGCGTCGTGTCGAGGGCGAGGTGTTGCTCGCCCGTTTCGTCGGTCCAGAGGACCCGACCCGCGGCGGGCGCCGCCGCCACGGCAACGACCAGCAGGGCGAGACCGTGATGGAACCGCGGTTTACTCGTCGTCCACACGCGAGGGTTCCTTCAACTCGTCCCTGGCGACACGGCCATCCACGAGCGTCACGACGCGCCGGGCGTGGGCCACAACCCGGGGATCGTGCGTCGAGAGCACGAAGGTCAGGCCCTGCTCGGCGTTGAGACTGCGCATCATGCGAAGCAGGACCTCGGCGTTCTCGCCGTCGAGGTTGGCGGTCGGCTCGTCCGCCAGGACCAGCCTTGGCCTCGACGCCACCGCCCGGGCGACCGCGACCCGCTGCTGCTGGCCGCCGGACATCTCCGGCGGACGGCGGTCCGTGAGGTCCTCGAGGCCGAGTTCCCGGAGGACCTGGCCCGCGCGGCTCTCTCGCTCGCGGCCGACGCCCTGGAGTTCAAGGACGAACTCGACGTTCTCCCGGGCCGTGAGGACCGGGATCAGGTTGTACGCCTGGAACACGAAGCCGAGCGACCGGAGCCGGAGGTCGGCCTTGCCGCGCCGCCCGAGGGCCGTCATGTCCTCGCCCAGGACGGTCAACCGGCCGCTCGTGACCGAGTCGAGTGCCCCGACGAGGTTCAGGAGCGTCGTCTTGCCGCTGCCGGACGGGCCGACGATGGCCGCGAAGTCTCCGTCGTGGATTTCGAGCGTGACGCCCCGCAGGGCGTGAACCGCCACCTGCCCCGTCCGGTACACCTTCGTCACGTCCTTCGCCTCGACGAGTGTCGTCTCGTTCATGTCAGACCGTCCTCAGGGCTTCAGCCGGATCCGTCCGCACGGCGAACCACGCGGGATACACCGCCGCGGCAAGCGTCGCCGCCAGCGAGACGCCCAAAGCGTACCAGATGAGCCACGGGCCGAAACTGCCGTAAACGACGGGGTCCAGCAGGACGTTCTCGATGGCCACCTCGCCGCCCATCAGTTCCGAGAAATCGACCCCCTTCGTGGCAAGCAACCACGTGACGGGCCCGCCGATCATCAGGCCGACGGCCGCCCCGGCCAGGCCCGTCAGCACGGCCTCGATCAGCAGCAGGCTCACCACTTGCCGCCCCCTCATTCCGAGGGCCATCAGGACGCCGAACTCCCGACGCCGCTCCAGCACCACCGCGAGTTGGGCGCTGGCAATCCCAAGCACCACCATCACCACCACGATAAACACGATGAACCGCGTGAACGCCGTGTCGCCCTTGACGTTGGCGGCGATGGCGGGGTTGACGACCTCCCAGGTGACGACGAGGTCGCCGGGGGGCATCTGGTCCGCAAGCGTCCGCCGGGCCCGTTCGACGCGGCGATAGTCTTCCAGAAGGACGGCGATCTCGCCTCCCCCCTCGCGGCCCGTGAGACGGCCGTGCTCGGGAAGCGTCACGTGGCACAGCGACGTGTCGAGGTCGCGGCTGCCCGTCGAGAGGATACCGACGATGCGCAGCATGGCGCTTCGGATCCCGTCCTTGCCCGAGAGGGTGACCATGAGGTCGTCGTCGAGGTCGGTATCGAGCCGCTCGGCCAGGGCGGCCCCGACGACCGTGACGCCGGCGTCGCCTTCGCTGAGGTACCTGCCCTGGAGGCGGCTCCTGGCGACGATGCGGTTCGAGGCCCGCTCGGCGGCCGGTTCGACGCCGGTCACCTCGACCCCGGCGGTCCGGTTGCCAAAGGCCAGGAGCCCGGTTGCCCGAGCCCGGGGCGCTGCCAGGCGTACCCCCGGCAGACGCTTGACGGCCCGGAGGGCCTTCCGCCAGTCGGTCAGGCGGAGCGAGTTCTCCCGTGTCTCGGGCCAGGCGGCCGGGACGACCCGCAGGTGCCCCGCGCCGCTCTCGGAGGCGGCCCGGATCTGCATCTCGGTCGCCCCGCCCATCCAGGAGGCCGCAAACTGCCCGATCGCCACGCCGATACCCACCCCGATCACCGACAGGATCGTCCGCCGCAGGTGGCGGAACATGCCGCGGACCGCATATTTCACCGATACCGGGCCGATCATAGTCGCATCGCCTTCGCCGGCTCGAGCCGCGCCGCCAGCAACGCCGGCCACGTTGCCGCAACCACCGACGTCACCGTCACGGCCATCACCCCCAGCAGGATGTACCGCGCCTCCAGTTTTGGGTACACCACGTACGAGATGTTCACGCCGAAGAAGGCGACGTCGCCCACTCCCTGAACGCCGCCCAGTGCCCCGTAATCGATCCCCGTGTGCCCGGTGACGAGCACGACCGCCGTTCCGAGGACGGACCCGACGGCCACGCCCATCAGGCCGAGGAGCAGCGCCTCCAGGACGATGAGCCGAACCACGCGTGTGGGGCGCGTGCCGAGGGCCAGGAGCATGCCGAATTCGTGCGTCCGCTCGAACGTCGACATCATCATCGTGTTGGCGATCCCCGCCGCCGCCGCCGCAAACAGGATGGCCACGAAAACCAGGTCCCACCACCCCTTCATGTCGATGATGCTGGCCAGTTCCGGCATAGCCTCGCGCCAGGGCAGGACGCGGGCCCCGGCGAGCGGTCCGAGTTTTCGGATGCTGGCGGCCAGGGACTCCGCCTCGCGGGCATCGGCGCCGTGGACGACGATCTCGTGGGCCTGGTCCTCGAGCGCCAGGAACCGCTGGGCCGACTCCAGTTCCAGGACCACCCCCAGCCGGTTCACCACGTCGACCTTGCTGTGGACGATCGCGCGGACCTCAAACAGGTCGCTGTTCGGGAACTCGTCGGCGTCCTGCCCGATGACGGCGACCGTCTGGCCGGGTTCCAGGCCCAAGCGGTTGGCGAGCACCTGGCCGACGACGGCGCCCCGCACGCCGGGCAAGCAGTCGGCCGGGACGCCTTCGAGGATGCCGCCGGGCGCCGTCTCGGCAGGTGCGTCCACGCCGACGATCATGGCCATGTCTGCGTCGGCGGGTTGGTTTGACGGGTCGCCGTGGGCGGCGAGCACCGCTGCGTAAATGCGCGGCGAGACGCTCTCTGTGTCCGGCAGGGTCTCGAGGGCGGCGAGCACCTCCGGCAGGTGGTCAATCGTCAGGTCGGCGGCCCGCTCCTTCTCCCACTCCGGGTGCTGAATGCGGACGTGCCCGACGAGCGGCCCCGTGACCGTCGCCAGCATCTGGTCGAACGAGCCGGACATCAGGCCGTTGACGGCGACGACGAGGGTTTGTCCGAGGGCGATGGCGGCCACGGCCAGAAGCGTCCGGCGCCGGTTGCGGCCCAGGTTCCGCCAGGTGACGTGCCACGTGCTCAGGCGCATGTCTCGCCCCTTCCGGGCCTATCGGCTCTGCTCCAGCCGCGACAGGCTGAACGTGCGGTCGGGCACGTCTACCTTGAAGTCCAGGTCCAGGTATCGCATCTCGGTGCGGTGGCCTTCCTCGTCCTCGGGCACGAGCCTCATGTGGCTCGGGAGGCGGCGCCCGTCGAAGTCCTTGACCTCGTCCCAGTAGAGCGTCCGGGCGAGTCGGCCCTTGCGGTCGAAGTATTTCGCCTGGAGGGGGATGCGTCCACTGTCGGAGACGACCAACTCGAGCCGCTCCCACAGGCCGACGATGCCCGGTTTGGCGTCGAACCGGATGAGCCAGCCCGGCGGGTCCTGGGACCGGCCCATCAGCCGGTGGGTGTAGTCCTCGCGGTACGACGAGTCACGAACCAGGTCCTCGTTCGTGAAGTCGCTGCCCATCCAGGAGGCGAGCATCATCGAGGGGGGGATGCGGATCGTCCGGCGAATGCGCGGCAGGTAGTTCCACAGGTTCCGGTCCACTTTGAGGGTGGCGGTGCCCTTCTCGCGGGGAGGGGCCTGGACGACGATCAGGGCCTTCTCGCGGCCCCGGGTCCACATCTTCATGCGCATCGTCCGCGTGCGGCGCGGCTTGACGACCGTCAGTTCCGCCTCGCCGACGCTGCTGGTCGAGCGGTACAGGTCCTCGAAGTGCGCGACGACCGCATCGAGGTCGAGTTTGCCGTCCTTGAAGAACGCGTCGTCGGGCGGCTGCGCAGGCTGCCCGGTTTCGGGTGTGCCGGCGTCGGGCGTCGCCGGTGCGCTTACCTCCGGCGCCTCGGCGCCGCGGGGCAGGGGGGCGGCAGGCTCCCGGGCACGGGCGAGGTGCGGCGGGCCGACGATGAGCGCCGCCGCCACCAGCGCCGGCGCGAGAAGGGCCAACCCGGCGCCTGCCGCGTGTCTCATAACCGGTCCCTTCCGCGTTCGCGCTGCCACTCGTTGCTCAGGGCCGGCGCTCCTTCTCGAAGAACGCATGGAAGTCGCGGTAATTCTTCAGCCGGGGCCGGACCTCGGCCGCCTCGCCGGCTTCGGAAGTGTCTACGCCGTCCGTTCCCGGAGGCAGGCCAGGTTGAGGGGGACGGTGGAGCCATCGCCACGCCGCAAGGCCGTGAACCCCGCCTCGTACAGCATCCGTCGGGCGCCGGAGGATGGTGACCCCAACGGGACTCGAACCCGTGTCCCGGCCTTGAGAGGGCCGTGTCCTAACCGCTGGACGATGGGGCCACTTGTATTTCGGATGGCGGATTTCGGATTTCGAACTCGTCCTCCGAAGCCTTGGCGAACGAGGATGGTGACCCCAACGGGACTTGAACCCGTGTCGCGGCCTTGAAAGGGCCGTGTCCTGACCACTGGACGATGGGGCCAATTGCATTTCGGATGGCGGATGGCGGATTCCGGATGGGGCCAGGTCAGCCGCCCGTTCGTTCCTCCGTCCGTTCCCCGCGTGGTTACGGCACCTGCCCGGTCGCAAAAGTGAGGGAGCAGGGACTCGAACCCTGGACCCACGGCTTAAAAGGCCGTTGCTCTGCCAGCTGAGCTACTCCCCCGAACAAGGCGGGCCATTGTAGCCGCCGCGGCGCGGCTTTGCAAGGGCCGGGGAGGTTTTTCGCCGGGCGGCGCGCCTTGCGGCGTGGGGCCGGCACCATCGCTCTCCACGGCCTTCTATCGGCGCCCCAGGACCGTGGACGTGACGGGTATCGGGTCGGTTTTTTTTGGTGGACTTTGTCCGGAATGGGTGTATGCTTGGTGCGTTCCGAGTTTTTGCAGATCCCCCTTTTCTTCCGGGAACGTGCTTTTGGCACGGCATCGTTTGGAGTCACAATGACGGAGGCAGAGCAGGGCACAGCGCGCGGCGTGTTGGAGGTCCAGGACCGCGGGTATGGTTTTTTGCGGAATGCGGAGCGTGATTTTCGGCCGGAGCGCGGCGACGTGTTTGTGCCGCCCGGCCTGGTGGCGAAGCGACGCCTCAAGACCGGTCTGATACTCGAAGGGCCCACGCAGCCCGACAAGAAGGGGCGCGGTCTGCAACTGGCCGACGTCGCCAGCATCTGCGGCCACAGCCCCGACGAGTACGTCGATCTCGTGCCCTTCGACCGGCTGACGGTCATCGACCCCGAGGAGACCCTGTGGCTGGAGACGGGTCCGGAGCCGATCACGACCCGCGTGCTCGACCTGCTGACGCCCATCGGCAAGGGCCAGCGCGGGCTCATCGTCTCGCCGCCGCGCGCCGGCAAGACCATCATGCTCGAACAGATGGCCACCGCCGTCCACACGAACCACCCCGACGTGACGTTGATGATGGTGCTGGTCGATGAGCGTCCGGAAGAGGTGACGCATTTCCGCCGCAACACCGGGGCCGAGGTCCTCGCCTCGTCGAACGATCAGGACACCGAGCAGCACGTCCGGATGGCCCGCATGGCCTTCGCCAAGGCCAAGGCCGAGGTCGAGTTCGGACGCGACGTCGTCCTGTTCATGGACAGCCTCACACGCCTCGGCCGCGCGTTCAACAAGGCCGTGCCCTCGAGCGGCCGCACGATGTCGGGCGGCGTGGACATCAACGCCCTCCAGGAGCCGAAGCGGATGTTCGGCGCCGCACGCAACATCGAGCACGGGGGCAGCCTGACCGTCATCGCCACTTGCCTCATCGACACCGGCAGCCGCATGGACGAACTCATCTTCCAGGAGTTCAAAGGCACCGGCAACATGGAGGTGGTCCTCGACCGCGACATGGCCGAGCGGCGGCTCTGGCCCGCCATGGACGTGCTGTCCTCCGGCACCCGGAAAGAGGAACGCCTCGTGCCGCCCGAGGACCTCCAGAAACGGTTTCTGATTCGCCGGCGGCTGGCCGGCTCCAAGCCCGTCGAGGCCCTCGAATCGCTCCTTGCGGCCATGTCGAAGTACCCCTCCAACCGCGAACTCCTCGACGCGATGACCGTGCAGCCGTAAGAAGGTGGGTGCTGCGGGTCCCAGGTTCCCGCGCAAGCGGAAAACATGGGTACCGTCCCCATGTGTCCCCCATGTGTCCCGACGTTCTGGTCGCGGTCACGTGCCCGGCCGTGGGCCATTGCGGTCCGCCGTTCGTTCTGCAACCTGCGATCTGCATTCTATGTTGAAATATCCTTCCAGATGCCGCTCGCGCGCGGTGGATAGAGTAAAGGCAATCTCGTACCAACCGTTGAAATATCCTTCCAGACGCCGCCCGCGCGCGGTATGCTGCCCCTACGCCTCTCAGGAGTGATCGTTGATGCCAAAATGAAAGAAAACCAAAACGAAACGCCCGATTGAGTCCTACGAACACCAGGACAAGCAGCGGGTGAACAACCCGCCCGTCGGATTGGTCACCCCAGACACCGATCCGGATGCCGGGGCGAAGAAAACCTACGCCTACGACCCACATCTGGACCCGCAACTGCAATGGGCGGGCAAGGCCGAGCATACGTCGTTTGAAGTGCCTACCGTCTCGCTCCACGTCCACGAGCGCATCGACCCGCGTACCATCATCGAGGCGGTGCGCAAACGCAACGGCATCGGTAAGGTAAGGCAACTGCCGCTCTTTGAGGAAGAGCGTAACGAACCGCTGCGCGAGGCCATCGAGTTCTATCAGCACGCCCACGGCTGGAGCAACCGCATGGTCGCCGGAGATTCGCTCTTGGTGATGAACTCGCTGCTGGAAAAGGAGGGCATGGCCGGCAAGGTGCAGATGATTTACATTGATCCGCCCTACGGCATCAAATACGGCTCAAACTTCCAGCCCTTCGTGAACAAGCGCGACGTGAAGGACGGCAAGGACGAAGACCTGACCGCCGAGCCGGAGCAGATCCGCGCCTTCCGCGACACCTGGGAGCTGG
>CAZEBQ010000085.1:0-13822 GCA_964510295.1 uncultured Anaerolineales bacterium | reverse complement strand
CGGGCGTAGGCTACCAGACGGCGGCACAAGGGTCAAGCCCATCGCGGCGAGGCAGTGGGAAGTGCCCCAGACATCGTACCCCCCTTGCGAAGATTCCGGTGGCGGGGGAGGTGCCGCGGCAAGGCGACGCGTGGCCGTGGGGGCCCGGCGTGGGCGCCCGGCGTGGGTGCCCGGCGTCGAACACGGCCGCCCTTCGGGCTGCCGTGCCACCCGACGTGCCGGTCCTCGCCCACCGTTAAGGCAACGCGGGGGGGGGTTGGCGACGCCCGGGGCGAAACGGAAGCGCCGCCGGCCCGTGGCCGCAGCGCTCCCGGCGGTCACCTTGGCGACCGCGTGTTCAAGGCCCCCCCAGCGCGGAGGGCGGTGTATCCTGCTGCCTGACTCTCGTATACAGACGTGGCCGGGGCCCATCCAGCCAATTCGACAAGGGGTGTGACAAGTGTATGTCACAGCCGGTCGCACAGAAGCCTCAGCCATTCTCGGACGCCGAGGCGCCAACGGCAACGCGTTCGGCCCGCTCGCCCAGCAGTTTCAGGAACACGTCCACGCACGCCGGGTCGAACTGGGTGCCCGAAGCGTGCCGAAGTTCGGCGGCGGCATCCTCGTGGGAAAGTGGTGGCCGGTACGGTCGGCTGCTGGTCATGGCGTCGTAGGCATCGACGACGGCCAGGATGCGGGCCTCGATCGGAATCTTGTGACCGGCGAGGCCGTCCGGGTAGCCGCTGCCGTCGAGCCGCTCGTGGTGATGGAGGATCGCCTCCCGTACGCTGCCCAAGAACTCCAGGTGCCGCACCATCTCCGTGCCCCGGCGTGGGTGTTGCTGGATGATGGCCCATTCCTCTGGAATCAGTTTCCGAGGCGCCTTGAGGATTTCGTCGGGGATGGCGATCTTGCCGATGTCGTGCAGTTCGGCGGCGTAGGCCAGCGCCTGGAGCCGGTCGCCCGTCAGTCCGAGTTCCCTGGCGACGGCGGTCGCCCAGACCTGGACACGGAGCGAGTGTCCGTGCGTGCACGGGTCCTTGGCCTCGATGGCCAGGGCCAGCGACCGGATGGCTGCGTAGTTGCCGCGCTCGATGTCGCGGCGTCCCAATTGGCCCGAGAGGCTGATGGCGGCCACCTCGGCCGTGAACTGCAACTCCGAGAGGTCCTCCTCGGAGAACTCGCCCGCTTCGCGATCGGTCACGTTGATGACGCCGATCTTGCGGGTGGCGGTCTTCATGGCGGCGGTCGCCAGGGGGAACGAGGCCATGCTGTCGCCCGCGTCCAGACCGATCGTCTCCATAAACGCATCGGTGCCCAGGTCGTTCACGACCACCGGCACCCCGCTCTCGAAAACCTGGCCGCAGATCCGGTTCGGGATCGGAACGCGGACCTGCTCGACCACCTCGTTGGGGATTCCGACGGCCGCAGCGATCTCCAGGAACGAGCCTTCGATAAGCATAACGCTGACGCGGCGTGCGCCGATGGCTTCGGCGACGTGGGCCACGGTGGCGTCGGCGGCTTCCTGAATCGAACCCGCCAGCGAGAGACGCTCGAGGAACGCGCATCGCCGGGCCGTCCGCTCACGGGCCTCCTCCAGGTTGTTCAGGGTTCCGATCAGGTCGTCGGTCTGTCGGCTGATGGCCAGCGACAGCGTCACCACGCCCACGATGCTGAGCGTGACGAGCACCTTGGTCATCGCCGGCCCAAACGCCGCCGTCAGCAGGAACGCAATGACCAGCAACAACGCCATCAGCAGCGTCGTCTGAAGACCGCAGCACCAGCGGATGCTCGACAGCCGACACCAGCGGCACCGGTCGTAGGGGGCGGACCCGAGGACGCGGCACACGACGCAGTTGGGATTGCCCGGATGACCGGCTGCATCCCCGTTCCCGGCCGCCTTGTCCGGCCAGATGGACCGCAGGCACACCTTCAGAAACGCATAGACCAGCAGCGCGAAGGAGAACGCCGTCGTGCCTTCCATGACCGAGGCGGTTGCCACCGCAAGGGTCGGCAACCATCCGATGGGGTGACCGGCCGTCAGCAGGATCACTCCACTGCCCAGCAGGATGACCCGCATCGACTCGTCCAGGCGGAGCGGGCCCGCCCGCTGTCCGGGGTCTTCCTGCTCGAACGAGTGCTTCTCGTGGCCAACGAGCCAGTCCAGAAGGATCAGGCGGTCGGAGACGAGGGCCAGGACCGACAGGCCGAAGGCCGTCCACAGCGGGGGAAGCCAGTCCGACAGGTACGCGATAACCGGCAAACTGCCGGTAACGAACTGGTGAACTCGGATCCCCGTGGTCGAGGCGCGCAGGTCCTTGACCATCCCAGTGCCCTCCCAGCGCGTGGGGACCCGTTCAGGACCCCCAACAGTTACATCATCTCATCCCAACCTGCCTATCGGCGTCCGGCAGCCTGCTGTGTGAGAAATAATCCGACAGAACAGACCGGCGACGCCAATCCCGACCCCGCAGAGACCACCCGCGAGGTCCACCATGCGTGGGAGAACCCCCCGGCCCCGTCACGGCCGAGGGATGCCGGTCCACTCGCCCAGACGGGCCTCGTGGAGCAGCGCGTCGTAGTCCTGCTTGAGACGTGGGTTGAACGTGAAGAGGCGGGCGGCCTCGTCCCGCGCGGCCTTGGCCTCGGCGGGACGGTCGGCCTTCGCGTAGGCGTCGGCCAGCACGGCCAGCGCCTCGCCTCGGGCGGGGTCGAGGGTCAGCAACTGGTTGAGTTCCGCGATAGCGGGTCGCGTCTGACTGATTTCCACGCGTACCGCCGCCAGCAGCATCGCCGGCCACTGCCCGCCAACCAGTGCCGCCGGGTGAAGCCGCTCGTTGCCCGCGATGGCCCGCCGTCCCAGCCCCATCGCGATGGGCGGCGTCTCCGAGGCGCACCGTCTCAGGTGGCTTATGCCCTTGACCATGCGTCCTGCGGCCAAGGCGCCGAGGGCCGTCAGATAGTGCCCCGCAGGCAGCCGCTCGGCCTCCGTAAAGTGCCGCGCGGCGGCAGGCGTCGGACGGCCACGCGCCTCCAACGCCAACATCATCCCCAGGTACGCACGGGCGTAGGCGTGGTCGGGTTGCCGGCCGACGATGAAGTCCAGCCGGTTTCGGACGGACTGCCACCGGGCGGACCCCGGCAGGTCGGTCCGCATGAGTACCCGGGCCGCCGCCAGCACCGACTCGACGTCGTGGGTGGCCAGGTTGGCGATGAGCGTCTTGGCGGCGTCGGGCAGGTGGGGCGCCCCCCGGCCGGACCAGTCGGCCAGTTCCATCGCCGTCCAGTTCCACGGTTTCATCTCGGCCTCGACGGCCTTGAGGTCTTCCGGCGGCGTGGGCCGCAGACGGTACGGCAGGCTGACCTCCGCCAACTCGTCGCCTTCGGCGTCAAACACCGTCACCAGGACGCGTTCGGCCCGTTTCTTGAGTTCGACGACGAGCGGCCGGTCCGGCCGCAACGCGCCGCCAGCCTGAGCGGTCTCCTGCTTCGCGCGGACCATGACGCGGCACCCCGGCACCGGCCGGAGCGACACCACACGCACCACCGTCCCCGTCTTACTCGACTCGCAGGAGACGGCGACGGAGGCGTTGGCCCAGTCGATGCGGCCGATCCCCGTCACCATCGCCAACTTCAGGGGAAGCACGTAGGCGCCGAACGCCTGGAGGTAGTGGCCGGGGTGGTCGAAGGTCGGGTTCGACCCGTTCCAGATCTCGATGGTCCGGTCGGCGCCCGCGGGCTCATCCTTGATGCTCGACTTGGCCTTCATCACGTGCAGCCTGGCGCCCGGCGCGGTGTAGCGCGGCTTGAGGATGAGGTGATTGGCGTCGGCCTCCGGATAGTACACGCCGGTCCAGTCGCCCTGCGTGTCGGCGCCGAAGACCGAGACGGCCCCCGCCCCAAGGCGGCTGTGGTCGATGTCGCCTGAGACCGGCCACGGCTGAATCCGGCCCAGACGCCCGTCCGTCACCGACCCCACCGGAAAGAGCACCGTCGCGCCGGCCTGACGGGGGAACCGGGCCACGTTCCACAGACGGAACCCGTGACGTATGGGCAGCCGGTTGTCCAGCCGCGCCACGTACTCCAGAACCGCCGACTCCGGCCGCAACGTCACGTACGTTGCCATCCGAAGGGCCGAAAAACGGGGGTCCGGCCGGGACGCCGACCCCGCGAACTGCGTGAACCGCCGGTCCATCGCCACGGTCACCGATCCGTCGGGCCTGCGGACGATCCGCCACGCCGTTGTCGCCTCGGCCGCCTGCCCCACCTCGTGCAGCGGGAACGGGAAGAACGTCCCCTCCGGCGACCACGCCGCCGGCACGTCGTTGACCCAGAAGAGGTCGCGGCCGCCTCTTTTGAAGACGACGCGCGACAGCCGCGCTTCGAGGGACGGCACGACGGTGGCGCGAATGTAGGCGTTCTCGAGGATAATGGCGTCGGCGGTGTACGTCTTCGCGTCGCCGGATTCCGCTGCGTTCGGCCCCGGCGGCTTCAGGGGATAGGCCTTCTTGACGACCGTCGCCCGGACGGGCGGCTCCTGAGGCGGGGCGGGCGCCGCCGCTGCGACGGCCGACAGAGACACCGCCAGCCATCCGACGGCTCCGACTACCATGCGGCGGGCCATCGTGTCGCTCTCCTTGCTGCGGCCGCCTGTTGCCTTGGGGCGTTTGGCCGATCAAACGGATACGGCCCCGTTGGACCGCCAAAGTGGCCCTGACCCGCTTTTTCCCCGGCCGAGCGACACCCGGGCAGCCGCACAGGTAACGTTGTAGTTCTAATCCTACAACGCTATTTCGCCTTTTTGTCCGCTTGGTGGCCTTCCCAGGCCACCAGGAACAGGCATAAACTGCGTTCGCGGCGGCCTGGGAAGGCCGCCGCGCGGAACGGGCAGCCGCACAGGTAACGTTGTAGTTCTAATCGGCAGACGGGAAAAGGCGTGGCCACACGAAACCGCTGCCCGGTCAGCGGCGGGGACGGAAGCGCACTTCCTCGCCGTCCAGGCACCCGACCCTGGCCGACGGCAGGCGCCGGTCGTAACTGCCCTCCTTGGGCGAGCACGCCTCGACGTGCCAGTCGGCAAACAGGACGTTGGCGAGCCCGCCGTGGCGGAAGTGGACGTGCGGGTAGTCGGGGAACCGGCTGTCCTCGGGTTGCACGTAGTGCCACTCCTCGAGCATGGGATTGCCCGGCGAGGCCGGGGCCTGGAAGGTGTTGACCTGAGCGGCATCGGCCATCACGACCGTGCGAGAGGTGTCGCAGCCGCCGATATCAAGGATACTGCCGCACGGCGTACCGGGACTGAGGAACCGGTCGGGCGAGAGGACCTTGTTGATGCCGTAGGTCCACCATTTGCCGCGGAACTTCGCCTTGTACGACCCGCCATGATTGAATGCCGGGCATATCTCGATGCCCGCGTAGGCGTCGGTGTAGGGATAGAGTTTGGCCCGAGTTTTGTCGAGCACGCGCTCGCCTTCGGCGGTGCCCGACCAACTGGTGCCGGTTTCGTAGCCGAAGTACCAGAGGTTGCTTTCGTCCTCCGGCGTCGCGGGGTCGTTCGGATCACGAATGGCGAAGAACACGCCGTCGTTGTCCTTGAGGTACAGGTTAATCGCCAGACCCAACTGATGGAGATTTGATGCACACGTCACCCGGTCCGCCACCTCGAAGGCCTTGCTCAGACCCGGGGTCAGCATCGCCGCCAGCAGGCCGAGGATGGCGATGACGATGAGCAGTTCCACCAGCGTGAAGCCGCGGCGACTTGTCGGTCGGCCATCGCGCGTAGGCTGCCGCATCCGCTTCTCAGGTTCGTGCGCGGCCGGTGCCCGCTGGACAGGCTCAGGACAGACTCCGGCCCGCCGCGCACCACTCACGTGGGCGTCCACAACCTATGTCCTCCGCCGGCGCGCGAGAACCGCCCCCGCACCCAGAACGAGCAGCGCCATCGTGGCCGGTTCGGGCACGGGAATGGTCAACGTGTCGGGTGTCCAAGCACCGGAGTCCATGTTCAGCCCTTCGATCTTGCCTTGGCCAAGGGGTTCCTGGTCCACGCCGAGGAGGTTCCCGGTCCACGTCTGGCCGCCGTCGGAGGTCTCTCCCGCCCACCACCAGCCGGTGTAGCCGGCGCTGGTGTGGTTGTCACCGTCGGCGTCGTTGTAGAGAGCGTCGTTGACGAATCCGCCGCCGTGGCCGACGGTCACGTTCAGCCCGCCGGCGGCCGAGATGGCGGCGAGCGCGCCGGAGACGTAGCCCGCCCCGCTCCACCGGTACCCCCAGGCGTGGGTCTCGGAGATGTACGGGCCGTTCGTGCCGTTCCAGTCAATGACGAGGGCGGTTTCGTTCGCTCCGCTTCCGGCCCAGTAATCGACCTCGACCCAGTGGCCGTTGAGGTTATAAGGCGCGGCGCCAACGCCGCCTGCGGCCGCGAGGATGATCGAGGCGGCGCCAAGCATGATAATTGGTCTCATCATATTACCTTACCTTTCCTGGTTTGTCTAAAAGGGAAATCGGGCAAGCATCATCCCCGCCGCCGGCGCCACAGGGCCGTCAGGGACCCCAGGGCCACAACGCCCAGCGTCGCCGGTTCGGGCACCACCGCCACGCCGTCCACCTCGGTGCTGTACGTCTCGCCGGCAGGAACCGTGACGCGGATGAACGAGATCCAGTCGAGCCCGGCCGGGGCGTCGTGCTCGTCAACGGCGCCGGAGATATCAACGGCTGCGCCGCCGCCGCTCGTCCCGTAGAGGGCCGCGGCGTCGGCAAGCGACAAACCGTCGAAGTCCGAGAGCGCCAAAGACGGGGCCATCGGCTCCCAGAAGTTCGTGGGTGTCACGCCGTCGGCCCCGACGTATCCGAGCGTCGGCCAGAGGCTGTCCGCAAAGACGCCCGGCACCTCGTACCACGCGGCGGCATCCTGGCTGACCTCGATCTTGCCGACCTCGGCGTTCGTGGCGGCGGGCGTGGTGATGTAAACGTCCGGCCAGTTGCTGAAGTCGCCGGTGAAGAACGTGTTGCCGAAGACGATGAGATCGGCATCAAACCCATCGCCGCGATCGTTCAAGACGGGCCCGTTGAACCCCAGGACCAACTCGCCCGAGTCGGGCCCGATGGAGGCGATCTCGGTCGCAAGCCACGGCGGGTTCATCGGCTCGACCTGAGCGGGAAAGTCCGTACCCTCTCCGGTCATCCGCTCCGGCCGGCCCAACGCGCCGGACGGGTCATCGTACCCGGCCTCTCCGTTGCCCCACGTGTAAGCGTGCACGAAATCGGCGTAGCGCATGCCCGCCGCCGGGGCCGACATCGCAGCCACCATCACCAGAACCGTCCCACAACCAATCCATGTATGACGCATTGTTGCCATCCTCGCAACCTCCCCCACAGTCCAAGTGTGCCCGGCGCCCCTTGTCGCCGGGTGCGGCAGAAGACAACGGTGAAGCCCAAAGAAAAACCTCCGGCCCCGCGCGGGAGACCGAAGGTTCAGACTCAACCTTCTCTGGCCGACTATTCCCAGTCCGCGAGGAATGCCAAGCGTCACTGGAAACCGAGAGAGGTCTTCTGGCTCGCGAATCATCCTACTCGGCCCGGCCTTCCCGCCCGTTCGGGCAGTGACCGAAAGTCAGGCCTTTCGTCCTCGCTTACAGCGGCGGGACCGCGGTGGCTTCTCACCACCTTCCCTGTTCCCGGTTTCCTATTCAATTGTCGCCGTCACTGTACCACATCTCGGCGCAAAGTCAAGCGCCAATACGCGGGATTAGAAAACCTCGTGCCGGCGCCGGCCGGAAACGCTTGCAAGCCCTCGCGGCCCGGCCTAGAATCGGGGACATGAAACACTCAACGCTCTACACGGTTCTGGCGGCGGCGATGGCGGCCGCGCTGGCGGTCGGATGCCAGGAATCAGCGCCCCCTGGCGGGGAAGACGACTTCAAGCCCAAGGGGCTCCGGATCCTCAGCCTCACGCCGAACGTCACCGAGATCCTCTTCTCCCTGGGGCTGGGCAACAGTATCGTCGGCCGCTCGACCCACTGCGATTTCCCCAAAGAGGCCAGGACCATCCCCGCCGTCGGAGACACCCTCCACCTGAACCTCGAACGCATCGTCTCGCTCGAGCCGACCGTCGCCTTCATCATCACGAAACGGGCCGACGTGGTCAGAACGATCGAGGGCCTCGGCATCCGGACGGTGGCGCTGGAGTCCGACACGATGGCCGAACTGATGGAGACGATCGATGTGATCGGCCGCGAAACCGGCCGCACCGCCCCCGCCAAGACCCTCCGCGAGGACATCCAGCACGAACTGCGCGAGGTGCGCCGCCTCGTCGAAGGCCGCCCCAGGCCGAAGGTTCTGTTCGCCTTCCCGATGACGGTCGGGTCGCCCAACATGATGGTGGCGGGCCGAGGCACCTTCGTCGATGAACTCCTGAACGTGGCGGGCGGCGAGAACGCCTTTCCCGAGACGGCCGACTGGCCGACCATCACGCCGCAGCGGGCGATTCAACTGGCGCCCGAGGTCGTCATCATCAACGCCGTCGGCAAGGACGCCGCACCCGACCGGCTCAAGGCCATCAGCCAGGCCTGGCTGAACTGGAAGAGCATCCCGGCCGTGGCCAACAGCCGCGTCTACATCCTCCAGGACGAGTTTCTGACGATTCCCGGCCCGACCGTCGGTCTGGCCGCCGAACGCCTCGCCCGCATCATCCACAGGGGCGGCCCGCGCGGGATCCGTCCACTCCGGGAGCGGAACCGGCCGTGAATACCCGGCCACTGACACCGCGGCGATACCTCCGGGCACTGGCCGCATGGGTCCTGCTTTTGCTCGCGGTGTCGGCGGCGGCCGTCGTCCTGGGGGCCGAGAACATCTGGGCCTGGGACGCATGGGACAAGACCCGCGACGTCCTGACCCTCCGCCTGTACTCGGTGCTGACGGCCGCCGTCGTCGGGGCGGCGCTCGCCCTGGCGGGACTCGCCTTCCAGGCGCTCCTGAGAAACCCCCTGGCCGAACCGTACGTCCTGGGCGTCTCCGGCGGCGCCGGCCTCGGCGTCATTCTCTCGAGCCTCTACCTGACGGCCGTCGCGGCGCCGGTCTTCGGCTTCGTCGGCGCCCTCGTGACGGTGGGCGTTGTGTACGCAGTGGCCCAGCGTCGGGGGCGGCTGGAACCGTACACACTGCTCCTGACGGGCGTTATCATCAACGCCTTCTACGGGGCCACCATCATGCTGGTGACGGCGCTCGCGAGCCCGGAGCGCCGCGGCGAGATCGCCTACTGGATGATGGGCACCATCAGCACCTTCGACCCGAAGTGGTCGCTGGTGGCGGTCGTCGGTGGTCTGGCGCTGGCGGCGGCCGTCCTGTTCGCCTTCCTGGCCAAGGGGTTCAACCTGGTGGCGGTGGGCGAGGACACCGCCGGGGCGCTCGGCGTGCCGGTCAACCGCCTGCGGCTGGTGACGTTCGTGACGGCGAGCCTCGTGACGGGCGCGTCGGTGGCGTTGGCGGGCCCGATCGGGTTCGTCGGCCTGATCTGCCCGCACCTGCTCAGGATGGCCCTCGGGCCGGACCACCGCCGTCTGGTGCCGGCGGTCGCGTGCTTCGGGGCGTCGCTGCTGGTGGCGGCGGACCTGGCGACGCGGTTGCTCGAGGGCATCGGCGGCGTGGCGCCGCCGGTGGGCGTGCTGACGGCCATGGCCGGCGGACCCTTCTTCATCTACCTTCTGAGAACGCGATGGCGACGGAAAACCGAAATCCGATAGCCGGCGACGCGTACCTGGCGGCAGAGGGACTCGCCTTCGCCTACACGCCCGGCGAGCCGGTTCTGCGGAACCTGACGGTGGCCGTGGCACGCGGGCGGTTGGCGTGCGTCCTCGGACCAAACGGCTGCGGCAAGACGACGCTGCTCAGGATGCTCGTGGGGCTGCTGGTGCCGTCACGGGGACGCGTCCGCCTCGCGGGGACGCCGCTCGAAGCGTACCCGCCCGGGTCGATCGCACGCCGCGTGGCCTACGTGCCGCAGGAAACGCTGGCGGCGGTCGGCTTCACGGCGCTCGAGACCGTTCTGATGGGCCGCTCGCCGCACACCGGCGCCCTGGGGTTCGAGTCGAGCGGCGACTGGCATGCCGCCCGCGAGGCGCTCAGGCGGACCGACACCGAGCGGTTCGCCCAGCGCAGCCTGGAGGACCTGTCGGGCGGGGAGCGGCAGCGGGTCATCATCGCGCGGGCCCTCGCCCAGGAACCCGACGTCATCCTGTTGGACGAGCCGACCTCGTTCCTCGACATCCGCCATCAGCACGGCATCTACGGTCTGCTCCGGCGCCTGGTGACCGAGGAGGGCAAGACCGTCGTCGCCGTCAGCCACGACCTGAGCCTTGCGGCAGCGTATGCCGACCGTCTGGTGCTCATCGACGAGGGCCGGGTGGTCGCCGCCGGAACGCCCGACGAGGTCATCCGGCCGGAGGTCCTCTCGCCCGTCTACGAGACGGCGGTCGAGGTCCGAACCGACGAGGTTACCGGCCGGCCGTACGTCCTTCCGCGGCCGCCTGCGTAATGTCCCGCGCAGCGCGCGTGCCGGCCCTCTCGGCATGGGGCCATGAAGCGTTTTGACGAGAAGACACTTATGCATCGGATGGGTCGCAGCCTGTGTTCGGGATTGCTCGTTGGGTTTCTGACGGCATCGCCTTCGTTGGCGATGGACGACGGGGGTATCTGCGCGGGGGCTGTGCGTGAATCGACAGGCACCGGCAAGGTTGCCGAGACGCAGGGGCGACTGCCGAAGCCCCTTCCGGGCCGCGTTGCGTCTGCAGCCAATCCGCCCGCCTCTCCGTCGGAGGCAGCGGGCAAGGACCGGCCGGCGATTGAAAAGGCGCTCAGGCGCGTGCCGGAGGCCGACCGTAAAGCAGTCGGCGCTGCGCTGACGCGTGCGGGCAAGAATGACGTGGAACTCGCGTCGGCCCTCGAGAAAGCGTCCGATGACGAACTCGGCAACGTGGTTTTCCTGATCGCCAACATGCCCGATCGCGACCTCAAGACGCTCGGCGCAGACTCCGTGCTGGAAAACGTCCGTCTCGCGCAGCAGGCGCGGGCGAAAGCGCCCTGGGGCAAACGCATCCCCGACGAGATCTACCGCAACTGCGTGTTGCCCTACGCGAACGTTACCGAGCGGCGCGGCGCGTGGCGGAACGACTTCTTCGACCGCTTCGGGAAGAGGGCCTGGCAGATTGACACGCCGGGCGAGGCGGCCAGGATGCTCAACGCGACCGCCTTCAAGGAACTCAACGTCCGCTACCACGCCCGGAAGCGGACCAGGCCCGACCAGAGCCCTGCCGAGTCCGTGAAAACCGGCTTCGCCTCGTGCACGGGATTGTCGATCCTGCTCGCCGATGCCTGCCGCGCGGTTGGTGTGCCGGCCCGGTTGGTGGGTATTCCGTGCTGGAAGCAACGGATCACCGACGGCGCCGGTCAGCACGGCGGAAACCACACGTGGGTGGAAATCTGGGACGATGGGTGGCACTACCTTGGAGCGGCCGAGCCGAATGAACTCGACCGGGCGTGGTTCACGCAGAAGTGTCGAACCGCCGTCGACCCGAGTCACCCGATGCATTGCATCTACGCGGTGAGTTTTCGCAAGACAGACCGGTTCTTCCCGATGGTCTGGGCGCCGCAGGTGCGGTACATCTCGGCGGAGGACGTGACGCAACGATACCAGACGCCCGTCGAGGTGCGAACCGCCGAGACGACCGGCCGGCCGTACGTCCTGCCCCGACCGCCGGAGTATTGACGCCTGCAGGACGGCTGCTACGGCGCGGGTTTTTCTGCATTCGCCGTGGCAAACGAGCCGACAGACGTGGTACGGTCGACCATTGCGGAGACACCGTCCTCAGGGGCAGCGGCCATGCAGACCGCGCGTGGGAAGACATGGCGTTCACGTCGGTTCGAGGCGCCGGCTCGTCCGGCGGCCCGCACCGGCGCGGTTCCGCCACCTCCGCCTCACACCGGTGCACAGCGGGTGTGGGCGTTCATGTGTCCGAACCCGGCGTGCGATACGGAACTGGTCGTGTTTCCGGACCATTCCGGCGAACGGGTCCAGTGCCCGACGTGCGGTTTCGAGTTCACGGCCCCGCGCATGGTGCCGCTCCAGATTCTCTCGCCGGACGGTACGGTCCAGCCGCCTGTGTACACATTTGCACGCGGCGCGATCATAGCCCGCCTTTCACCGCAGGCCCCGCCGCGCACGGCAAGCGCGACGAGTCCGTCTGCCGCACCGTCGCCGCCTCCGCCGACGGAGGCGCCGATGCCCGAGACGGCGCAGGCCGCTGCGGCGCTTGGCAGCCTCGCCGGCGGAACGCCCGTCGCTCCGCCGCAGCCGAAGGCGACGCAGGCGCCTCCTGCGCCGGTGCGACGGACGGCGGCCGATGCGCTCGACGCCCTGGCGCGTGCGGCCGTCCAGCCGGGCGCCCATCCCGCGCCCGCCCGGATGGAGCGCCGCGCCGTCCCTCGGCGGGACCGCCGTGAGGCCCCACGCGCCGAGGTCACCCCGCCACTTTCGGAAGCGCCGGCCCGGTCGACCGGCGGCAAGAGACGGACCGATCTCGTCCTGACCTGGGCGGTGGCGGTCGTCGTGTCCATCGGACTCGGCCTGGCCGCCTGGGGCGTCAACGTGCCGGACCTGGCGCTGGGCTCGATCCTGTTCATCGGCCTGGCGTGCCTGAGGACGTTCCTGGTGGCAAAACGTAAGCGGACCGACCGACCGCCGGGCTAGCGTCGCCCGCGCCGCAGCCGTGCCCTCCCCGTCCACCGCCATGCGACCCTGTGCGCCTTGCCTTCTGCGCAGGGTCCACGTATGCTTGAGGCGGAGTCGAACGGGGCGGGGATGCCCCGCGATGCGTGAAAGGCGAAGGCGATGAAACGTAGAGCGTTTGTGAAGACGACGGCGTTGGGCGCGGCAGCGGTGGCGCTTCAGGGCGCTCCGTCTCAGGCGGCGGCAGCGAAGATGCCGCTTCGTTCCTACGGCCGGGACGGCGTCAGGCTCTCGATCATCGGGTTCCCCGGACTCGTGCTGCGAAACATGGAGCAGGAGAGGGCGAACCGCCTCGTGGCCGACTCCGTGGAGCGCGGCGTGAACTACTTCGACGTGGCCCCGGCCTACGGCGACGCCGAGGTGAAATTGGGTCCCGCCCTCGAACCGTACCGCAAGAACGTCTTCCTGGCGTGCAAGACGAAGGCCCGCGACGCCGAGGGCGCCGAGGTCGAGTTCAAGCGGTCGCTCGCGCGCCTGCGGACCGACCACTTCGACCTGTATCAACTCCATTGTCTGAAGGAGGTGGGGCGCGACGTGGACGCGGCGTTCTCGGAGGGCGGCGTCATGGCGTTCATCGCCGACCAGCAGAAGGCCGGCCGCGTCAAGTACGTCGGCTTCACGGCCCATACCGAGGAGGCGGCGCTGGCGGCCCTGGAGCGGTTCCGCTTCGATTCGGTCCTGTTCCCGATCAGTTTCGCCTCCTGGATGAAGATGGACTTCGGACCCAAGGTGGTCAAGGCGGCACGAGCGCGCGGCACGGCGGTGCTTGCCATGAAAGGCCTGTGCCGCAATCGCTGGACCAAGGACGACCCGCTGCGAAAGCGGTTCCGCATGTGGTACCGGCCCGTCCACGACCGGTCGGAGGCGACACTGGCGTTGCGTTTCACCCTGAGCCAGACCGTCGTTGCCGCCGTCCCGCCCTCCAACGAGACCGTTCACCGCCTCGCGCTGGACCTGGTGCCCACGATCCGACCCATCACCGAGGCCGAGACGGCCAAACTCCAGGCCCTGGCCATGACGCTCGACCCGCTCTTCCCGGAGGGGCCGCGAAAGGCCTGAGCG
>CAZEBQ010000084.1:1398-13898 GCA_964510295.1 uncultured Anaerolineales bacterium | reverse complement strand
ACGCGGATTTCCGCCAGGGCGATGGTGTTGGCGTAATTGAACCGCTCCGCCTTCCCGCGCTCCTCCTCGGCCTTGCTGCGCTCCTCCTCGGCCTTCCTGCGCTCCTCCTCCACGCGGACGTAGGCGAACACTGCTTTCCTGCGCTCCTCCTCGGCCTTGCTGCGCTCCTCCTCCACGCGGACGTAAGCGAACACTGCTTTCCTGCGCTCCTCCTCGGCCTTGCTGCGCTCCTCCTCCGCCTTGCTGCGCTCCTCCTCCACGCGGACGTAGGCGAACACTGCCTTCCTGCGCTCCTCCTCGGCCTTGCTGCGCTCCTCCTCCACGCGGACGTAGGCGAACACCGCCTTCCTGCGCTCCTGCTCCACGCGGACGTAGGAGAACACCGCCATGCCGATCAGAAGGGCAAGGACACCACCAGCAATCGCCGTGGGTACGCGATACTTGCGCAGCCGCTTGCGCAGAAAGTAGACCGTGGTCGGTTTTCTGGCCGCCAGCGGCTCGCCCGTGAGGTAGTTCCGGATGTCCTCTGCCAAATCCCCCGCCGCCGCGTACCGGGCATCCGGGTCGTGGGCCAGGGCCTTCAGCAGCAGCGCCTCCAGTTCCTTGTCAATATCCTTGCCGACCTGACGGGGACGACGGACCTCCTGCCCGGCAATCCGCGCCAGGAGCGCGTCGCGGCCACCCGCATGGTCGTGCGGGAACTCGCCCGTCAGCAGGCGGAACAGGATCACCCCCAGACCGTACACGTCCGATCGCGTGTCCACCTGGCTTACATGCCCGGACGCCTGCTCCGGCGACATGTACGCCGGCGTCCCCGCCACGTAGCCTTCCACCGAGAACATCAGCGCCGCTTCGCCCTCCAGGAACGCCTTCGCCAGACCGAAGTCCACGACGTGCGGCTGGCCATCCTCGGTCACCAGGACGTTCGACGGCTTCAGGTCCCGATGGATCACCCCATGCTGGTGCGCGTGCTGGACCGCACGGGCCACCTTGCCGACGAGTTCGAGGATCTCGCGCTGCGCCAGATGGTGCTCTTCGACGTACCGGTCCAGGTGAACGCCCTCGACCAGTTCCATGGCGTACCAGTACACGCCTTTGTAGAGGCCGCTGTCGTAGACCCGGGCGATGTTGGGATGCTGGAGGCTGGCAGCCAGTTCCACCTCCCGCTCAAAGCGGGCGCGGGCCGCATCCGAGAGCAGGGCCGTGGCATGAGGGAACTTCAGGGCCACTTCCTGGCCGGTGCTCAACTGCCGCGCACGCCAGACCTGGCCCTGGCCGGCTTCGCCGAGTTTATCGCGGACCTCGTAGCCTTCGATCTGCGGCGGCTGTGCGCCTTCCTCGCCGCCCCGATCCGGCCCGCCGGGGCTGAACGTCGGTAACTGGCTGTCAGACGGTGGCTCGGTCATCAAACGTCCCTTTCGGGCACATGGCCCCGAACCTCGGTGGAGCGACTGTGGCAGCGACCATGCGCCACCTTCCACCTCAGGATACGTGTTCTTGGCAGCCGTGCTGCGCAGCCGATTCCTGCTTGCCCGGCAATGTGTGGCAACTGCCCCCGCTGCTGCGGAGACCCACCGCGCAATGCCCTGCACACTCGAGCCTGAACTGCGCTATCCGCCGGTCTGCCGGACGGTTTCGCTTCCGCCGTCCGAACAGCCGACAAACAGGCCCTTGGCGGTGCCGCCGGCCGAAACCAGCGCCGTGCCCGCGTTGTTCAGATTGGCGTTCTCGGCGCCATTCGGCACGCCGTTGTCCCAGTTGCCGGCGTCGAACCAGTCACCGACAGTAGGTGGAGGTAGAATCCAGTACGTGTCGTCGGCATCGGCGGTCTGGGCTGCCAAGCCCGTCGCCACAAGGGCACAACCGATAATGACCGCCCTTTTCAGCACTCGCGTTTTCATCACCTTTTCCTTTCATGCCATGCGGTTCAAAGAAACGGGGAGACTGGCCATCAGGCCCAACCTCCCCCGGTTTGCTGATGCTGGTTTTGTGGTTACTCTGTTACTCCGTCCCCCTGTTACTCCCTCACTTCGTCACTCGTCTTTTTCTCATCCAAACCGCCGCCAGCCCGGCGGCCACGAGCGAAAGCGTCGCGGGTTCGGGGACCGGCCGGCCGTTCAGAATCGTGCCGCCCAGGTTCGTGAACGTGCCGTCGTAGTAGAGGTGAAAGTCGTTGAGGTCGAGCGTCGAGTCGGCCGTCAGTGTCAGGTCGTGGACGTACAGGGCTTCGTCGAATCCCCCGGGGCCGCCGCGGTTGCCGTTGTCCCAACCGTCCAGAAGCCGGAGCCGGGCGTCCTGCGCGCCCCCGATGACGAGGTGGTCGAGCACGAAGTTCTCTTGGAAGCCTTCGGGCACGAGCCCGCGGTCGTATCCGGCGATCTCGGCGCTGCTCCACTCGTCGGTGCCGCCCTCGAAGACGAGTTCGAGGTTCGCGAGCCGCGCCACGGCCGTCTCGTCCTGGGACAGGTTCCGGAAGGCCGAGCCCGTCATGTGGACCGACGTGCCCTCCACCGCCGTCAGGGCGCCCTGGGCACCGATGACCCACGCCTCGCTGATCTTGACGATGCCCTTGGGCTCGGTCAGGGCGAGAAGCCCGTTTCCCTCGGTCGCCCCCAGGTAGAGGGAGGCGGCCGTCAGGGAGGCCCGTCCCACCTCCAGGCGGCCGGTCGAGCCGGCGAGATGCCCTACACGGATGGTCCCGGCCATCAGGTGCCCGCCGCGGGCGATCAGATCCGCCGGGGCCTCGTACCCGACGATCAGTTCTTCGTCGACCGAGAGGACCTCTCCGGCGTCGATCTCGAACAGTGCAGCCTGCTGCCCCCCGAGATGGCCGAACTGGAGGTTCCCGCCGAACTCCTTGATCGGCCAGTGGGCGGTGTCCATCCGGTTGATGCGCAGTGTGCCCCCCGCGGCATCAAGGATGTAATTCTCGCCGATCACGTTCAGCGTGTCGGCGATGACCAGGGCCTCGCCCTCGACCCGCAGCATGCCCGAGGCGTTGCCGGTCACCTTCACGGTGCCGTCGCGGGCGTCCAGGACGCCCCCGGAGAGGCTGGAGGGGTCTGCCTGGTCGTAGTTGCTTAGCCAGAACTGCGTGCCGACGGACAGGTACCCGCCCGTCTGCCGAAACGTGCTGTACCCGTTGAGTTCGACCGTGTCGACGGAGAGGGTGCCGGCGTCGGCCAGGGTATAGCGGCCGCCGTTCATGGTCAGGCCTTCGCGGACGACGACCGTCCCGCCCGTTTGGTCGATCACGGGGCGGCCGCCGACCCAGGCGGTCATGTTCATCTGGCGTGCCTCGAGCCGGCCGGCGGTGATCGACCCGTCGTGTTCCGTCGCCGAGACCGTCCCGTCCCCGAGGTCCACATCGCCGCCATCGAGGGTCACGTTATCGGCCAAGTGGATGGCCGTGGTGGCGCGGATGGTGCCGGAGGCGTGCACGTGGTCCTCGATGGTGCCCCGGCCGCTGAAGCCGGTGCCGGCGGGCATCTCGATCGTCTCGTCCGCAAAGTCGGTCAGGCCGGCGCAGGAGAAGAGCGCGAGGTCGGTGTCCGGGTCGAAGCCGGCGGGGAAGATCACGAGCGAGTCCGGGCCGACCACGAGGGAGCCGGCGGCGGTGTTGGTGAACTCGCCCCGGCCCAGGTTCACCAGGCCCGAGGCGATGATGGTGCCGGGGCCGCCGGCCATGTCGATGGTGGCGGCATTGTCGATGCTGTCGGCGACGTGCAGGCTGCCCCCGCTGAGACGGAGCACGCCGGCCCGCACGGTGGCGAGATGGCCGGCGATGTTCAGGCCGCCGCTCTGGGCGAATGTGGCGACGGAACTGACGTCTTCGTCTCCGATCTGTTCCACCAGGGCGGAGAACTGGCCGCCGGTCATTGTGTAGGCTCCGTTTCGGAACGTAAACGTTTCGGCCACGGTGTGCGCGCCGCCGGTCTGCGCGAAGGACGTGGCGTCGGACCACAACCCGACACGCTCGTTTGCCGCCGACAGGGTCCCATCGTCCAGCCGATAGGCACCGTAGAGCGTCAGGTCATCGGTCCTGTTCGAGCCGCCTTCCTGAACGAATTCGGCTGCCGAATTCACCTTCTCAGCGGAGGTTGTCAACGAGCCGCCGGTCAGCGTGTAGGAGGCGGTGTTGTTGTAATCATGCCCGAGGGCGAGCGTACCACCGACGACGAACTCGCCGCCGGTCTGGACGAAGGCCGGCGGTGCGTGGTAGCCGGAGATCTTCACCGCCTCGGCCTCCAGTTCGCCGCCGCCCAGGACGTAAGTCCCTCCCTCGCCCAGGTTGAGGTTCGTCTCTACCGTCGCTTCTCCGCCGTTCTGGGTAAAGGTGCCAGGGGTGTCGCCCCCAACGGTGATGCGTTCGGCCTCGAGCGTGCCGTCGTCCATCCCCGAGATGTCGTTCCGCACGGTCAGGGCGCCCGTGCCGAGATGGGCGTGGGCCGACGAGTGTTTGAGGAACAGACCCGTTTCCAGGTTGATGGCCGTGGTGGCGGCCAGCCAGCCGTAACGGATGTACACATGGTCCTCAATCGTGCCTCGGCCCCGAACGCTCCGGCTGCCCAACTCCGGCCGATACAGTTCCAGCGTGCTGCCGGCATAGTGGACGAGCCCGTCGTGAACGAACGAGGCAAGGTCGGTCGCGGGGTCGAAGCCGGCCGGGAAGATCACGAGCGAGTCCTCGCCGACGAACAGCGAGAGGTTCTCGGTCCCGGCGAGCGAGCCCCGGCCGAAGTTGACCAGCCCGCCGGTCATGAGCGTCGTCGCCGTCCCGCCGAAATCCATGAGACCGGCATTATCGACGCTGTCGGCCACGGTCAGCGACCCGCCGGTCATGCGGTACGTGCTGCCCTCGCCGATGGCGAGGTGGCCCGTGCCGTGCTGGCCGCCCGTTTGCGTGAACGCGGCGACGCACCCGCCGAGGAAGGTTTCGCCGGCGCTGAGCATCCCGTCGTGGAGTTCGTAACAGCCACCGTCGTACGTGTCCGCAGCCACCTCGAGGCGTGTCCTGGCGGCCACGGTGCCGCCCGTCTGGCGGAACAGGCCGGCGGCAGGACCCCGGTCCGACACCCGCAGGACGTCGGCCGAGAGCGACCCGCCCTGCATTTCGTACAGGCCGGCGCCCAGCCAGAGTTGCTCGTTGACCCAATGGGTCCCGCCGCTCTGGACGAAGACGCCGGGCCCGCCATCGGAACGGGTATTGATGCGTTCCTCATCGGCGGTGAGGCGGCCGTCGGCCAGTTCGTACAGGCCGGCGGTGTTGTTGCCGAGGTTGAGCAGCCGGAGGACGTCGACGGAGCCGCCGTTTTGGCGAAAGACGCCGTGGGTTCCCTCGTCGCGTTCCTCGCCGCCTCCGACGCCGAGTACGCCCACCACCAGCGCCGCCGGTCCGGTCAGGTCATACGTCCCGAGCGCGCCTTCATAGGTTCCAAGGGAGAGGTGGTCGGCGACGAGCCGGCCGCCGGTGTGCACGACGGCGCCGATGGAGTCGTAGCCCCCACCGACGCTCACGAGGTAGGTCTGGAGATCGCCGCCGGCCAGGACGTAGGTTCCGCGGGCGTCCCGTTTCTCGGCCATCAGGAGCGTGGCAAACTCGCCCTCCAGTTCGACGCTGCCGCCGGTCTGGGTGAACCGGCCGACGGCGCCGTAGCCGACGGCCAGGTCGTTGGCGACGAGGCGGCCGCCGTCGATGCCGGAGACCTCGTCGTCGACGTGGAGTTTGCCTTCGCCGAGGTCCAGTTCACCGCCGCCGGTGACCCAGGCGCCGCGGATGAGGTCGAGACCCTCGCCCTCCTCGGCGGCGAGGCCGCCTTCGCACCGGACGAAGTCGTAAATCGTGCCGCGGGCGGCCGGGACGTGGACGTGGCTCGGAACCACGAGCGGCGACCCGACCTGGTGCACGACGCCGCCACCGGAAAGCGAGCCGAACTCCGCATACGGGTCGAAACCGGCGGCGAAGATCAGAAGGGAGTCCGGCCCGGCGGTGACGCGGGCCGAACCCGTGCCGGTCAGCGTGCCGTGGGAGAAATCCACGAAGGCGTCGCCGATCTCGATGTCGAGGGCGGCATCGCCCAGGTCCAGATCGCCTTCGAGCAGCCACAAATGCCCGACCGAAAGGCCGCCGCCGGTCATCGTGTACGAGCCCTTCTCTCCCACCAGGAGCCGGTCGGTGATGTTCGTGCCGCCGGCCTGGACGAACGCGCCAGTGGGGAACTTGTCGCTGTAGGGCATGCCGATGCGCTGCTCGGGAGCGGTCAGCGTGCCGGCGTCGAGTTGATATAGGCCGTTGCCCCCGTAGCAACCCACGTAGAGGATCTCGCCGACGGTGTGCGTGCCGCCCGTCTGGATGAAGGTGCCGCCGCACTCGTCGCCGACGACGACGAAGGGAGCCGTCAGTTCGGCCGAGCCGCTCAGTTCGTAACGGCCCTGCGCGTACCCGAAGGAACCGTACTTGCCCAGGGCCAGTTGGTGGTCAACGGTCACGCGGCCACCCTGGTGCTGGAACAGGCCTTGGCCGTAGTACCCGAGGATAAGTTCGTCAGCAACGAGTTGGCCGCGAAGCATCTGGTACGTTCCGACGCCCGTATCCTGGTACCCGACGCTGAGCATGTCGACCTCAACCGTTCCGCCGTCCTGAACGAACTCGCCCGTTCCCTGCCTTCCGACGCCAAGCCCGTTGGCGGAGATGGCGCCGTCGCCGGTGAGTTCGTACCGGCCGAAGGAGTCGGCGGTGTACTCGGCGATGACCACGCTGTACGGGTTGACGAGTCCGCCCGCGTGAATGAATCGTCCGGAGCCCAAGTAACCGACTTGGACCGACCCCTCGCCGTTGCCGAGCGTGCCGCCGTGCATCTCGTACTCGCCCTCGGCGCCGGTCTCGTAGCCGAGGAACATGAGGCGGTCGGGGAGCACCTCGCCGCCGGTCTGCGTGAACTTCCCCTTGCCCGTGCGCCCGATGTAGACGTCATACGCCGCGAGGTGACCGCCGGTGATACCCGAGACCGTATCCTCGACGGTCAGGACGCCTTCGGGGCCCAGGTCCACGATGGCGGGGGCGGCCATCTCGATGCCCCCGTTCAGGTCAAGCGAGCGGTACTGGTGTGTGTCAATGCGGCCATCGCACACCAGGTGGTCGTCAATGGCGCCCTGGCCGGTGAAGCCGCCATCGGCCGGCACGACGAGGGTCGTCCCGCGTGTATGGAGGATGCCCTCGGTCGAGAAGTTCCCGAAGGCCGCGTACGGGTCGAAGCCGGGCGCAACCACCAAGAGACTGTTCCGACCGATGTGGAGCGAGGCGTTGGCGGTGTTCAGTACGGTGGCGCTTGCGAGATCGGCCATGGAGGAATCGTCGATGGTGCAGACGGCGTCGCCGTTGCCGAAATCCATCACCCCGTCGACGGAGACGAACCCTCCGATCTCCAGGCTGCCCCCGGTCAACTCGTAGAGGGACCCCGCTTTGACGTAAAGGTCCTGCGTCCGGTTCGTGCCGCCGGTCTGCGTGAGCCGCCCATTGCCCTCGTCGCCGACGTACTCGACCAAGGCGACCAGGGCGCCGCCGCTCATAACCCACGTGCCGTCGCTGCCTGCGTAGCGGCCTAGCGTGAGCGTTTCGGCGTCAACCCGGGCCGTATCGGCCTGCTCGAACCGTCCCGTGCCGCTGTTACCGACCAGGAAGGCATCCCAGACGCTGAGTTCGGCGTTGCCCGAAAGGCGATACGTGCCGTCCGCCTCGTCGCTATTGCCGAGGATGAGGTTATCGCGGACCTGCATAGTGCCCGCGGTCTGTTCCAAGAGACCGGTGCCGTAATAGCCGACCGAGAGATCGTCGTCCACAGCGATCTCGCCGCCCGTCTGAATGAACTCGCCTTCTCCGTACGAGCCAACCCGGAAGGCATCGTCCACGTACAGGTACGTGCCTGCGAACTCGTAGCGTCCGTAGGCACCGGTCTCGTGACCCAAGACCAGGTTGTCGCCTATGGATAGCCGCGCCCCCGTCTGGCGGAGGGTGCCGGAGCCGGCCTCGCCCAGATACAGGTCCCTGATGCGCACCTGGCCGCCGGTGAGTTCGGCGGTGCCCCCGTTATCCACGTAGGCGGAGTCGTACTCTCCGGGGATGCCGAGGGTCCAGTTCCCGTCCACGTCCCACTGGCCCGGCGTGTCAGGGTCATGCTGCCAGTACGTGTCTTCGGCGGCACAGGCGGCCGAGGCGATTCCCGCAACCGTCAGGACGACCAGGAAGGTCCGCCTCCGCCGGCGCGCGAGCAGGAACGCTGCGGCGCCGGCCACCAGCAGGGCCAGCGTGGCGGGTTCCGGGATCACGGGCACCGCATGAGCGTTGCCCACAATAGTGCCGCGGCGATCGAGGGTGAGGTGGCCGTAGTACAGGTTCAGCCCGTTCAGGTCGAGGACGGCGTCCGGGCCGACGGAGAGTTCGTAGACGTAAAGGGCCTCGTCGCCGTCCCACTCGGGTTGATTGTCCTCGTAGTCGACGAGTTTGAGACGGGAAGGCCCATCCTCCCCCAGCGTCAACGCGCCGAGGGCGAAGTTGAGGTCGTATCCTGCCGCCTGGCCGAGCAGGTCCTTCCCCGCCACCTCGAACTCCATCGGGTCGTCCAGGCCGCCTTCGAAGATCAGGAGCAGGTTCTCCAGGTCTCCCAGGGCCTCGGGGTCGGTGCTCAGGTTGCCGAAATCGGCCTCCAGCATGTGTATGGCAGTGCCAGGGACGGCCTCGAGCATGCCGCGCCCGCCGAACCACAGACTGTGCGATACCTCCATGCGTGCCGCGGGCTCCGTCAAAGCCAGTTTGCCGTCGTTGTACCGTGGCGCGACTGTCACGCCTCTGTCGGCAACCAGTTCCCCTCCGGCCAGGCGGTACGCGGCTGTGCCGTAGTAGTGGTAGTAATCCGGTGAACCGATGCTCATGTAGCCGGCCGACGTGACGCGTCCACCTCGTTGGACGATCTCGCCGTCCGAGACCAGCGACACCTTCTCCGCTTCGAGCGTACCGCTGGCGACTTCGTACCGTCCGCCGCTGTACACGCCCAGTGTATGCGCAAGGGTAACCGTGCCCCCGTCCTGGAGGACGAGGCCGTTATCGGAAATCCCCTCGGCCTGGAACGACCCGCCGAGCAGCTCAACCGTCCCGCGTGGCTCGACAACGAGTTCGCCGTAGCCGCTATGCCCAGCATCGTCGATGAAGAAGGTTCCGCCCTCCTGGACGAACCGTCCGTCGCCGTCGTCCGAGACGTAGCAGCGGTTGGCATGGAGGGTGCCGTCCTTCAGGAAATAGGTGGCAGAGGCATCCTCCGCCGTGCCCACGCTGAGCGAACCGACGGTATGGGTCCCGCCCTCCTGGACGAAGACGGCGGTGCCGGCCTTGTCGCTGTAGGGCACGTATCCGCAGACTGTGTCCAGGGTGTTGAGGTCCCCGCCGCGGAGCACGTACGTGCCGTCGGAGAATTCGCCGTGGCCGATGCGCAGTCGGAGGGGGTCCGACTCCGAGGGTCCCTCCACCGTGCCGCCGGTCTGCGTGAACGTCGCGCGCGTGTGGTAGCCCACGTCGAGGTAGGCGGAGGCGAGGTGGCCGCCGGAGATGCCGGCGTCGTCGCGGGTGACGCGGACGGTGCCGGTGCCGAGGTTCACGTCGCCGCCGTCGACCGACACGCCGCTGATGATTTCGATCGGCCCGCTGCCGTCGCTGAGGAGGGAGCCGGCGCACTCGACCGGCTGCTCGATGAGGCCGCGCCCGACGACCGTCCGCCCCGCCGGGATGACGCATCGTTCGCCGGCCGGAAACCAGAGCCCTTCGCCCACGAAGGTCCCAAAGGCAGTCGTCGGGTCGAAGCCGGCCGGGAAGATGGCGAGCGACTCCGGTCCCAGGTGAAACGTGCCGCCCGAGGCGTTCAGCACGCGGCCGCGGCTGGCGTCGATGATGCCGGCCATGGAAACCGACCCGCCGCCGCCCGCCCAGTCCAGGGTGCCCTGGATGAGGCCGCTTCCCTGGGCGGCGAGGCTGCCGGCCTCAATGCGGTACGTCGAGGCCGGCCCGACCAGGAGGTACCCGGTGGAGGCTGTGCCACCGGTCTGGCTGAACCGCCCGATGCCGTACTCGCCAAGCCTCAGTTGGCCGCACTGGAGGTCGCCGGCCGCGAGGCTGTAGAGAACCAGCCCCGTCTCGTACCCGACGTGCAGGGTTCCGGCAACGTCCACGGTGCCGCCGGCGTGGTCGAACATGGTGGTGCCGTGACAGCCGAGGCGCATGTCGCCCGCCTGGAGGAGGGCGTCGCCGCTCAACTCGTACCGTCCGGCGTAACGGCCGTAACTGTAATACTCTCCTCCCAGTTGCAGGAACTCCGAGACGACGTGCGTCCCACCGCTCTGGTAGAACGAACCCCCTATCTGTGAGACCACTGTGGACAACTCGCCGCCGGTCATGGTGCAGGGGCCGCGGGCGATGAACGAATGGTCCTGCACCGTGACCGTCCCGCCGGTGATGGTGAGCGAGGCGGCGTCGCCGATCTCGATCTCCAAGGCGGTGAACTCGCCACCCTCGATACGGATCGAGCACGGCTCGTTGGTCCGATGCGCCGCGTATCCCACGTAGCAGGAGGTCTGCCCCCCGGTCTGGAGGAAGTGCCCCGCCCCTTCGTATCCGGCATGCAGGGCGCCGGCCTCCAGCGTGCCGCCGGAGAGTACGAGGCGGCCGGTGGCCCCCTCGTACCGGCCCAGGTACAGATCGTCGTCCACCGTGTGCGTCCCGCCGGTTTGGACGAACCGGGCGGGGCCGCTGCTGCCGATGGTCTCGTCGTTCACCACGAGGCTTCCCGTGCCGGACAGGCCGGACGTCTCGTCGTCGACCCACAGGTCGCCCGAGACCTCGGCCGATCCTTCGCCGAGCACCTCGATGCCGCTGTGCAGGTTGAGGTCGTAGCCCGACACGGAGGTCAATTGCCCGTGGCACTGGATGTGGTCGTGCATGTCGCCGCGCAGCGCGATGTGCGAACCGGCCGGAATCACCAGCGTCGATCCGGGCTCGTACACGTCGCCCTGCGTCTCGAAGGAGAGAAACTCGGCCTCGGGGTCGAACCCTGCGGGGAACATACACAGGGAATCCGGCCCGGCGCTGAACGTGACCCCGCCGGTGCCCAGGAGGTCGGTGGACAGGAAGTTGACAAAGGCGCCCGCCCCGATGTTGACATCCACGGGCGCCCCGCCGAAGTCCACGGCGGCGTCCGTCGCGTCCCACATCGCGTGGATCTCGACCTCGCCCCCCTGGAGTTCACAGGACCCCGTCGAGACGACCTGAAGGGTGTCGGCAGAGAGCGAACCGCCCGTCTGGGTGAGGCGGCCGGTTCCCGTGCTGCCGACGAAGATCTGGCTGGCGTCCAGGCGGCCGCCCTGGAGCAGGCAGGTGCCCTGCGACCCGCTCCTGTCGCCGAGCCACAGCCCGTTCTTGACGGTACACCGACCGCCGGTCTGGGTCAGAACCCCAACGCCATGGTATTCTCCAATCTTGAGATCCGTAACTCTCATACTCCCGTCGTCGAGTGTCCACGTGCCGCTGGAACCGGAACCGTACCCGAGCGCGAGCGTCTCGGTGACGGCCAGATTGCCGTTCTGCTGGTTGAACGAGCCGGTGCCGCTCATCCCAATCCAGGCCATGCGGACGCAGGCCTGTGCGCTCCCGCTCATCTCGTAGGTACCGGTGCTGCCTTCGTAACGCCCTACGAATAAGCGGTCATTGATACTGATGCTGCCGCCTGTCTGCCGGACGGTGCCGGAACCGCTGCGGCCGACCACCAGGGCGCCGTCCATCTGGAGGCGTCCGGCAGCCAACTCGTATCGCCCCTCGGCCCCCGCCTCGTAGCCGAGGCGCAACGCGCCATAGCCGGAGAGCACCAGTGATCCATAGTCCTGTCTCAGCGTGCCCGTGTCGTAGTAGCCGAGGTACAGGTCCCCGCCATAGGCCCTTCCGCCCGAGAGGGTGGCGACCCCACCGTTGTCGATGTAGGCCTCCACTCCGGCCTCGGGAACGCCGGCCGTCCAATTCGACGCGGTGTACCAGTCGTCGGGATCCCCTGCCGTGTGCTGCCAGTAGGTGCTGCCGGCGTACAGCACGCACGGCGCCAGCACGCCAACCAGGACCGACACGCAGATCCCCAGACTCCGGATGCGGGTTCGCATGGTTTCTCCTTCTTTGCCTTGATGATTCGCAGGTGACTTTGATGGCGCCGGATTGAAGCAGACTTCCGTCGGCACAGGATGCTGCGCCCGCCGACGCGTGCCCCAACCGGCCCGACAGGCTCATTGCCTACGCCACGGGCAGGGGGACGGTCTCGATGGTCACGGCCTGTACGTTGCCAATGAAAAAGGGGCCGACCTCCGGCTCATCAGCCGGAGACCGGCCCTTCTGTCTACTCCGCGACGCGAAAACACGGGCTAGCCGGCCGATTGGCCTGGTCGGCCGTCACGGTATAGGTGTAACTGCCCGGCAA
>CAZEBQ010000084.1:0-1298 GCA_964510295.1 uncultured Anaerolineales bacterium | reverse complement strand
TAGCCGGCCGATTGGCCTGGTCGGCCGTCACGGTATAGGTGTAACTGCCCGGCAAGCCGCTGCGCTGGATCTTGCAGCCCTGGTGATTGTCCCACATCCTGGTGTCGTAGAGTTCGTAGGTGTCCGTCTTGGCTACGGCGTTGAGGAACTCGGTGTGCTGACCTGCCGTGACCTCGAACTTGCCGATCTCGTAGATGTAGTCCACCGCGCCGCATAGGCGGTCCGGGCCGTAACCGCTGTAGCTCTCGCCGGACCATTCACCAACGTTGCCCGCCTTGCCCACCACGACGGTGTCGATGGTCACCATCGCCTGCGCCGACCCGACCCACATGAGAGTGGCCAGTGACGCAGCGGCTAAAGTTACCCACCTTGCCTTCATCGTCTTCTCCTAGCGAATCCCTTTTTCAATAGAGGAGGGAAACCGGCCCCATCGGCCAATCTCCCCCGGTTCGCTGATTCGGGTTTTCGTTACGCCGTTACTGCGTCACCCAGTTACTCCCTCACTTCGTCACTCGTCTTTTTCTCATCCAAACCGCCACCAGCCCCGCCGCTTGACAGGTCGCCCAAGGCGCTCATACCCCCATCCGCCGTCCAGAGGAATGTCTCATAACCCTGAGCGGAGTTGCTCTGCCCTACTACGGCAGAGCCGTCTGCCGAAATCGCCCATGGATCGCTGGAGTATCCGCCTCCCGCGAGGTCACCGAGGCCGTGGAAGGCCGGCGTCCGGGCATAGACCGCCGACCCGCTGGCGGCAAGAACAGCCGCACACACAATCCACCTGCTATTCATCATTTATCCCCCTGCTTCACACACCGCCCTGTTCCAGAGAAAAGGGGCGACCTCCGGTGTGTTCCTCCCCCGGAAATCGCCCCTGTGCGATTCGCTCGGATTGTCGCACGATCATCAGGTGCCGCACAGGCGCAGCACGTCTCCAGCGCGCAACACCCACGCGATGGCAGCAAGAACCCTCCAAAGACAGGAAGGAATTTCCCCCCTCCCGCAACACGTCGTGGAATCACGGTCCCGCAAACGAGCCGGCCCCGCAGCCGGGCCTCTCCATCTCACAAAAAACGGGGCCGCTCCGCCAACAGGCGGATTCAGCCCCGGGTGCACACAACCCTAACTCCTAACATAGTATACCACAGGTTTTCGGGATGTCAAATAAGTTCTCGCTTGTCCCTCCCGAACACCCCATCCGGCCCTGACGTGCGTGTGAAGGATTGTGGGATTCAGGAGGCGAATCAGCGGGCCACCTGTGACCATCGTCGCGTCCCGGCCTTCCCTCACACGGTGCCCTC
>CAZEBQ010000083.1:0-14078 GCA_964510295.1 uncultured Anaerolineales bacterium | reverse complement strand
TGCGCCCGCCTCCACGGCCGCCTGGCGCCGCTCACGCTTTTCTGGAACCTCATCGGCCCCCGCACGTCTAAGCCTACAGCGCAATTAGGCGTTTCGCGCGGTGGGTCTCCGTACCCACCGCGCGAGAAGGTGTGTTTTCGGCACGGCGGGTGCGGAGACCCGCCGCGCACGAAGTCGCGCTGTAGTACTAACTCTCGGCTGGGGTTGGCTTGACGAGTCGCGGCGGTTCGTCCCCCTCGCGGCACGCGGCAGGCGGGAACAGTGGAGGGCGGTCCCATGACTCGACGGCGCCTGCGATGCGGAGGTGCGTGGCTGGGCATCGCCCTGATGGTCCTGGTCGCGTCGGCCTCGGCGGCGTACATTGAAGAGTCGTTCGGCCCGGCATCGCGGCTGGGCCCCTCCCCGCCCATCCGTCCGCCGGTTCGACCGCCCGCGCCTCGGCCGACGCCGCACGTGCCCGGACTGGCCGCCTACCTCGATCGTCTTGAGATCCGTCACCCGCTCGTCTGCGGCCGTCTGGCCGTCTTCCCCGTGATGCTGCGAGGGCACAGCGGCCCGGGCGGGCGTTGGTGGACGGCCGATGCGGCCGTCGCCAACGGGACCCTCGTCGTTACGGAAAAGGGCGGCGGGGGCGCCGTCCCGGTCGTCGTCATGGAGAACCGCAGCCGCAGCGACCACGTCTTCGTCATGGCGGGCGAGGTCATATCAGGAGGCAAGCAGACGCGGACCGTCCGCCGGGACATCATCCTGAGCCCCGGCCAGCGCGTCGAGACACCCGTCTTCTGCGTGGAAGCCCACCGGTGGAAGGGCAAGGCTTCGTTCGGCGCGGCCGGCGTTCTGGTGCCGCAATCGATCCAGAAGGCCGTGCGCAAGGGAGCCGACCAGTCGGCGGTCTGGGGCGAGGTGGCCCGCAACAACGCCGCCCTCGGTTCCGAGAACGCGACGGGCAGCCTGGAACTCGGCCTGAAGGCCGGCCCGGTGGCGCGCCGGCTGGCCGATGTCCGCCGCACCATCGTGCCGGAGGTGCCGGCCGGGAGCGTCGGCTTTCTCTTCGCCGACCGCTTCGCCGCCCGCGTCATCGGGGCCGAACTGTTCGGCCGCCCGGACCTGGCCCACGCCCTGCTGCCGAAACTGATCGACGCCTAC
This sequence comes from uncultured Anaerolineales bacterium, assembly GCA_964510295.1. Lineage (GTDB taxonomy): Bacteria > Planctomycetota > Phycisphaerae > FEN-1346 > FEN-1346 > JAUVZF01. The sequence continues at coordinate 12,932 of CAZEBQ010000083.1, read as the reverse complement.
GCCGTCGACCTTGTCCTTCAGGTCCGCCCCGGCTGTGTCGTCCGCCCGGTGGACCGGACCACGGCGCGCGAATTCCTGAACCGCATCCGCCGCGCGGGGAGTTACCGGACGGGAACGCCCGGCAGCGGGTCGGGCATAGCGACGCGAAACGCCGGCCTCGTCGGCGACGGTGTGAGCCTCGGCCCGCACGTGATCCATTTCGGATGCCAGGTCGAGGATCGGATCGTGGCGCCGGCGGCGCCGCGGCCACAGGTGCTGCGATGAGAATACGCATCAGGTGAGGGGCGCGGTCGCTTCGACGGCCGCGCGACGCGTCGCCGACGCCACCGCCGAAGCGACGCGAGAAGAAAGGGTCTTTCGATGAAACGCTTGAGACTGCCCGTAGTGGTCGCGGCCGTGGCGCTGGCGGCATGTGTCGCCCGAGACGCCCGCGGCGCCGGCATGCTGATCCCGAAGGACACGAGCCTGCCGCCCCTGGCGGTCAAGTACCTGCGGGTGGACACGCACATCGAGAACCAGGTCGCCACGACGCGCGTGGTCCAGGAGTTCCAGAACTCGACGAGCCGCGACTTGGAGTGCACCTACATCTTTCCCGTGCCGAAGACGGCGGCGATCCGCGACTTCGCCATGTACATCGGCGGCAAACGCATGAAGGGCGAACTCCTGGACAAAGACAAGGCCCGCCGCGCCTATGAAGAGATCGTCCGACGGGCCAAGGACCCCGGCCTCCTCGAATACATGGACGGCAACCTCCTGCGGATGCGGATCTATCCGGTGCCCGCGCGCGGCACTCAGAAGGTGGAACTGGAGTACACGCACCTTGTGCCGACCGACGACGGACTCAGCGAGTACGTCTTCCCGCTGCGCATCGGCGAGAAGGCGTCGAAGACCCTCGATGACTTCACGGTTGCGGTCCGGATCCGAAGCGAGGTGCCCATCAAGACCGTCTACAGTCCCACGCACGAGGTGGGCGTTGCGCGGCCGAGCGACCACGAGGCCGTGGCCGGCATGGAGACCAAGGGGGCGCTGCTCGACCGCGACTTCCAACTGTTCTACACAGTCAGCAAGAAGGATTTCGGCCTGTCGCTGATGACGTACCGTCCGGACCCCGGGAAACCCGGCATGTTCCTGATGCTGATCTCGCCCAAGAGCGAGGCGGGCGCCAAGGACCGCCTGCCGCGCGACGTCGTCTTCGTCCTCGACACCTCCGGCTCGATGAAGCCGCGCGCGGAGACCGACAAGATCGGCCAGGCGAAACGGGCCCTGACGTTCTGCATCGACAAACTGGACCCGAAGGACCGGTTCGCGATCGTTCAGTTTTCGACGCTGGCCCAGCCGTTCGCCAAGGGCTGGACCGATGCGAGCGGCGCCGCCCGAAAGAAGGCCCGCCAGTGGGTCGAGGGGTTCGAGGCGGCCGGCGGCACGAACTTCAGCGAGGCACTCGCCCGCGTCTTCGCCCTGCCGTTCGACAAGAACCGGCCCGCTACCATCCTGTTCCTCACAGACGGACGGCCGACGGTCGACGTGACGGACATCGAGGCCCTCGCCAAACTCGTCAAGGACGGCAACAAGCCGAACCTGCGTCTCTTCACTTTCGGCGTCGGCGACGACGTCAACACCAAACTCCTCGACCGCATGAGCGGCGACACCGGCGCCCTGACCGAATACGTGAGGCCGGGCGAGGCCATCGACGGAAAGGTCACGCGGCTGTTCTCGAAGATGAGTCACCCGGTGCTGACTCAACTCGCCATCGAGGTGCCCGGCGTCAAGGTCACCGAGACGTATCCGCGGGAACTGCCGGACCTGTTCCGCGGGTCGCAGGTGGTCCTCGTGGGTTCGTACACCGGCGACGGCGACTCGGTCATCCGCCTCAAGGGCCGCATCGGCAAGCGCGAGGAGGCGTTCGTCTACGAGGGAACGTTCCCGAAGAACGGCAAAGAGCGGTCGTTCATCGCCTCGCTCTACGCCCATCGCAAGATCGGGTACCTGCTGGACCAGATCCGCCTGCACGGCGAGAGCAGGGAGGTGAAGGACGAGGTCGTGCGGCTGAGCCTCGCTCACGGCATCGAGACGCCGTACACGAGTTACCTGGTGCTCGAAAATGCCGAGCAGTACAAGCAGTACGGCATCACGGTCGGCACGGCGCAGCCGCCGGGCGGCGGCGCGGCGTGGGATCGCCCCAGTACCGACGCGAACGGGCTGGTGCCCGAGGCGCGGCCGGTGCCGGCGACGTTCGCCCGAGCGTCGGAGGCGATGAAACGCAAGGCCGACAAACTCGGCAGCGCCTTCGGCCTCTCGGAGGATGCGGCAGAGCGGGTGCCCTCGGAGCCTCCGCACAGCCTGGGCGTCGTCAGGTTTAAGCCTGCCCCGTCCGGAGGGTTCGGGGGGCATGGCTCGACCGGCGTCCGCGCCGATGAGCGCGAGTTCAAGGAAGCCGAGACCGGCAAAACCGCCGTCGAGATCGCCCAGGAGTGCCAGCGCCTCCGACGGGCCGAGAACGCCAGCCGCGACCTGCGCGGCATCCGGAACGTCCAGCACCGCGCCGGCCGCCAGTTCGTCAACTACCGCGGCGTCTGGGTCGACGAACGGTACCACGGCGACGAGACGCTCACGAAGGTCAAGTGGGGGTCGGAGGCCTACTTCCAGTTGGTCCGCGGGCGGCCCGATCTCCGCGCCGCCCTCAGCCAGGGCCAAAGGGTCGTCGTCGTAACAGCGCGCGGCCAGGCGATAGCGGTCGACACCGACTCCGGCCTCGAGACGCTGACCGCCGAGCAGATAAAGACCCTCTCGACCGACGCGCCGACCAGGTAGACGCGAAGTTCGCAGAACATGGGCACCCTTCGGGCTGGCCATGCCACCGGCCTGTTTCGCGGCGAAGTCGTCGCCCAGCACGTCGATGAGGCCATCCTCGACGACGACGGCTCGATCACCATCGACCGCCTCAACCCCCTTTCGTACGTCCTCGGTCAGTACCGGAGCCTGGGCCGCTACCTCGGCGACCACGGATTCACCAAGAAGGGCAGCGACTGAGCGGTCCGACCTAAGGCTCCTCTGTCAACTTCCCGTCGATCCGGGCAAGGAGCAGCGCGCCCCGAGCCAGAGGCCTTGCGGCGCACGGGCCAGCGTGGTACGGTAGCCCAGCCGGCTCGCAGCAGTCGGCCTAAGGCCACTGCCGGTATCTCAAAGGAGAAGCAAAATGGCTCGAGCAAGATTTACGAAAAAGGCCTCGTCTTTTGTGTTGATCCTTTCCGTTGTAGGGTTTGGGGCGGCAGGCCACGGCTGCGCCGGACATCAACGTACGCCGGGGCTGTCTCCCGCAAAGAAACTGGTGCTAGAAATGGATATGAGCAAGTGCAGAGTGCCGGAGGGCAAAACGGACGAAAAGGCCGCCATCTACACGGTCTTTCTTAGCCGCGGGCATGCGGGGCCCGGGGCGCAGGTCGAGCCGGAGTTGTTCACGACGAATGACGAACTCCTGCAGCAACTCAAGGCCGAGTGCCCGGGGGTGAATTTCATCGCCAGAGATATGACCAAGCGCGGTACGAGTCCGGCATCGGTCGTCAAGGAACTCCAGGAGCGCAAGCCGGCACTGGACGGTGTACTTCTTGTGGGTGTCGGGAGCGGTGGCGGGCCTAGCCGAGACTATGGCCTGGCCTTCTCGGGGCTGCCCACGATCGCGGTGTATAACCTGTTCGAGTTCATGAACTTTCCCTACAAGCTTTTCGCCACCGGACAAGACGACGAAAGCGTAACGGTCGGCGGGCCGGATTACCCCCAGGGCAAGGTGTTGACGGCCGAACTGGACAGAATGAGCCTGTGCGAGTCGCCTGTTTCGTCGGCCATGTTTCAAGACCTAGTGTACAAGATCAGGCTGATACAGGCTATCAAGAAACTGAAGGACTCCAGGGTGCTCATCGTCGATCGCGGGTTGCTTGCCAGCGTGGACTATCAGGGCGACGCCCACAAGCACATGCCGAAGGACTACAACAAGGTTTACGCCGAAGCGCTGGAGAGTTCACTCGGGGTCACGCTGGTGCTCGCCTCGCCCGAGGAGTTCTTCGAGGCATACGAAAAAACCGACGTGCAGGAAGCGGAGCGGATTTCCGAACGGTGGATCGAGCAGGCCAAGAGCGTCGAGGCTGCGCGGCCCGAGATAACCAAGACGGCCAGGGCGTATCTGGCCTTTGAAGCATTACGAAAAAAGTACAACTGTAATGCGATATCGACACAGATACGAACGCTGAACAAGGCCGGAGATCGGTTCTGGCCGGGCTTGGCCCTTGAATGCGGCTTCAAGACCAGGGGCATCCAGGCCCTCTGTCAGAATTACCCGAACATCGCGGTCACCGAACTGCTCGGTTACTTCCTGACGGGCAGGCCGAGTATGCTCGGCGACCTCATCCTTGACCCCGCCAACGCCGTGGCCGTGCTCACACATTGCGGAGCCCCGGTCAATCCGTACGGCGACGACAGGATTGTGGAGTACAGGATAAAGACGCACGCGCAGAGCCCGCTCAGGAACACGCGAAAGCCCGGTTCGTCCACGGGACTACAGGTGGAATGGCCGGCGGGCGAACCGGTCACCTTCTGGAAGGTCTACGTCCTCCATAAGAAGATCGGCTTTCACACCGGTAAGGTTGCCAACTCACATTCCGTATATGACGAAGACCGAATTGATAATATACTGTGCAGGACCAAACTGATCGCCAGGGTCCACGATGCAAGAATGATACAGAAGTACTCATCCCCCGATGAATATGGTATCCACCGGGCGGCCACGCTCGGCGACCTGAGCCAGGTGATCAAGGATGTCGCCGTGTTGCTCGGCTACAGCATCATGGATGAGGACAGGTAGCGCACGTCGGCTTCGGCAGAACGGTCGCGGCGCGGTGCCGGCAGCACCGATGGCGAGCCATCGCCGGCCCCCAGCGGGAGCAGCGAGGCGGTTTCAGACAGCGCCTAGAGGCGCACCGCTGCCGCGACCTCCGTCGCCCAGTACGTAATCAGGATATCGGCCCCCGCGCGGCGAAGGCTCAGCAGAATCTCGCGGATGAGCGGAGCGCGGTCGATCCAGCCGTTGGCGGCCGCCGCCTCGACCATGGCGTATTCGCCGCTGACGTTGAACGCCGCCACCGGCACGCCGAAGGTCTCTTTGACGCGGCGGATGATGTCGCCGTAGGCGAGGGCGGGCTTGACGATCAGGATATCGGCCCCTTCGTCGAGATCCTCGGCGGCCTCCCGCAGGGCCTCGTCGGTGTTCCGCAGATCCATCTGGTATCCCCGCCGGTCGCCGAATTGGGGCGGGCTCTCGGCCGCATCGCGAAACGGACCGTAGAAATCAGAGGCGTACTTAACGGCGTACGACATGATGGGCACGTGGGCGAAGTCGGCCCCATCCATCGCTTCGCGGATGGCGCCGACGCGGCCGTCCATCATATCGCTCGGGGCAACCATGTCGGCCCCCGCCTGAGCGCACGTGACGGCCATTTCGGCCAGGCGGGCCAGGGTGGCATCGTTATCGACGGTCTGGCGTCCGGCCACCTCCGTCAGGACGCCGCAGTGCCCGTGATCGGTGTATTCGCAGAGGCAAACGTCCACGATGACCGCCAGGTCGGGCGTCGCCTGCTTGACGGCCCGGACGGCCTGCTGAACGATGCCGTCCGCCCTGGTGGCGGACGAGCCGACAGCGTCCTTTTCACTCGGAATGCCGAACAGGAGGATCGCCGGGACGCCGGCGTCGCGGACACATCGGGCCTCGGCCACGAGTGCCGCCATGCCCAACTGGGCCTGGCCGGGCATGCTGGCGATGGGGTCGCGGCCGTCGAGCGTCTCCTTGACGAACAGCGGCTGAACGAGGTGCTGCGGCGCAAGGGTCGTTTCGGCCACCATCTCGCGGAAGATCGGGTGGTCGCGCAGCCGCCGGGCCCGGTAGTCGGGAAATGCCATAGCGTTCTCCTTGGACGTTTCTGCACCGGTTACGGTATTCGCGCTTCGGCCGGCGGTCAACCGGAAACATCGCCGCCCAGCGCCGCCGGGCCAAGCGATTACCCTTGTCCGCGGCGGCCGGACGGCATAGAGTCCGTGTCCGCCTGCTTCGGCGCCGGGGCCGACGGGCGGAAATCGGAGGAGGAATCATCCGATGCGAGCACCCGGTGCGGCGACGAAAACACGGTACGCGCCCCTGATCGGCCTGGCGGCATCGGCCCTCGGCACGCTGCTCCTTATGGCAACGGGCCCCGTTTCGGGGGCGGATGCGACCGGGGCAGACCTGCGGAAGGAGTTGAAAGGCGTTGCCTTCCGAATCGTCTACGAGACCCTTCGCGACGGCAACTGGGAACTGGTCCTGGTCAATGCCGACGGCTCGAACCCCGTGAATCTGACGCGCACGCCCCAGGTGCACGAACTGTACCCGCAGGCCTCGCCCGACGGCACGAAGATTTGTTTCTCCGCCGACGAAGGCGAAGGCGCGTCGAAGGTCCGCAACGTCTACTGGATGAACCTCGACGGAACCGGCCGCACCCTGGTCGCGAAAAACGCCCGCCAGGCCTGCTGGAGTCCCGACGGGAAGGCCATCGCGTACCTCGGCGGCGAGTTCGACCGGTTCACCTACTGCGATTTCGCCACCCGCGGCATCTTCATCCACGACCTGGCCACCGGCAAACGCCGAGAGCATCCGAACAACGACATCCACCATCTCTATAACATCTGCTGGTCGCCCGATGGCAAATGGTTCCTGGCGACCGTGCATGCGGGGATGGGGTTCAAGCACGCCATCCTGGCCATCGAGGCCGACGGTCTGAAGGTCTTCAACCTGAAAATTCCCGGGTGTCGCCCCGACGTCGGCCCCGACGGCAAACGCGTCGGCTGGGGAGCCAGCGACTGGACGCTGCGGGCCGGCGACCTCGATTGCTCAGGGCCGACGCCAACGGTCGTCAATCACCGCGATCTGGTGACGAGCAAGAAGCCCATCAAGGTCTATCACAGCGACTGGTCGCCGGACGGCAAGTACATGACGTTCAGCCACGGCCCGAGCACGAAGCGACTCGGCTTCGCGCCCGAGATGGTGGGCGTCCCGGCCGAGGGCTGGAACATCTGCGTCGCCGACGCATCGGCCAAGGACCGATGGGTCGCCATCACAACCGACGGGGCGTGCAACAAGGAGCCCGATTGGGTGCCACCCAGGAAGGCCGGGCCATGAAGGCGCCGCACGACGAACGGACAACCGTCGGTTCGTGGGCCCTGGCGGTCCTGGCCGCCGTCCTCCCGTCGTCGTGCGACAGAATCGAGGAGTCCGCACCCCTGCCCCCGACCGTCATGACCAAGAGCGGTATCGAGATGGTGGTGATTCCGGCCGGCTGGTTCGAGATGGGCGGCGCCGGCGGCCGGGACGACGAGGCACCGGTCCACCGCGTCTGGGTCGATGCGTTCCTGATGGACCGCTGCGAGATCACCCAACGGCACTACGGCAAACTGGTCCTCGGGAACCCGTCACATTTCAAGGGCCCCGACCATCCCGCGGAGCAGGTCAGTTGGGCCGACGCGGCATGGTACTGCAACAAGCGGTCGCGGGCCGAGGGTCTCCAGCCCTGCTACAACGAAGAGACGGCCGAGTGCCACTTCGACAACGAGGGCTACCGCCTTCCCACGGAAGCGGAATGGGAGTACGCCTGCCGCGCGGGAACGCAATCGGACCGGCACGTCGGGCCCGACCCGCGCCGCCTCGCGTCCTGCGCCTGGTACAAGGCCAACGCCGGCAAGACGACCCGTCCCGTTGCCACCAGGAAACCCAACCCGTGGGGTCTCTACGACACGTACGGCAACGTGGCCGAGTGGTGCAACGACGTGTACGAGAAGGGCTACTACGGTGAGAGTCCGGCGCGGAATCCGACCGGGCCGACCGACGGCGAGCGGTACGTGCTTCGCGGCGGGGCGTGGAACTCCGGCCCCGACACCTGCCGCTCGGCCTTCCGCACGGGCGAGGACCCGGGGTTTCAGGACGCCTGTTTTTCGCGCGACGCCATCGGGTTCCGCTGCGTCAGGAGGGCCCCGGCGGACGGCGGCCGACAGCCGGTCGAGAAGGCCGACGAGGCATCGGCAGGGAGCGCGCAGCCATGAGCCAACGGCTCACGCGACGGGCGGCGATGGGATCGGGGCTCCGTCTCATCGCGGGGTCCCTCGCGGGCGCATCCTGCGAGAAGGTCGCCCGCGCCGGCGGCGCTGCCGACGCGCCGCCCACCAAGGTAAGCAAAACCGGCTTCGTCTACGGCGACGTCTATCTTCGGCACAAGACGAGCGCGGGCCATCCGGAACGGCCTGAGCGGCTGACGGCCATCGTCAATCGGCTCCGCGAGACGGGGCTCCTCAAGCAACTCGTCAGGGTCGAGCCGCGCCGGGCGGCGTCGGAGTGGATCACAACCGAGCACGCGCTCGAGTACGTCGCCCGCGTGGCGATCGCGTGCCGTGAGGGAACATCGCACATCGACACGCTGGACGTTTCGGTCTCGCCGCAGTCCTACGACGTGGCGCTTCAGGCGGTGGGCGGGGTGCTGGCGGCCGTCGATGCGGTGATGGCGGGAAAGGTCCGCAGCGCCTTCTGCGCCGTCCGTCCGCCCGGCCATCACGCCCTCAGGGACAAGGCCATGGGCTTCTGTCTCTTCGGCAACGTTGCCCTGGCTGCGCGGTACATCCAGAACAAGCACGGCCTCAAGAAGGTGCTCATCGTCGATTGGGACGTCCACCACGGAAACGGCACCCAGGCCATGACCTACGCCGACCCGACGGTCCTGTACTTCAGCATCCACCAGTATCCGTTCTATCCCGGCACGGGCGCGGCCGATGAGAAGGGCGAGGGCAAGGGGCTCGGTTTCACGGTGAACGTGCCGCTGCCGGCAGGGTGCGGCGACGCCGAGTACAAGAAGGCGTTTGAGGAGGTTCTGGCGCCGGCCGCACAGCGGTTCCGGCCGGATTTCGTCCTCATCTCGGCCGGTTTCGATGCCCATGCCGACGACCCTCTCGGCGGGATGAAGGTGACGGCCAACGGATTCGCGGACCTGACACGGATCGTCAAACGGATCGCGGCCGCCAGCGCCCATGGGCGGATCGTGAGCGTTCTCGAAGGCGGTTACGACCTGAACGGGCTGGCCGCATCGGTCGAAGCGCATCTGCGAGTGTTGATGGATAAGTAGGCCCCTATGCTCTTCCACACCTGGACGTTCGTGCTGTTCTTCCTCGTGGTCTACGCGGTCTATCTGGCCGTGAAGCGGACGCGGTTCCGTCTGCCGTGGCTCCTTCTGGCCTCGTATGTCTTCTACGGGTGCTGGGAGCCCGCTTACCTGCTGCTCATTCTCTGGTCCACGACGGTTGATTACCTGGCGGTTCTGGCGATGGCGCGGAGCCGGCGCCGGGCGCCGTGGCTGGTCCTCAGCATCGTCAACAACCTCTCGTTGCTTGGCTTCTTCAAGTACGGCGAGTTCGCGATCGAGAGCGTCAACTCGCTGCTCGCCTCACTCGGGGCGGGGCTCGAGATAGCGCATCCCGGCGTCCTTCTGCCGGGGTGGATGCCGTACACGCTGCCGGTCGGCATCTCGTTCTATGTGTTCCAGTCGATGAGTTACACGATCGACTTCTATCGCGGGCGGGTGGAGAAGGAGCCAAACTTCATCCGGTACGCGACCTTCGTTTCCCTGTTCCCGCGGGTGGCGGCGGGGCCGATTGAACGGGCGCGGAACCTGCTGCCGCAACTGCGGCGGACGCCGAAGATTTCGCTCGGCGACGTCGCCGACGGCGGCGGCCTCTTCATCGTCGGCCTCTTCAAGAAGGTGGCCCTGGCCGACGCGCTGGCCCTATACGTCGACAAGGTGTACGCGGCGCCGGGCCGGTTCGAGGCGCCGGCCCTGGCCCTGGCGACGCTGGCCTTCGCGTGGCAGATTTACTTCGATTTCAGCGGCTACACCGACATGGCGCGCGGCGTGGGGCGCATGCTCGGCATCCGGCTCATGCTGAACTTCAACAACCCGTACCTCGCGACGGGGCTCGGCGATTTCTGGCGGCGATGGCACATCAGCCTCTCGACGTGGTTCAAAGATTACGTCTACGTGCCGCTGGGCGGAAACCGGCGGGGCGAGGTCCGAACCTATGTCAACATGGCACTGACCATGATCATCTCCGGCCTCTGGCACGGGGCCGCGTGGACCTTCGTCCTGTGGGGCGCCGTCCACGCCCTCGGCCGCGTGGCGACACGGCGGCTCGAGGGCACCGCCTTCTATCGCGACCGCGTGCCGACGACCGTCAAACGCCTCTGGGTGTTTCTGTTCGTCACGTTTGCGTGGATTCTGTTCCGGGCCGAGACGTTCGGCGACGCGTGGACGATCGTCACGCGGCTGGTGGGCGGCGGCTGGGCCGACCCGGCATTTCCGCTCCTCGCGCTCGGCCTCATCGCGAGCGTGTGGCTGTACCAATGGATCTTCGAGTCGAATCTGCGGCGGGTGCTGGACATCGCGCCCGTGCGCATCGCCCTTGTCGTCGCCATGGCGCTGTACCTGGCCCTGGTCGCAACAAGCGGCGGGGAGGCGTTTATCTACTTCCAGTTCTAACGAACCCGAGCCCGAGCCCGAGCCCCGAGCCCGAGCCCCGACCGGAAGGTCGGGGTCACAAGAGAGAATCGGCAGATGCACACATCGCAACAGCGCGACGTCCCATTCGGCGCCAACGCCGTGCGCCTCTCGCCGCGCGAATGGCTCATCGCCCTCGCCATCGTCGCGGCGGTGCTCATCGGCCTGCCGCACGCGTGGGAGGCCGTCGAACCGGCTGACACCGGCCGCGATTACCGCCTGCCGTATCGGCTCTCGGACGATTACTGGACGTTCAGCCGCTGGGCCCGCGTGGCGGCGACCGCCGAGTCGCGGCGGCCGCAGACGCTGGTCGTCGGCGATTCGGTCGTCTGGGGACACTATGTCGCGCCCGGCCAGACGCTCTCGGGCCACCTGAACGGCTGCGAGACGAACCCGCTCGTCTCCTACGCCAACCTGGGCGTCGACGGCATCCATCCGGCCGCCATGGCCGGGATCCTTGAGTATTACGGCCGCGCCGTCGCCGACCGCGACGTCATCCTCCACTGCAACTTCCTATGGCTGAGCAGCAAGCGGCACGACCTGACGACCCGCAAGGAGTTCGCCTTCAACCATCCGCGATTGGTGCCGCAGTTCGTGCCGCGAATTCCGTGTTACCGGGAGTCGGTCGACGCGCGGCTGGCGATTGTGATCGGTCGGTTGCTGCCGTTTCTTGCCTGCGCCGACCACGTCCGAATCGCGTACTTCGACTCCAAGGACCTGGCGTTGTGGTCGATCGAGCATCCGTACGCCTGCCCGGCGGATGCGGTCACGTTTGACCTGCCGCCGCCCGACGAGCCGCCGACGCCGGCGCCCGACGCCAGGCCGTGGACCGAGAAGGGCATCCGACCGTTCGGCCCGGCGTGGGTGCCGCTTGAGGAGTCGTTTCAGTGGGCGTCGTTCCGTCGCGCGGTGGAGGTGCTGCGCCAGCGCGGCTGCCGCGTGTTTGTCCTCATCGGGCCGTTCAACGAGCACATGCTGGAGGAAGAGAGCCTCGGGACGTATAAGAGGATGACGGCCGACGCTGAGGCGTGGCTCGAGGCGAATGGGATTCCGCATGCTGCCCCGGCGGCGCTTCCGAGCCACCTGTACGCCGATGCGAGCCATCCGCTCTCGCAAGGCTACCGGCTGCTCGCGAAGCAACTGTTGGCGAACGAGACGTTTCAGGCCTTCATGAGGACCTCGCCCGGCCGAGACGCGAAGGGGTCGCGCGTGACCGAGCCGCGACCGGAAGGTCGCGGACACGTTCCCAGCCATGGCACGACGCCCGCGCAGGAGATCGCTCGACCATGAGAACTGCTGCGGCATTTGCGATTGCGATCGTGTGCGCGGTGGGGTTCCCGACCCACCGCGCTTCGGCCGCCGAGGGCCCGGGCCGCATCATCTTCTCAAGCGACCGGTCGGGCCCCTGGCGCATCTGGACCGTCCGGACGGATGGGTCGAACCTGAAGCCACTCTCGAAGGCGGCCGACGATGCCGACGATGTCGACCCGGTCTTCTCGCCCGACGGCAGGCGGATTCTCTTTACCTCCACGCGCGGCGGCAAGACGGGCACCTGGATCATGACCGCCGACGGGTCCGACCCGAAGCGCATCTCGGACGGCGACCAGGCCGAATGGTCGCCCGACGGCAAACGCATCGTCCTCAGGCGTGACGGAAGGATCGTCACGCGCGACCTGGCCGGCGGCAAGGAGACGAGGATCACGCCGAAGGACTGGACGACGTGCAGCGGCCCGGCGTGGAGCCCGGACGGCAAGACGGTCGCCTTCGCGCGGCTCCATGACCGGGCGAACGCCATCTACACGGTGCCGGCGGCGGGCGGCGAGCCGACTCTCGTTTACGACAAGAAAGGCGCGTGCGAGCCGCACTTCTCGCCCGACGGGGCGCGGATCGTCTACGAGACCGAGACCCACGTCTGGACGATCCAGCCGGACGGGACGAAGAATCGCCCGGTCACCTACTTCGGCGGCATCCAGCGCTACGCCCGCTTCAGCCCCGACGGAAAGTCCGTCGTCTTCTGCCAGGCGCCTTCGCCGCGCGGACCGTGGGAACTGTACGTCATCCCCGCCGCCGGCGGCACGCCGAAGAAACTAACCGACCAAGGGTCCGACATGTATCCGGACTGGAAGTAACCCTGTAGGCCGGGGCACGCCCCGGCAAGTAGGAGGCTTCGTGAAGACGCTTCGCAGCCATGTAGGCCGGGGCGTGCCCCGGCGCCATGTAGGCCGGGGCGTGCCCCGGCACCATGTAGGCCGGGGCGTGCCCCGGCACCATGTAGGCCGGGGCGTGCCCCGGCGCCATGTAGGCCGGGGCGTGCCCCGGCAC
>CAZEBQ010000082.1:8733-14117 GCA_964510295.1 uncultured Anaerolineales bacterium | reverse complement strand
GACCGTGTGCTCCTCGGCGCGACCCACGGCCGCGGCTTCGCCGCTGCCGTGCCACACTCTTGGTGGCGCGTGGGACGCTAAAGACGTACGAAGCGGCGGGGTATTCCGGGCACACCACAAGCGCCCCCTGCCGCCAACGTCCCTGACGCCCGGCCGGGCGTCTCAGGCCTGAAGGGTCTCGCGCGGCTCCGGCGCGTGGCTCGGCGGAGCCGGCAGGTCCTCCGGCCGCAGGACGATCGTCGTGCCGCACAGTGCGCAGCGAATCGACTTCTCCTCGTGAATCTGGTCGAGCGTCAGAAGAAGTTCGGTGCGGCAGTGCGGGCACGCCGTGGGGACAAAAATGTTGAAGTGCCTTTGCATCCTGTCCCTCCCCCAGCGAGAAATACGGCCTGCTGCAGTATACCGCGCCGCCCGAGACGGGCGGAAGAACTTCTTGAAAAACATTGGAAAAAGACCGGCCCGGCATCTAGCATAAGCGGTCTTTTTGAATGACCACGCCTTGCCGATTCGCCGCGCGGCGCATGAGCAAGCGCCTGGAAGTCGTGGCGGTGACCGAGGAGTACGCTGATGAGAATGCGAGACCTGATTGACGAGCCCGTGGTGAAGGTTGACCTCGAGAGCCTCGACAAGGAAGAGTGCTTCGAGGAAATGATCGACCTGCTGGCCCGGGCCGAACGCATCACCGACCGGGCCGGCGCGATCGAGACCATCCGCCAGCGCGAGGCCCAGGGCACCACCGGCATCGGGCAGGGCGTGGCCATCCCGCACGGCAAGCATGCCTCGGTTTCGAGCCTGACGGCGGCGTTGGGCATCTCGGCCGACGGCATCGAGTTCGACGCCATCGACGGCGACCCCGTGCACGTGGTGTTCCTTCTTCTGGCGGCCGTCGACGACCCCGGCCCGCACGTCCGCGCCCTGGCCGAGATCGCTCGCCTCATTCAGACACCCGGCTTCTACCGCAAACTGAGCGAGGCCAAGACGGTGGCCGACGCGCTCGATATCCTGGACGCCGAGGAGTAGCCGACGGAGCCGGGCCATGCGCGACGTCATCCAGAAGATGCTCGAGGCCGAAGCCGAGGCCAAACGCATCGTCGCCGGAGCCGAGGCCGAGGCCGAACGCATCCGCGCCGACGCACGCCGGCAGGCCCACCAACTCACCGACCAGGCCCGCGCCGAGACCCGCACGGAAACCGACCGAATCGCCGAAGAGGCGGCCGGCCGGTCCGACAGCCAGAGGCGGGCGGCTATCGCCGACGCCGCCAAAACCATCGACGACGGACTTCACCTCGACGAACCCCTCCGCACCCGTGCCGTCGAGACCGTCGTCCGGCGCGTGTGCGGCAGCACCTGATACGACTACGCTACGTTGCGCGGCGGGTTTTTGCGTGTGAGCGCGGCGGGTCTCCGCACCCGCCGCGCAACGGCGAAAACGTGCTTTAACGCGCGGTGGGTCAGGAGACCCACCGCGCGAAATGCGGAGAACCACCGCGCGAAATGCGGAGAACCACCGCGCGAAATGCGGAGAACCACCGCGCGAAACGCGGAGAACCGCCGCGCAAGACGTATGTGAGACCGTTAGACAGACCGAGGACGGCCGATACCCATGGCGCTGCAAATCCCAACCGACCTGGACTTCGTCGCTGCCAACATCCACGGCAGACGCAGCCGATTGGCCGAGGCCGAGCGGCTCGAGGAACTCTGCCGCATCCGAACCCTCCCGGAACTCGCCCGGGCCCTTCTTCCCGAGGCCCGGTTTCTGACCGCCGCACACCTGCAGCGTGTCCTGGTGCTCGACCAAGTTGAGGAGATCTCGACGATTGCGTCGAAGATCGGGGGCTCGTCGGGGCGGTTCCTCGACTGGCTCAGGATGCGGTTTCGCGTGGAGAACGTGAAGGTCCTCGTGCGGGGCTTTTCGAGCGGCATAGCCCTGCGCGACCTCCGGCCGCACCTCGTTCCGTTGCCCGACGACCTGGCGCTGAATCTGGAGGTCCTCGCCAGCGCGGGCACCATCGAGGCGTTTGCGGGGGTCCTCGACCCGGAGCCGCTTCGGACGGGGCTCGAACGGGCGGTCGAACCGTACAACAAGCGGCCGCGACCGTTCTTCCCGGAGGCCGGCCTCGACCACGGATACCTGACCGAACTGCTCGCCCGCGCCCGCGCCTTGCCGCGCGCCCATCGCGACGACGTGCTCGGCATCGCCCGCCAGGAAGCCGACACGTTTCACCTGGCGTTGGCGGCCCGTGGGCGGTTCTCGTACGACCTGGCGCCGGAGATGCTCGGGCCGTTCCACGTGCCGGGTACGCGAATCGGGCGGCAGGCGTTCCGCCAGATGCTGCAGGCCGAGCGTTTGGCCGACGTCGCCTCGATGGCCGTCGGCGCAGCCATTGACGGCCTGCCCGACGGCGCCGAGCCCGATGCCGCCGCTCTCGAAACCCTCGCCTGGAACCGGTACTACCGTCTCGCCAACCGGACCTTCCGCCGCAGCCACATGGGCCTGGGGGCCGTGGTGGCGTACGCGGCCATCCGGCGAATTGAACTGGCGAACCTGATTACGTTGACCGAGGGCGTCCGGGCCCGCGTGCCGCCCGATGCCCTGCGGCAGCGCCTGATTCCACGGGTCGAACCGTCCGGCGTCGGGACACACCCTTGGGGAGGGGCACGTGTTTAGCGCGGTCGAGATGAAACGGCTGAGCGTCGTCGTCCTCGAACGGGACGAACGGACGGTGCTGCGCGGCCTGGGCGCTCTTGGGGCCGTGCACCTGGTGCGCACGGGGGCCGGTCCCGACACGGCCCCGCAGGACCCGCCCGACCGCAGCGACTCCCTCGCCCGGTGCGATGATCTTCTGGGGCGCATCGACACGATCGGCCGCCAACTCGAACTGGAGCGCCTGCCCGACGTCACAGACAAAGACCTGCCCGAGATCAGCCTCGATGACGTGGAGCGACGCCTGAAGCCCATCGAAACCCAGACCGACGAGGTGCTCCAGCACCGCGAGGTCACCCTCCAGCGATGGGGCCGCGTGACGGCCCTGCTCGACCAGGTGGAGGCGTACGAGGGGCTGGAACTGTCGTTCGACCAGGTCGGCCGCTTCTCGTTCCTGCATTTTGCCATCGGCAGCCTGCCCGCCGAGAACCTGGCGGCGTTCGAGCACCAAACGGCCGAAAACGTCGTCCTCATGCCCTTGGGAGAGACCGACGGACGCCGACGCATCGTCGCCGTCACCAGCCGCAAGGGACGCTTCGCCCTCGAGACCGCCCTCGAACAGTCGGGTTTCCGGCGCGAGAAGACGATCGAGTCGGCCACCGGCACGATGCAGCAACTGCTCGATGAAGCCCGACGCGAAAAGGACCAACTCTCGACCGAACTCACCCGGCCGCGCGAGGCCATTCAGGCCCTCCTCCGCAACGTCTCCCACCCGCTTGCCGTCCTGCAGGCCGTGGTCGAGGTCGAGCGGAAGATCCTGGACGCCGAGCAGAACTTCCCCCGCACCGACGCCACCGTGCTGATCAACGGCTGGATCCCGGCCGACGAAGTCACTCCCCTGCGCCGGCGGCTTCAGAACCTCGTGGGCGGCAGGTGCGTCGTCGAGACCGAAGAGCCCGGCGACGTGCCCGAAGAGGAGATCCCCGTCCTCGTGAAGCACCCGCGGCTGCTCAGACCGTTCCAGATGCTTGTGGCCGCCTACGGACTGCCGGGATACCGCGAACTGGAGCCGACGCTCTTTCTGGCCGTCACGTTCCTCGTGATGTTCGGCATGATGTTCGGCGACGTCGGGCACGGGGCCGTGCTGATCGTGGCCGGCCTCGGAACGCTCATCTGGGGAAGGAAGGAGCAGACCCGCGACGCAGGCATCCTGTTGATATCGGCGGGCACGGCAAGCGCGGTCTTCGGCTTCCTGTACGGCGAGGTCTTCGGTTTCGAGATCCCCGGTCTGACGCTCTGGAACAACCCGCTCCACGGCGACACGATGGAACTGCTGATCGTCGCCATGGGCTACGGCGTGGTGGTCATCAGCCTGGGTCTCGTGCTGAACATCGTGAACTGCCTTCGCCGCAGCGACGTGGTGGGCGGCGTGATGGGCAAGTTCGGCGCAGCCGGGGCCATCTTCTACTGGGGCGCCCTGGCCCTCGGCATCAAGGCCTACGTCCTGAAACACGAGATGAACGCCGTCTGGGTCGTCCTGCTCATCCTCGTGCCCATGGTCGTCATGTTCCTGAAAGAGCCCGTCCAGTACGTCCTGGCACGCCGCGCGGGACGAAAACCCCAGGCCGAGAGCCTGTTCGAGGCCATCTTCGAATCGGGCGTGGAACTGTTCGAGGGCGTCCTGGGGTACATGGCCAACACGATCAGTTTCGTGCGGCTGGGGGCGTACGCCATGAGTCACGCCGCCATCTTGTATGCCACGCTGATGATGGCCGAACAGATGCACACGATGGCCGGGGCGGGGCTCGGCGGCGTCCTCTATGTCGTGGTCCTGGTCCTCGGCAACATCCTGGCTATTGTCCTCGAAGGCATCATCGTGTCGGTTCAGGCCTTGCGGTTGCAGTATTACGAGTTCTTCGGCAAGTTCTTCAGTGGAACCGGCCGCGCCTTCAAGCCGTTCCGGCTGGGCGCGGGCACGCAGGATACATCGCCTCAAGGATAGGAGGAGGTTCTCGCAATGAGGCTACTTCGTTTGATGGGAGCCCTGGTGGTGGTCGCGATGTCGACCGCCGGCGCGCTCGGCGCCGAGGCAGAGCCCGCCGGGCTGAGCAAAACGGTCGGCGAGACGATCGCCCTGTCGGCGTCGGTGGCGTTCGTGACGGCGGTCAGCATCGTCGGTGCGGCGTTTGCCGTCGGCAAGATCGGGTCGGCGGCGCTCGGTGCGGCCGCCGAAAAACCGGAACTGCTGACCCGAAGCCTGCTGTTCGTCGCGCTGGCCGAAGGGCTGGCCGTCCTCGGCTTCGTCGTCGCGATGATGCTGCTCGCCAAGATCACGTGACCGGAGGCCGGCCGTGAAGTTCTTCTGCATCGGCGACGCCGACACCGTCCGTGGGTTCAGCCTGGCGGGCATCGCGGGCCGCGCCGTTGAGACCGCCCGAGAGGCCGCCGAGGCCCTCGAGTGGGCCGCCGGCCGGCCCGGCCTCGGCATCGTCATCGTGACCGATGCCGTGGCGGGCGATATCCGCGACCAGGTCGACGCCCTTCGGACGGGCCACGGCACGCCGCTCATCGTCGAGGTGCCCGGCCCCGGCGGGCCCATGCCCGGACGCAAGACGCTCCGCGAGTTCGTCCAGGAGGCCGTCGGCATCCGGATCGGCCAGGAGGAGGAGACGTAAGTGACGGACCCGGACCGCGATCCGCAGAAAGTCCTGACCGACGAGATCCTCGCCGACGCCGAGCG
>CAZEBQ010000082.1:0-8633 GCA_964510295.1 uncultured Anaerolineales bacterium | reverse complement strand
GCCGGCAACTGACCGCCCGCCAGGGGTTCGACTACCGCGAGACCCTCACGGTCCTGGCCGCCGACGCCGTCAGCCGCATCGAGGGCGACGCGTTCGTCCTGGAACTGGCGGCAGCCGACGCCGAGACGCCGGTCGCGGACCTGGCGGACGCCGTTCGCCACCGCGTCGGCCGCGACGGAATCGACATCCGCATCGCCGCCGAGCCGGCCGACATCTCGGCCGGCGTCATCGTCCGGGACGCCGAGGGACGGCAGTTCTGGGACAACAGCCTCCAGGGGCGGCTCGCGCGCCTCTGGCCGATGCTCCGGCGCGAGATCGCCGCCCACGTCGCACCCGAAGACGCCGAGACGCCCACGCCCGACCAGAAGGAGTCGTAGACGATGGCACCGCAGGCTGCTGCCACCTCCGCGAGAGTCGCCCGCGTGAGCGGCCCCATTGTGACGGCCGCAGGCATGCGCGGCGCCGGAATGTACGAGGTCGTGGAGGTCGGCGAACTGGGCCTCATCGGTGAGGTCGTCCGCGTCGCCGGAGACCAGGCCACCATCCAGGTGTACGAAGACACGACGATGCTGAAGCCCGGCGTCCCCGTTCGCCGCACGGGCGCGCCGCTTTCGGTGAGCCTGGGCCCCGGCCTCATCGGGAACATCTACGACGGGATCCAGCGTCCGCTTCGCGACATCCAGGCCCGCTCGGGGGCCTGGATCGCGCGCGGTGAGAAGCCTCCTCCCCTCGACACCGTGAAACGCTGGCCCTTTGAGCCGCGAGCCCGGGCCGGCGACGACGTGGCCGAGGGGCAGACCCTCGGCGAGGTCGTCGAGAGCGGCCTCGTCCGCCACCGCATCATGGTTCCACCCGGCGCGGGCGGCAAGATGACGTGGATCGCCGACGAGGGCGCCTACACGATTGAGGACCGAATCGCCGTCATCGAAACGCCCGACGGCGAGCGCAACCTGACCATGGTCCAGCGGTGGCCCGTCCGGCGGCCCCGGCCCATCCGCGAGAGGCTTCACATCGGCGAACCGCTCGTTACGGGCCAGCGAATCATCGATACGTTCTTCCCCATCGGCAAGGGCGGGACGGCGGCCATCCCCGGAGGGTTCGGCACCGGAAAGACCATCACCCAACACCAGTTGGCCAAGTGGTCGGACGCCGAGATCATCGTCTACATCGGTTGCGGGGAGCGCGGCAACGAGATGACGGAGGTGCTTCGCGAGTTCCCGGAACTGGTGGACCCCCGGTCCGGCCGGCCGCTCATGGAACGCACCATCCTCATCGCCAACACGAGCAACATGCCGGTGGCGGCCCGCGAGGTCTCCATCTACACCGGCATCACCCTGGCCGAGTATTACCGCGACCAGGGCCGCAACGTGGCCGTCTTCGCCGACTCGACCAGCCGCTGGGCCGAGGCGCTGCGCGAACTCGCCGCACGACTCGAAGAGATGCCCGCCGAGGAAGGGTTCCCCGCAACGCTGCCGACGCGGCTGGCCCAGTTCTACGAGCGAGGCGGGGCCGTGACGACGCTGGGCGGCCAGCGCGGGTCCGTCAGCATCGTCGGGGCCGTCAGCCCGCCGGGAGGCGACTTCTCCGAACCCGTCACCCAGCACACGCGCCGCTTCATCCGCTGCTTCTGGGCCCTCGATACCGAACTGGCCAACGCACGACACTACCCCTCCATCCACTGGCTCCGGTCCTACTCGGAGTACGCCGACGACGTCGCCCCCTGGTGGGACAACCAGGCGCCCGAGTGGGCCGACCTCCGGGCCGAGGCGATGACCGTCCTCCAACGCGAGGAACGGCTCCAGCAGATCGTCAAACTCGTCGGCCCCGACGTGTTGCCCGACACGCAGCGGCTCATCCTGTTCGTCGCCGAGATGCTCAAGGACGGATTCCTCGCGCAGAGCGCCTTCGACGAGAAAGACATGTACTGTTCGCCCGGGCGGCAGGTGGCGCTGCTGCGCATCATCCTGACGCTGTATCGCCGCGGACGCGAAGCGATCCAGGCCGGGGCACCGCTCGCGGAACTGCGCGGGTTGACGGTCGTGCCGGAGATCATGCGCGCCAAGAGCACCTACGGCAACGACGAGGCCGAGGCGCTCCAGGCGTTTGAGTCGCGGGTCAACGAGGCCCTCGACGCCTTCGAGAGACCGTATGCCAAACAGAGGTAGCACCGTGCCGGACCTGCATTCTGACATGGCGGACCACGGCCTTCAGTACGTGGGCACCGCCCGCATCGACGGGCCGCTTGTCGTCGTCGAGCGGGTGCGCGACGTGGGGTACGACGAGACGGTCGAGATCACGGACGCCGAGGGCCGCACACGCCTCGGCCGCGTGCTCGACATCTCCGACACCCAGGCGGTGATCCAGGTGCTGGAGGGAACGACGGGCCTGTCGAACGCCGCGACCCGCGTCCGGTTCCTGGGCGAGAGTTTCCGTCTGCCGGTGTCGCGGCGGATGCTCGGCCGCGTGTTCGACGGTCTGGGCCGACCGATGGACGGCGGCCCGCCGCCCGTCTCGGCCGACCGGCGAGACATCAACGGGATGCCGATCAACCCGTACGCGCGGCGGTATCCGCGGGAGTTCATCCAGACGGGTCTCTCGGCCATCGACGGCATGAACGCCCTGGTGCGAGGCCAGAAACTGCCGATCTTCTCGGGCAACGGCCTTCCGCACGACCGCATTGCCGCCCAGATCGTGCGGCAGGCGAAACTGCTGGAGGAGACGAGCGAGTTCGCCATCGTCTTTGCCGCCATGGGCGTCAAGCACGACGTGGCCCAGTTCTTCGTCCGCAACTTCGAGGACTCCGGGGCAGGAGCACGCGTCGCCATGTTCCTGTCGCTGGCCGACGCCCCGAGCGTCGAACGCCTGCTGACCCCGCGGGCCGCATCGACGCTGGCCGAGCACCTGGCGTTCGACTGCGGCCGGCACGTCCTCGTGCTGATGACCGACATGACCAACTACTGCGAGAGCCTTCGCGAGGTCGGCACGGCGCGCGGCGAGATCCCGGGACGCAAAGGCTATCCGGGCTACCTGTACTCGGACCTGGCGGGCCTGTACGAGCGAGCCGGCCGCATCGAAGGGTCGCCCGGGTCCATCACCCAGATGGCGATCCTGACGATGCCGTCCGACGACATCAGCCACCCCGTGCCCGACCTGACGGGCTACATCACCGAGGGGCAGATCGTGCTGGACCGCGACCTGTTCCAGCGCGGCATCTACCCGCCCATCGCGGGGCTGCCGAGCCTGTCGCGGCTGATGAAAGACGGCGTCGGCGAGGGCTACACCCGGGCCGACCACCCTGCCCTGGCGAGCCAACTGTTCGCCTGCTACGCCCGCGTCAAACAGGTGCGCGGACTGGCCGACGTCATCGGCGAGGAAGAGTTGAGCCTCCTCGACAAGACGTTCCTGGAGTTCGGCAACGCCTTCGAGAAACGCTACCTGACCCAGGGCGAACACGAGGACCGCAGCATCGAACAGACGCTCGACCTCGGATGGGAGGTCCTCTCGGCCCTCCCGCGCGACCAGATGCACCGCCTGAGCGACGAACTGCTCGACGCCCACTACCGCGATAAGGGCCAGGACAAGGCCGAGGCCCCCGACGAGCCGAACGACGCGGGCGAAAGCCCGGCCGATCAAGGCGACGAACAGCAATCATCAACAGAGGCTGTCCAATGATGGGTGATGAAAGGCGCGCCGCCGAGCCGGCTGCAGAAGCAGCCGGTCACTTGCGATCGGCCGTGGCATGGGCCACGGCGGGGTCGGACGAGCCGGCTGCAGAAGCAGCCGGTCACCTGCGATCGGCCGTGGCATGGGCCACGGCGGGGTCGGACGAGCCGGCGCCCGGGCGCCCGGCTCGGAAGAAACGTGTGACATGGCCAAACTGAACGTACCGCCGACGAAGTCGAGTCACCTGACGCTCTCTCGCCAACTGGAGTTTGCCCAGGAAGGGTTCGACCTGCTGGAACAGAAACGCCAGATTCTCATCTTTGAACTCATGAGCCGCCTGGGCCGTGCCCGCGACGCCGAACGACGCGTCGCCGAGGCCATCGCCCGCGCCTTTGCGACCCTCGGTGAGGCGTTGCTGGAGATCGGCACCGACGCCGTGGACCGTGCCGCCGTGGGCGTGCGTTTGGACCACCAGGTGGAGGTGGCGGAACAGGCGCTGATGGGGATTCGGATTCCGGCCGTCTCGGTGGCCGCCGAGCCGGCCGGCGTCCAGTTCGGCGTGGTCGGCACCAGCGCGAACACCGACATGGCGATGCGCCGGTTCGTGGACCTGCTGGACCTTCTGGGCGAGTTGGCTGAACTGGAGAACGCGGTGCTTCGGCTCGCGCGGGAACTGAGAAAAACGCAGCGCCGCACGAATGCCCTGTCAAAGATATTCATTCCGGACTACTCCGAGACTCTTTCGTACATCGTCTCGAGCCTTGAAGAGCGCGAGCGGGAATCGTTCATCATCATGCGGTTGCTCAAGGATCGCCTCGCCCGCGCCCCTGAAGGGGGTGCCCCTCATGGCTAAGCCGGCCGTCAGTCACATCCTTGCCCTGGTGGACGGGACGGAGGCGTCGTACCACGCCGCCGACGCCGCTATCGAACTGGCACGCAGCCTCGGCGCGCGCCTGACGGCCATGGCCGTCGTCGATACCGACACCCTGCGCCAACTGCTGAGCGTCAAGATCCTCGTCGATGCCGAGATGGGCGAGTTCGAGAAGGAACTCGAGGAAAGTTCCAAACGGCAACTGGCCGAGGTCTGCCAACGCGCCCTCGACCGCAAAGTCGTTGTCGACGAGGTGCTCCTGACCGGCAACACCGAGACGATCGTGCCGCGCGAGGTCCAGCAACGCGAGGTCGACCTCATCGCCCTCGGCGGGTTCCAATCCTCGAAGGTCACCCGCGACCTGCTCGCCCGCCAACGCCAGCAGATCATCGACCGGGCCAAGTGCCCCGTGCTGATCGTCAAATGACCGAACGCAGGCGCCGGGCGGTGGTATAATGCCCCTCGCTTTGGCGTGGGACGACCTGTATGGTGAGCATGAAACAGATCGCGGAAGTCGGCCGCCGGATTGGCCGGCAGTTCCATCCCGACCGGGTGCTTCTTTTCGGCTCCTACGCCGATGGCACGGCGAGCGACGATTCCGACGTGGACCTTCTGGTGATTCTTCCGTTCGAGGGGCGCCCGTTCCACAAATCGCTCGAGATCCTCAACCGCCTTGACGTGCGGTTCCCTTGCGACCTCATTGCGCGACCGCCCGATGACGTGGCCCGCCGGTACGACCAGGGCGACCCCCTTATCCGAGAGGCCCTCGACCACGGAAAGGTGCTCTATGAACGGGACGGTTGAGGAGTGGGTGGCCAAAGCCGAAGGGCCGGTGCCTAGACTGCGCCCAGGTGCGGATCGACAAGGAGTACCTGTAGCACCCGGTTAATCACACTGCCGGAACGCCACAGATTCATCGATTTCTAGAATTCAAAGACTTCCTCGCCGCCGAAGCTCGCCATAACGTCGAGGAGGGTCTTGAAGTCCTTGCATGCATTCTTCACGGTTTCCTCATTGTTGAGGAGCACCGTAATTTCTTCCATCTCCTCAGTGCCCCCCTGCATTAGTGAACTTATTGTGTCTTTGGGGATTTTGTTGCCATCGCGGTAGGTCACATAGGTAAGCGGATGCATCTCCACCTTGTACTTCTTGACGAGCTCCAACTCCGCGGGCGTGAGTTGCACACGGTAGCTCAGGATGAAGGTCATGCCCTTGTGACCCCCGAACAGCCCAGTCTGTGCCTTCTGATCACGCTTGATGATAAGCTTCATGGCTTCCCCTCCCTTTTCACGCGAATCGCTCCTAACTGTCCGTATGGCCTATCTCCGGGGCCGCCAAGCCCTCCGGGCCAGTCGATGCCCGGTCTACGCTGCGCCCTCTACGTTTCTCTGGCAGCCATATCCCGGACCCGCAAAGCACTCGTAACAATGTGAGAGGAGAAGATGCACGCGCACCAGCCAAAACTACTTCTCGGCCTTCCCATGCCGTCAGGTTTCCGGGCCCAGATCCGCGCCCGTCCCGCGAAGGAGCTCATACTCCCTCGCACCGGCCCCGGTCCTGCTACTTGTTTGGTCTTTTCGGCGCGCGGTCGAGGGCCCTCTCGCGCGCCTTCTCGCGCGACTCTTCGGGGGTACGGCCCAGGGCCCGGCCCATCTCCTTGCCGTCCCGGTAGACCCTCGTCTCGTAGCCTCCGGGCACCAGCGGTTCCGCGTGCCGTCCCGTCTTCTCGGTCCACTTCGCCATGACTCGACTCCTTAACCGAAACGCCCATCTGGCCTGCCGCCGAAACAGACGTTCGGCACTCTTTATCTTCTACCAGGGGAATGGGCGGTTCGCCAATAGAATTCCAGTCTGGAGTTGACGGCCACTCCGCAGGTCGTATAGATCGGCTAGGCAACTGAATACGCGACGGGCCGTGTCCGTTCACTTCATTTTTCTACGGTTGGACATTCCTTGTTCGATATTCGTCTTTTACTCGTGGCTCAGGGCCTGGATGGGATGCATCTGGGCGGCGCGAGCAGCGACCGCTCCGTTAGGATTCCCGCAGAAGGCGTGCGCCGTGGATGATCGTGACAATCTCCACCGCGTCCTTCTTGAGGCGGTAAATGATACGGTAGTTGCCGAGGACCCTCTCGCGGAGGTCGGGACTATCCATCTCGGGCACGATGCGCCCGGCTTGAGGATGGTCAGGAATGGACTCGACAAGCACCAGGACCTGCCGGGCGAACACGCGGGCGTACTCGGGTGAGTCGCGGGCGATGTACTCGCAGATGGCCTCCAGATCGGCAGCCGCTTGAGGAGACCAGACTAGGTGAGCCATTTCTGAAGCCGCTCCTTGGCTTCGGCATGACCGATTCCCCGGCCTTCGTCGAGTTCGCGAAGCCCGGTCTCGATCTTCATCTGGACGTACAGTTCGGCGATGATGTCGCCGGCCGTGGTGTTATCGGGCAGTCTGGAGATGATTTCAACTGCCCTTTCCTTGCTGGTCATGGCCTATTCCTTTCCTCAGGCGGCCTCATAAATAACCTTGCCATACTTGCTGGCGGGGAAGGCTACCCCCCCGATGAGGTTCTTGGTTTCCTCGAATCGGTCGGTGCTCATCACGACTACGTCGAACTGGAAGCCCATGCCGCAAAGGCTCTCGCGGAGCCGCACGCTTTCTTCCCTCGTGTTGCCCGGCGAATCCTCCAGGACCAGCAGGTCAACGTCGCTGTCGGGCGTCATGCGGCCGGTGGCGGCGGAGCCGAACAGGATGATCCGCCGTGGCTGTGCGACGGCGAGGATGCGCCGCACCATCTCCTGGACGGTCGCCTCGTCAACGGTGGCGGTTATTCCCATGGCCGGCCTCCGATGGGTAACTATACCTCGCCGAGACTGCGAAGACAAGCCGTAGATTGCGTGCACCGCACCCGCCCGGTGCCCTACTCGATCAGGATGATGTCGCTCAAGTCGAGGTCAACCTTGAAGGACACGTCGTTCGCCTTCGTTGCCACGAACTCAAGCGGTCCCTTCTCGACCGAGCGGACGCTCCTTGCCGCGCCCGCGGTGCGGATCGTCACCCCCAGACCCCGGATCGGCCGGTACGTGAAGTTCGCCAGGACCAGGGCCGTCCCGCCATCGGCATCGTAGACACCGGCTTCGACCACCGGGTGTGAGAGTTCGACCAGTCGCGGCACGTTCCGCCGCCGGGCCAGGTCCGTGATGAAGGCCCGCTGCGCCTCGGGCCACGTCTCGGCCAGAGCGTCCGGGACGAACCGCGCGTCCTTCGCGTACGAGATGCCCGGGCACGTCGCGGCGTACACCGCCCGTCCCTTGCCGAAGACGTTCGCGACGACGGCGGGCGACCCGTCCTTGAACGCTCCCATGACCTGGGCGGCCTTCGGCTCGAAGCGTACCTTGACGCCGATCGCGCCGAAGCAGGGGCGGCCGGCGCCCGTGAGGCGGACCTCGTCGAGGTACGGCATGCCGTTCAGCGCCCCGCGGATGTCGTACCGCCCCGGCTGGACCGTCACTTCGACCGTCGGGCGGATGCCGAAGACGTCCGCGAGTCCCGCGACCGGTTCGCCGAACGCGCTGCGGCCGCCGGCCGCGCACGACCCGTACAGATGACCGCCGGCCTCGACCCATCGCCGAATCGCCCCGGCCGCCGCCGTCTTGACGCACGGGTCGGTGACGTACAGGGCGTCGTAGTCGGCGAGTCGGCCGGCCTCGACGTCCTCCTCGGTCAGCATGTCCACGAGGTACTGGCGGTGGACGAGCGCCAGGTACGTCGTCCGCCGCTCCAGCATGTGGACGTAGCCAAAGGGCTGCCACAGGTCCGACGAGATGCTGTAGAGCAGGGCCAGGCGGGTCTTCCGGGTCCTTCCCGGTCCAACAATGTGCTCGGCCGCGGCCAGGTGGCGGGTCATGGCCGCGACGCCGTCGTAGGCGCTTCGCAGGTCGGACCAGTAGTTCTCGGTACTCGTGGCGGTGGGTCCGTAGGTCCAATAGAAGAAGTGCTTGGCGCCCTGGCAGAGGGCCGACGCGCTCTTCAGGCGCAGGTTCGTCTCGTCGCTCGGCGTGATCCAGGCGATGATGGGAAGCGTGCCGCGGCTGCCGC
>CAZEBQ010000081.1:12921-14140 GCA_964510295.1 uncultured Anaerolineales bacterium | reverse complement strand
CCTTCAAGTTCGGCCCCGAAATCGGCCGCAAACAGGTGCACGTCGTGCCCGGCCGCCACGAGTTCCCGGGCGAAACGGTGGACGTACGTCTCGGCCCCGCCGCGGGCCGGGTCGAGATGTTCGATCTGGAAGCCAATCTTCACGCGCTCGTCCCCCTCCGCGCGCGGCGCCGAGCGTCGTGCCGGGCGATACGCCTGGCCTTGGCCACCACCTTCCGCAGTAGCCGCTTGTGCGCCGTCGCCAGGCGGTCGGCCTGGAAATAGGCGCGGGCGAAACGCAGCCGATCCGTCTGCGTGAAGACCGGCGACCGGATGCCCGTGGCGGGTGACGGCCATGACGAGAAGAGCAGCGCGGCCAGGTCCTTGACGACCCACCGCTCGCCGATGCCGCGCCGATGATGCGTCAGACGCTGCAGGTCGATCAGGTGCAGGACGGTCTCGCCCGTTTCAAGCGGCCGCACCATGATGTGGCACAGGTAGAAGTCGCGGTGCGACAACCGCGCCCCGTGCAGCCGCCGGGCGAGGTCCGCCATCTTGTGAATCAGTCGCCGCTTGGCCGTCACCTGCTCCGCCGCCGGATTGCCCGAGAAGTGAGCCTCGGCGTAGTCATCGGCCTGGGTGGCGCCGGCAATCTCCTCGGTGATGATGCAACTGCGTTCGCGGCGGCCGCCGTGGGTGACCTCCTCGCCGACGGCCACACGCTGCATCGAGGCAATGCCGATGTCGGCCAGCCGTACGATGCCCCGCGCCTCGTGCTTCGCAAACGAGATGGGCGGGTTCAGACTGAGCGTCCGCCGGAGTTTTGTCCGCCACGGCACCCCCGTGTGCCGCTTGAGGTACACGGCTCGCCTGCCGCCCGCCGGGTCGTCCAGTTCCAGCCGAACGGTGGACCGGCCGGGGGCAACGCGAAAGGTCTCCCCGCCCTCCAGGGCCATGACGGCGTCGAGCGTCATGAGTCCCGCCGCCTCGAGCATCGGCCGGAACGCTACCTTGATGCGCAGCCGGCCGCCGTCTACCTCGACCGCGCGCTGGTCGGCAGGCGGAACGAGGCCCGGGGGCGCGGTCCGGCGTGCGTCAATCAGGTTGGGGTCGCGGCCGCGGCCGGGCATCCTGGCGGCGGCCCGTGCGATCTTGCCGATCAGTGCGCGGCCGGCGGCGTCGAGGTTCCGCTGACCGCGGTAGGATGCCAACACGCGCAGGCGGTCGGACCGCGACGCGCC
>CAZEBQ010000081.1:0-12821 GCA_964510295.1 uncultured Anaerolineales bacterium | reverse complement strand
AGCCACGCGGCCAGCGACGGGCCCGCGACTTCACGGAACACGACGAGCGTGCGCGGCCGGCCCCCGTCGTCGCTGCGGCCCCAGGCCACACGCGCCGCTACCGGAATGCCCGCACGGACAAGTCTCATCGCGTTGGTCCACTCGCGTTCAGCGACCGGCATCGGCCACGTGAGACGGAGCAGGTCACGCCACGACCTCCGCGCGTTGGGTCGCCACCGGCGTTTCAGATAGACGACGACCTCCGCGCCGTCGGCGTCCGGAATGTGAAGGCGCGACACCGAACGCAAGCGGTGGCCGTCCACCCGCTCGGCTTCGCCTGCCGCGAAGAGCGCATCGAACGTCGCCAGCCCCCCGCGTTCCAGCAGCGTGCGATAGTCGGGATGGATCTCCAGCGTTGCCATGTGACCTACCGGTCGAGCGAATCGTCGCCCATGAGTTCCTGCGCCAGGTCGGTGTCGATGATGCGTCGCAGGGCCCGCCGGACCTTGCGGTTTCCGCGCCAATGCCCGATGCCGCCGCGACCGAGCAGGGCCGTGGCGTGAGACACGTGCGCCACGCACGCGTGCATCTCGTCGCCCGTCAGGCGGACGGCCTCGTATCCGGCATCGACCAGGCCGCGATACAGCAGGTCGCCGGTCGGGTGACCCGGCGCCGGCTGCCACTTCAGGCCGAGTTCGCGGACCAGGTCCAGCCGGTACACCGCGCAGTACGACCTCGGGTACCAGGGCCTGGGCTCATGCCGGGGATCGGGCGGCAACCCGGCGGCCCGCCGGGCGGCCGACTTCATCCGGTGCGTGTCCCAGAGGCGTTTGATCGCACGGTACCAGCCGGGGTCGGTTTCGATTTTTCCGGCTCCGAGCGCGGCCGCCCTCGGGTTGGCCTTGAGGCGGGCGATCATCGCCCCGAGCCAACCTTCCCGCCGCACAATTGTATCGGTGTGGAAACTGACAAGCCAGCGTCCTCGGGCCCGGGCGGTGCCGATGTCCATGGCGCCGGCGTGGGCGTAGACGGCTTCGGCCTCGACCTCCGGGCCGCGCTCCATCAGCCGAATCCATTCCACCCGGCGCAGGGCATCGAGCGACCCGTCGCGGCTGTGATTGTCGACGACGATCACTTCGTACGGGTGGTCGGTCAGGCGGCGGATCGCCCGGAGACACAGCCTCGCCAGGTCCGCCGTCTGGTAGTGTGGGATGACGATCGACGCCAGGTCGTCGGGCGTCTCGCGTCCGTCGCGGATGGCTTCGAGTTGGTCGCGGCTCAGCATGATGTGCCTCAACTCAGAGCGGAAACGCGCCAGGCAAGCCCGGCGGCTAAGGGGCCGCAACGCCGCTGTCGCGCGCCAGGGCGTCGGCCAGGGCGTCGAGCACCTGTTCCGGCTTGATCTTCCACATGCATTCGGTCGTTCCGGTCGGGCACACCGGTTCCTGACACGGACCGCACGGCACCGCGCCGCGGAGGCGAACCTCTCCGGGGTACCAGATTTCGGTCCACCCCACGTGTGTGGGCCCGAAGAGCGTGACGACGGGCCGCTCGAACGCCGCGGCATAATGCCGCAGGCCGCTGTCGACCGTCACCATGGCACGGCCGCGCCGGACGACCGCGCGGGCCGACGCCAGCGTGATGCCTTTGTCGGAGAACGTTGCGCACCCCCCGGCCGCATCCGAGACGGCGGCGGCAACGGACGCTTCCTTCGGGCCGCACAGGACGGCTGAGGTCAGGCCGAACCGCTCGTGCGCGCCGCGGACAAGTTCACCCCAGTGCGGCACGGGCCAGGCCTTCGACGGTCCGAAGGCGTAGCCGGGGCAGAGCAGGAGCGTGGCGTCCGGGTCGAGGTCGGCCGTCTGGTACGCCGCCGTGGCAGCGGCCTCGTCCTCGTCGGTGGTGGCGAGTTCCATGCGCCGGTCGTCCACGGGTGCGCCGAGGCGTTCGGCCAGGGCCAGGTAGTAGGTGATCTGCGGGGTGGGGACGAACCGGCCGCCGCTTCGTTTGGGTTCGAGGGGATCGGTCAGCAGGAACCCGCGCCCGCCCCTGGCATAGCCGATGCGCCGCCGAACCCCACCGAGCCGAAACATCAAGGCGCTTCGGAAACTGTTCGGCAGCAGGACGCCCGTGTCGACGGATTCGCTGCGCAGCGCCCGCACGGCCGCTCGGAAACCGCCGGCTGACTTGTCGGCCTCGACAAAGGTGTCGGTCCACGGGTTCGGATCCAGAACCGGACGCACGTAGGGCCGCGCCACGGCCACCAGACGTTCGTCGGGGAAACGCGCCCGAAGGGCACGCAACGTCGGCGTCGCCATGACGGCATCGCCGACCCAGTTCGGCAGCGCCACCGCCAGCGTCATGGCTTTCTCTCGAACAGGACCAGCGCGACGACGACCAGTTGCAGGAAGACGGCGATCTGGAAGTACAAGGTCTTGTCATCGCCCACCAATCCCAAAACCAGGCCGCAGAAGAGGGCCACCGCCTGGACGACGTACGCCAGCAGCCTGAGCCACGTCACGCCCGGCGTCCGTTGTGCCCGGTTCAAGCGCCTCAGTTCGACGAGGATCGATCGCAGCAGATCGGTCTCGTCGCCGGCGGGGGTGTCGGCCGGCTCGCGCGGCTGGAGCGACAGGCACTCGGCACAGAGCAGGAACCCGTCGCGCTCGGCGGCGCTGCCGTCGGCCAGGTCCGCCTCGGAGATGTCCCGACCGCAACGGGCGCAGCGGTCCGGGACGGCAGGTGAGGGGGGAACGTCCGGCGACTCGGTCTCGGGCTGCTCCAAAATGGTTTCGGGTTCCGCCTGGCCGGGCGCCAGTTCAGGCGGGGGCTGTTCGGCAGTGTCGACGGGCTCGAGGTCTTCGGGCATCTCGGTTTCCTGCGCCTCCTCGACATCGTTGGGGGCGATGCCGTCGTCGTCGATCTGGACCCCGGCGTCGGCGTTTTCGGGTTGGGTGCCTCCCTCGGCGGCAGTCTCTTGGAAGAGGTCGTCCGAAGGCTCCAGGGCCGGTTCGATTCCGGTCTCCGGTTCGGTGTCCGCCCCGTTTGCCTCGGCGTCTGTGATGCCGAGGATAATGCGTGCGGCGCC
Source organism: uncultured Anaerolineales bacterium (assembly GCA_964510295.1). GTDB lineage: Bacteria > Planctomycetota > Phycisphaerae > FEN-1346 > FEN-1346 > JAUVZF01. The sequence continues at coordinate 9,754 of CAZEBQ010000081.1, read as the reverse complement.
GGCCAGATCGTCGGCCTCGGCGGTGGGTGGGGCCACGTCGGGCGGACGGGCAAAGTCGTGGTCGGGGTCGGCCGGCAGTTTGATCGTCTTGATGCCGGCGGCGTGGCCGGCGGCAATGTCCCGCCACGTGTCGCCGACGGTCCACGACGCCGACAGGTGGATATCGAAGTCCTCCGCCGCCCGAAGGATGAGCCCGGGCTTCGGTTTGCGGCACTCGCATTCAACGACGAGGTCGGGCCGCGGGGAATCCGCGACGTCGGGATGATGGGGGCACACGTAGTAGGCGTCGAGTTGGACGCCGAGCATCTCGAGTTGTTCGTCGAGGGCCTGGTGAAACCGTTCGAGGTCGTCCTCGGTCGCAAGCCCGCGTGCAAGGCCGGATTGGTTCGTGACGACGATCAACTTGTACCCGGCCCGGGCCAGGTCGGCCAGGGCGCGACCCACCCCGCCGAGGATGCGGATCTGCTCCGGTCGGGCCGCGTACCCGGCGTCCTCGATGAGGGTGCCGTCACGGTCCAGGAATACGGCAGCGTCGGCCATGAGAAATCAGTCCTGTTCTTCGGGTGCCGCTTCCGCGAAGGCGCCCTCTTCGACCAGCCCGCAAAGGATATGGATCAGCACCAGGTGCCCTTCCTGAATGGGTGGACTCGAGTCAGCGGGCACACAGAGCGCCACGTCGGCGAGTTCCTTCAACTTCCCGCCGTCCCGTCCGGCCATGCCGAGTACCTTGGCGCCGCGTTTGCGTGCAAGCGACGCGGCCTTCAGCACGTTGGCGCTGTTGCCGCTCGTCGACAGGACCCAGAGGACGTCGCCCTCCTCGACAAGGGCCTCGACCTGCCGCGCGAACACGTCCTCGAAATCGTAGTCGTTGGCGATAGCCGTCAGGACGCTCGTGTCGGTCGTCAGCGCCACGCAGGGCAGGGCGGGGCGTTCCTTGAGGAACCGTCCGATGAACTCTCCGGCAATGTGCTGAGCCTGACCAGCACTGCCGCCGTCGCCGCAAACGTAAACCGTGTGCCGGGCGCGGACGGCCTCGATAAGCACACGAGCGGCCCGGGCCGTCGGCTCGGCGAGTTCGTCGGCCATCTGCGAACACACGTCGGCACTCATCCGAAGGTGCGCCCGGATCGCTTCGATCATGACGATCCTCCTTTCGGCGGCCTGGCGGCACCCGCCCCGCCGCCTCGGATACGGTTCACCAAGTCGGTCGTGCTCAGACCCTTGACAAGCGGCGCCAGCACGACGCGACCGCCGTATGATTCGACGGCCTTGCGGCCGACAACGCCCTTGTGCCGCCAGTCCTCGCCTTTGATGAGCACGTCGGGCCGAACCGCCTCGATAAGTTTCTGCGGCGTGTCCTCGTCGAAGATGACGATGTAGTCAATCACCTCGATGGCCGAGAGCACGCGGGCGCGCTGCCGTTGACGACAAATCGGGCGCTGCGGTCCTTTGAGGGCGCGGACGCTCCGGTCGGAGTTCAACCCGACGACGAGCACGTCGCCCTGGCCGCCGGCGAAATCGAAGTATTCGATGTGCCCGGCATGAATCAGGTCGAAGCAGCCGTTCGTGAAGGCGATGCTCTCGCCCCGGGCCCGATGGCGGGCCAGGTTGGCGAGCAGTGTGTCGCGCGTTCGCAGTTTATCGCCGCTGCGGCGGGCCTCCTCAAACAGTTCCGCAACGATCTCGTCGCGCGAGACCGTCTGAACGCCGAACTTCATGACCTCCAACCCGCCTGCCACGTTTGCCAGACGGACCGCGTCCGGCAACGGCGCCCCCGCCGCCAACGCGAGGGCAATGACCGAGATGACCATGTCGCCAGCGCCCGTCACGTCGTAGACCGGTCGGGGCCGCGTGGGAACCATGCGTCCGGGCTTTCCCTTGACCGCGAGCCAGGCGCCTTCCTTGTCAAGGGTCACGATGAGGGCGTCGAGCGCGAGGTTGTCGAGCAACTGTTTGGCGGCCCGACGGAGAGCGTCGCGGCCGGTCAGGCGGATGCCGGAGGCCAGTTCGGTCTCGCTCCGGTTCGGCGTCAACAGGGTCGCGCGGCGGTACTTGCCGTAGTCGGGCGCCTTGATGGGATCGACGACAACGGGCACCTTGGCGCGACGCGCCCGGCGGATGATCTCCCGGGTGAGTCGCGGCGTGAGAACGCCCTTGTTGTAGTCGCTGATGACGATGCCGTGGGCGGCCTTCATGGCAGGCTCGATCTTCGCGAGCAGCCGGTCCTCGGCCTCGCGAGGCAGGGGGCATGTGCCTTCCTGGTCTACGCGAAGCACCTGTTGCGGATGGCGATGTTGGGCACGGCCGACGAACCGCGTCTTGATGGTGGTGGGCCGGTCGGCGAGGCGCAGAACGCCGCCGATCCGTGCGCCGGAGTGCTTCAACTCTCGCCGCACCTCGTCGCCTGTGGGGTCGCGGCCGACGATGCTGAAGACACTGACGTCGGCCCCGAGAGCGCGCAGGTTGGTGACGACCGATCCCGCCCCGCCGAGGCGGCTCTCGGTCTCTTCGGCCCGGAGGATCTGGATGGGGGCCTCGGGACTGATGCGCTCGGCGTCGCCGTAGACGTAGCGGTCGAGCATGAGGTCACCGACGACGACGAGTCGCGGCCGCCCGATTTGCTCGACGAGTTGGACGAGTTGGCGGTACACACGTCCCCCTTATTGACGGTCGAGTTCCAGGAGCACGAGGTGCCTGAGCAGGGGCACCAGGATTTCGTGGTGGCCGGTCAGGGCAATGCCGCGGTCGGTGGGCCGGCCGAGGACGTTCTCTCGCGGCCGGTAGTGTTGGATCTGGTCGAGATTGGCGGTGACCATCTTATCGAGCGTCGCCCCGAGGTTCGTCGCCACAGCGTAGGCCTTCATGAAGACCTCGGGCAGGATGACGGCCGAGCCAAGGTTGATCCAGACGCCCTCGCGCATGTCGGCGACCACGGCGCAGAGTTTGCGGAAGTCGAGGAGCGAGGCCTCGCCGATGTCGCCGCCGTCGGCCTCGTGGTGCATGTGCACGGTGTCGGTACCGATGGCCACGTGGACGGTGGCCGTGCAGCCGAGACGACTGGCCGCCGCGAGGATGCTCACGTCGGCGTGCGGGAAGTCCTCGGCATCTTCGTTCATAAGATCGCCGATGGCCTGGCCGAGTCCGCGGTGGCGTCCGAGGCGTGCGGCGTCATTCAGGTAACTTGGCGTCTCCTCGACCATGCCGAAGCGGCCGTCGCGGATGGTCTGGGCGGGGTCTTCGCTGGTTGCGCCGTGATAGGCGAGTTCGAGGTCATGGATGGCGCCGGCGCCGTGGGTGACGACGGCCGTGATGATGCCGGCCTCCATCATGTTGATGAGCAGTGGCCCCAGCCCGCACTTGACGACGTGTCCGCCGAAGGCGACGGCAACGGGGGCGTCGGCCTCGACGGCGTGGGCGATCGCGGCTGCAAGGCCGCGAAGCCCGGCGGTCACGGGCGTCGAAGGAAGCGAGTCGAAGAACTGGGCCAGCGACGCGCCCACGCCGGCGGGGGATGCCAGATCGTCCAGATGGACTTTGTGCTCCCGCTCGGCGATGGAGAACACGTCGAGCCGGTCCAGGTCAACCGGTTGGTACGCCTTGGGTTGGCGCATCAGGGTTCCCCCTGCCCCTTGGCGCCGGGCAGCAGCGGCGCGATGCGGCTACGCAGCACGTCCTCGCCGTCGGTCACGCGAAGGGCAACCTCAAGGGCTACCACCTCGACGGCGGACGCGATCTCTCCGGCATCGATCATAGGGAACCATTTTACAAAATCCTTGCCCGTGGTCACAAGCGTCTTGGCGCCCGCGGCCTCGGCCGCACCCACGAGTTGGTTCAACTCCTCAGCCGTGTAGGCGTGGTGGTCGGGGAAGGCGTCGAACGGTGCGACGCGTGCCGCCAGTTGTTCGAGCGTCATGCGGAAGGCCCGCGGGTTGGCGATGGCGCACGCTGCCGCCACGTCGCGGTCGGCAAGCCACTCGACGCCGCGTCGCGACCCGTCGGGCAGCAGGATGCCGGTCGGCCGGTGTTCGGCCAGGAGCATGGGGGTTTCGCCGGTCACCAGGGCGCCGATCGTCTCCTTCAGTCGGGCCAGTTCGTCGGCGCCGAGCAACTCGGCGCGGGTGATGACCACGAGGTCGGCCCGCCGCAAGGCCGACAGCGGCTCGCGCAGGAGACCGTACGGCAACAAATGGCCGTAGCCGAACGGCCGCAGGGCGTCGACGAGGACGATGTCGAGGTCGCGTGCGCAGCGGCGGTGCTGGAACCCGTCGTCGAGAATCGCCACGTCGCACGGATGGTTCTCGACCCAGTCGCGAATCGCGCGGACGCGGTCGGGCCTCTGGAGGTGCGGCACGTCGGGGCAGAGGCGTTCGAGTTCACGTGCCTCGTCGTTGGGGCGGCCTTTGTCGCTGCCGTATCCGCGGCTGACGATGAGCGGCTCGCCGCCCATCTGCATCACGAGGTCTGCCAGGCAGGCCACCATCGGCGTTTTGCCCGTTCCGCCAACGGTCAGGTTTCCGACGCTCACGACAGGGCAGGGCGGACGGTGGACCGAACCGGGAACGTGCCACCGCAGGTTGGCGACGCCGAGCCCCAGACGGTAGGCGACCGAGAGCACCCCCAGGCCGGCCCGGGCGAGCGACGCCATGAGGCCTTGGGCCCGGCCGGAGACGAGAGCCAGCCAGCGGCTCTGCCGATCATGCGGCGGCTGGGACGTGGCGGCTGGTCGGTCGGCGTCCATAACCCTCGTCCGTGTGCCGTGCGACGGATTCGTGCTACGCCAGTTTCTCGATGATGGCCTGCGCCATCTCGCGGGTACCGACGGCGGTGGGATCGTCGCGGTGCGGCTTCATGTCGTAGGTAACGGAGTTGCCCTCAGCGATGACGGCGGCGACGGCGGCTTCGAGGCGTTTGGCGGCCTGCTTCTCGCCCAGGTAATCGAGCATAAGGAGCCCCGAGAGGATGAGCGCCGTGGGGTTGACCTTGTTCTGGCCCGTGTACTTCGGGGCCGAGCCGTGCGTGGCCTCGAAGATGGCGCCGTGGTCGCCGATGTTGGCGCCCGGCGCAACGCCGAGGCCGCCGACCAGACCCGCGCACAGGTCGCTCAGGATGTCGCCGTACAGGTTCGGCAGGACCAGCACGTCGTACAGTTCGGGCTTCTGGATGAGTTGCATACACATGTTGTCGACGATGCGGTCCTCGAACTCGATGTCCTGATAGGCCTTGGCCACCTCGCGTGCCACCTCCAGCCACAGCCCGTCGGAGTACTTCATGATGTTGGCCTTGTGGACGGTGGTGACCTTTTTGCGTCGGTGTTCGCGGGCGTAGCGGAACGCGAAGTGGTGAATCCGCTCCGTGGCCTCAACGCTGATCGGCTTGATGCTGATGCCGGTGGTTGCCTCGCCGGTCCGGATCGTCTTGTCAGTCGAGAGTTCGTTGATCGTCCGGTGGAGCGTCCGGGTGGCGTCGTCGCCCTTCTGGAACTCGACGCCGGCGTACAGGTCCTCGGTGTTCTCGCGGACCAGGACCAGGTCGATATCCTGGTAGCGGCTGCGGACGCCGGGATACGATTTGCACGGCCGCAGGCACGCGTACAGGTTGAATGTCTGCCGCAGGTGAACGTTGACGCTTCGGAACCCTTTCCCGACGGGCGTCGTGATGGGCGCCTTCAGTGCCACGCCGGTGCGTTTGATGCTTTCCATGAGGGCGTCGGGCAGGGGCGTGCCGTACTGCTGGAGGCAGTCGAGTCCGGCTTCCTGGACGTCCCATTCGATGGGTGCGCCGGTGGCGTCGATGACGTTGCGCGTGGCCTCCGCCAGCGAGGGCCCCGTGCCGTCGCCAAGAACCAAGGTTACGTCGTGTGCCATGGGCGCCTTTCGTGCTGTGGAACCGGCAGACGAGCCGCCCCCGGCGTCCGCCGCTGAAAGGTACAAAGAAGCAAACAGGCTACGCGGGGCTGATGGACGTGTCAACGGTTTTGTGGGTTCCCGGCAGGTGGTCGAGCAGTTCGGTGAGGGTCTCGATGCGCAGGTCCGGCGTCGGGCGGTTCTGGTCGGGCGCGTGGCCGTCGCGGGCGATGAGGACGGTGCGGATGCCCATCGTTGCGGCCCCGGCGACATCGGCCGCCGGGTCGTCCCCGACGAACACCGCGTGTCGGACCGGTGCGCCCAGCCGTTCCAGGGCGGTCTGGAAGATGCGGGCATCGGGTTTGCGGAATCCCACGTCGCTCGAGAAGCAGGCCGCATCGAACAGCGGTGCCAGTGCAAAGCGCTCCAGTTGCCCCACCCAGAGGTAGTCCGGCGTGCCCCACGGAGTGTTCGAGACCAGTCCCAGCCGGTAGCCCCGGTGTCGCAGGGCCCGCAAGGTCGGCAGCGAGTCGTCGAACAGCCTGGCGTTGGCCATGAGGTGTCGCGCGCACATCTCGCCCATGTTGGGCAGGGTGCGGCCGCTGAGACTGCGGATGATGCGGCGGATGGCCGCCGCAGCACGGTGGGGGAGCGGACTGTCCGGCTGCGGCGTACGCCGACGGGCCTGGGCTTCTTGGGGACCGGGAACGGCGGCTGCCGGGGGTGAACGCCCGTCGGCGCCAACGAGCACGCCTCGGAGGAGCCCCTCTGCGCATCGGCCCACGATTACCGGCAGGCTCGGCACGGGATAGTGGGCCAGCGTGCCGCCCAGATCGAACAGCACGGCCTCGATGTCGGCAAACGCCCCCATGGCCTCTCAGAACAGACGGTACCCGTAGGCGCGGTTGTCCGGGTCAAAGTCGTCGTCGGTGACGCCCGGATTCACGGCGAGGTCGGTGTAGAAATAGTGGCTGAGGAGTTCGCCGCCCCAGTCATAGGCGTCCGTGCGAACGCACAGGAGGTACTCGACGTCGATGTAGATGATGAGCACGTCGCACGGGTAGCCCTTCTTTTCAGGCAGCACGCGCTTGAAGACATAGGAGGGCCGGCCGCCGTCGTGCCGGATGCCTTCGTAGGTCAGCGTCAGGTCGCCTTTGGCGTTGGCTTCCTCGCTCTGGCGTGTGACCAGCGAGAGCATGTTGCCGATGCCGACCATCGTGACGGGCCGGCGGCTATGTTTCATGGCCAGGCTGCCGCGCGGGTCGACCGAGACCTTCCGGAACAGGAGACCGAGGAGGCCGGGCGGATGAACGACCGCCTTGCCCTTGTGGGCGCCGTCGACGTAGATAACCTCCTGATCCTTGCGTGGTTCGGTGACCCATTTCAGGTAGATGCTGAAAGGCGCCTTGCGGAATATCATGCGCATCGTCTCGGGCTTGTGAAGTTTGCCGCCGATGTTCTCGATCTTCTGGAACCGGCACGTGTAACCGACAATCCGCGCATCGTACCAGTCGCGGGCTGTCTGCAACAAACGGAGTGGCTCCTTCTTTGCAAGGGGCTCCATCTCCTTGAGCCCCTTGGGGTAGACCGGCGACGGGGTGCTTGGGATCGGCTTCGGCCCAGGCGTCTCGGCGCAGAGGGCGGCCCCGACCACAGCGCACACGCCGATCAGCGCAAACGCCGGCCGGGACGGAAAAGACGACCGGCGACCGGCTGAACGTGCCACGGGCAACCAGTTGGTGGGTTCGTCCATCATGGAGTCTCGACCGGCGCGGCGTCCCTATTGGGGAACGGAGCCCCGCGTCAGGAGGATGGGAAACAGGGAGTAGGTCCGCCTTTGGCTGACACGCTCGAAGCCGGCGTTTGCGAACATGGCCTGGACCGCGCGCGACTCACGGTGCCAGACCTGCCCCCCCTCCACGCGGGTAATGATCATGTCGTACACGATACGCCCGATGAACTGGTCGGGCCAGCCGTCCAGCAGGAACAGTTGGCCGCCGGGCTTCAGCACGCGATGCAACTCGTGAATCACCGCGTCCTGGCGCGGGTAATGGTGGAACGAGTTGGCGCACGTGACCGCGTCGAAGGTCCCGTCGGCAAACGGAACGTGCTCGCTGTCGGCCACCGCCAGCCGCACGCTCCCGGCGTGACCGTTCAACTTGAAGCGGGCTCGGTGGAGCATCGGCTCGCACAGGTCCAGGCCGATGACCCGCCACCCACGCCGGGCGAGACGGCTGGCCAGTTCGCCCGTGCCGCAGCCGACGTCGAGAATGCGGCCGGGCGGCGTTGCTTTCATCTCGCGCATCAGCAGACGGTGCGAGGGCTCAAAAAGAAACTGGTTGAGCCAGTGCGCATCGTACGTTGCTGCCCAGTCGCAGAACTCAGCGTGGGCTTCACGCTTCAACTCATGATTCACGGCGAACCACCTCAGCGGCTGTGCGAAAGCCCCTCGGCTCCTGCAGGCGTTTATCGGCAATCCCGGAGCATATTATACACACGGTCTTGGGAATTGCCAAGGGGGTTCCACGATGGTAACGGAATATTCCTCCTCGCGGCACGTTAAACACGTACTCCGAGGCCGCAGATATCCGCCATCCTGCGGTTGGCCATTGCCTTCGCCGAGAGGTGACGACTACAATTCGGCGCCCTGAAGGAGACCGCCTTGGCCCTGAAACTGGCAGGTTTGGCGCTCATCAGTTTCGTTGCAGCCCTCTCCGGCGCGCTGATGCCGGGGCCTGTGCTTGCCGTTACCCTGGCGGGGAGCCGGCGGAAGGGGTTCTGGTTCGGCCCGCTGGTTGTCCTCGGTCACGGCATTGTTGAACTGCCGCTTGCTGTGCTGATTTATTGGGGACTCCGCGAGGCGATCCGGAGCGACGCGATCGCCATGACCGTCGGATGCGTCGGGTCCGTGGCCATGGCCTGGATGGCGGTCGGCATGTTGCGCCAGACACGCCACGTGGACGACCCGGAGGCCGAACAGGGCGGCGTGCTGCGCCTCGGCGCCGTGCCGTCGGGAGCCGTCACCAGCCTCCTGAACCCGTACTGGTACTTGTGGTGGGGCACGATCGGCGCCGGCATCATCAGCGACGCACGGGTGGCCGGCTGGCTCGGGCTGATCGTCTTCTTCACCGGCCATATCAGCGGCGACCTCGGCTGGTACAGCCTCGTCTCGTTCGGTGTCAGCCGCGGCCGACGGTACCTTCAGGGACGGCTCTACAAAGGGCTGCTCATCGGCTGTGCGGTCATCCTGATTGTGATGGCCGGGCTTTTTGCCAGACTGTCGGTCCAAAAGGGATGGGATGCACTCGTGGGCTGATCCACACGGCTCGGCCGGAAGAAGTGGCCGCCGTCCTTCCCGCAAGCCGATACAACGGTTGGGAGAAGGCAGGTTTTTTTCAAAAAAAAGCCTTGCGAATTCAGACACAGAATGGTTCACTTTTCTAGGGATGGCGCGGAGAGTGTGTCGTGGCTTGGGCAAGGAAAGGAGACGCAGCGATGAGGACGCGCGTAATCGGCCTGGCTTGGGTCGTGAGTCTGTGTGTCGCATCGGCGGCGTATGCCTCGGAAGATCGGATGGCCATCGCACAGTGGCGCTCTGCCGACAGCGCGTCGCTGCCGAGTTTCCGCCTTCCGAAGGTGGCGATCGACAAGACCATTGACTACCGGTTGTCGTACGGGGATGCGATTCACGCTGCCGCCGACGACGAGGCACCGGAACCGGCCGCGGTCGAAAGCCCCTGGATGCGCAACCTTACCCCGTTCCTGACCTACAACTATGCCAGTAGCCGCGACCGACGGCGGGGGGGCATCGACGGCGACATCAACGGCGGGACCGTCGGCATGACGTTCAAGAGCCTCATGGATATGACGGCCGGACTGATGTACGACTACTCCTACTGCACCGGCCCCGG
>CAZEBQ010000080.1:8346-14160 GCA_964510295.1 uncultured Anaerolineales bacterium | reverse complement strand
TATATCGAGACCGACGTCATCGAGGTCATTCCCCTGGCCTACATGCGAGGGCGGACGCTGAACGACGCCTACATCATCCTGGATGAAGCCCAGAACGCCACCACCGCCCAGATGAAGATGTTCCTGACGCGCATGGGTATGCGATCGAAGATGGTCGTCACCGGCGACATCACGCAGGTGGACCTTGAAGCCGGCCGCAAGAGCGGACTCGTGGACGCCTGGGAAAAACTGGCCGGCATCGACGGCATCGAACTGGTGGAACTGACGCGCGGCGATATCGTCCGCCACCGGCTCGTTCAGGAAATCGTCGATGCCTACGAACACGGCGAGCGAGGCACCGAGGACCGCTCGCCGCGCCAACGCACGCCACGCAAGGCCAAGACGGCCGAGCAGGAATAACCCATGGCCCGATGGAATCGCAGACGGTCCAAACCGAGGCGGGTTGACCGGCTCCGGCCCGAGGGCGTGGTGCCCTGGTACGACCACCTGAAATCCTCCCAGGTCCGCAGGCGGTTGGCCTTGCCGCTCGTCTTTGTGGCAGCCCTGCTGCTGATCGTCCAGATGCCGCGGCCGCCCCTGCCGTTGCGCAAGGGCGAACGGACGGTCCACCCGATCCTGGCGCGCGTCGACTTCGAGTACATCGACCGCCAGGTCACCGCCGACGTGAAGGAACTGACGGCCCTGCTGCGGGTGCCGGGCGTGTACAGCCCGGACGCGCGGCAGGCGATTGCGATGCGAGAGAATCTGCTGGCGCTGACCGACGAGATCATCAAAGCCAAGACGTTCAAGGAACTCCCCGCCGCCTCCCGCGACGCATGGAAGGTGGACGCCGGCATGTTCGCCGCCGTCAAGACGGCCCTGGGCGAGAGCGCGGCCAACCTGGCGGCGGTTCAGGAAGCCATCGCCCAAGCCGCCGCCGCCCTCGCCAAACCGCTCAGCCTGCCGATCATCCGGACCGAGGACTACCAGCGGGCCTTGGTGCGCGTCGCCCGGTTCCGCGACATCCGCAAGCAACTGCCCGCCGGGCTCTCGCCGGATACCGCGCCCGTCCTCGAAGAGCCGACCGCCGAGATCGTCGTCCAGTTGCCCGAGGGCGACCAGACCGTGGGGCTCGATAAGATCACGATCCTGACCCAAACCGACACCGTCCAGTCGCGGATCCGGCGCCTGATCGAGCCGGCACTGAAGCCGGTGTTCGGCAGTTCGGGCGTCGCTCTGCTGGCCGTCACCATGGCGCCCCGCATCGGCCCCACGCTCGTCTACGACCAGCCCAAGACCGAGAACGGCCGCGCCGATGTCAAACGCAAGGTCCGGCCCGTGCCCGTTCTGCACAAGGCCGGCACGACGCTTGTCGAGGCGGGTGCGGCCATCACCGAGGCCAACCTGGAGGTCCTCAACCAGGAGCAGGAGGCGCACCTGGGGCGGCTGAGGTGGCCGCGAACCGCCCTGGCATGGGTCAGCGCCGTGGCGATTCTGCTCGTCCTCGTGTCGCTCCAGGCGGGTTACACCGCTCGCTTCCAGGCGCACATTGCCCGGAGCGTCCCGCGGAGCCTGATGCTCGTCATCCTGTCGCTGGTGGTGGTGGGCACGTCGAAGTTGGCGGCGCAAGGGGGCGGCGCGGCCGCCGGACCGGCGGCTGTCAGCACGTTCCTCGTGACGGCGGCCGGCATGATCGTGGCCATCGCCTACAGCCAGACGTTCGCCCTGACGATGGTGTGGACGCTCGTGCTGCTCGTGTCGGTCGCCACGCGGGCCGACCTGGGCTGGGCCATGATGACGGTGGCCGGCACCGGCATCGGCATCCTGGCCCTGGGCGAGATCAACAACCGGTCGAAACTCATCAAGGTCGGCGCCCTGGCGGGCCTCGTCTTCCTGGTGGTGCGCAGCAGTCTGGCGTTCTGGCGTCTGGACCACGCCGACCTGCCGCTCGCGATGGTGCCGCCCACCGTTCTCTGGCCGTCGTTCCTCTGCTTCTGCGCCGGTCTGGCGGCCGGCATCGTGATGCTGGCGATGCTGCCCGGCATCGAACGGCTCTTCGGCATCGTCACGAACATCAGCCTGCTGGAACTATGCGACGTCAACCAGCCGGCCCTGAAACGTCTGGCGCTGGAGGCCCCCGGCACCTACGCCCACAGCCTGCTGATCGGGACGCTGAGCGAGGCGGCCGCCGAGGCCATCGGCGCAAACGGTCTGCTCGCCCGCGTCGGCGCCTATTTCCACGACATCGGCAAGGCCAACAAGCCGCGGTATTTCGTCGAGAACGATCAGCAGGGCGAGAAGGCCCACGGCGGGCTGACACCCGCCATGAGCCGCCTCATCATCATGAGCCACGTCAAGGACGGCCGGGAGATGGCCGACCGTCTCGGACTGCCGCCCGTTATCAAGGACTTCATCGCCGAGCACCACGGCACCACCTGCATGGAGTACTTCTACCACGAGGCCAAGCAGCAGGCCCGGGAGGCCGGCGAGGATCCCCCCGACGAATCCGACTACCGCTACGCCGGGCCCAAGCCGCGGAGCCCCGAGACCGCCATCGTCATGTTGGCCGACGCCGCCGAAGGCGCGACCCGCAGCCTCAAGGAGCAGACCGCCACCCGCGTCGGCACAACCGTGCACGATATGATTATGAAACGGCTGCTGGAGGGCCAACTCGACAACTCCAGCCTGACGCTGAACAACCTTCACAAGATCGAGGAGACCTTGACGAAGACCCTCCTTTCGGTTTATCATGGGCGCGTGCCTTACCCGTCGCAGGACGAGGTCGGCGGCGACGACGGGACGGCAGCCGAGGGCGACGCCGCCCCGAAGCACGACGCCCACGACACGGGGGCTGACACGCAGACGCAGGAGCCCGACGCGCCTGCCCCCAAACAGGATTGACGCACCCAGTCGGCGGGCGGACGCCGGATGCCGGTGATGCCGTCCGGCGACCCGCTGGCCGGGAGACACACACAAGGGCACCGGTAGCCATGGCCAAGATCGAGATCACGGATCTACAGGATCACGTCAACCTCGATAAGAAACTCATTCTCCGGATCGTCCGACACGTCATCAAGGAAGAGGGCCGGTCGGCCAAGAGCCTCAGCATCGTCCTGACGGACAACCGGCACATCCGCGACCTCAGCAACGAGTATCTCGACCGCGACGCCACCACCGACGTGATCAGTTTCCCCCTGGAAGACCTCGACTGGCCCGGCGGTCACGTCGGCAACAACGGTGGCATCAACGGCGAGATCATTGCCTCGGCCGAACGCGCCCTCGAACAGGCCAAGGCCATCCACGGCAACCCCGAGGCCGAACTGCTCCTGTACCTCGTGCACGGACTCCTCCACCTGATCGGCTACGACGACCGTACACCGCAGGACGCCAGACGCATGCACGCCCGGGAAGACGCCCTGCTGGCCGAGTTCGGGTTTCCGTGCGTGTACGCCGGCCGGCCGTTGGTTCAGTAGGAGGACCCGTTTGCAGCCCTACCTATGGTTGGCACTTGGTCTGGCGGCAACCGGATTCGCTCTCTTCTTCGCGCTGGCCCATAACGCCCTCCGCTCGTTCTCTCGGGCCCGGCTCGAGGAGGCGCTCCAGCGCACCGGCCGCCTGGCCGAACTCGCGCGCCTGTCCGAGCATCACGGCGACCTGCTTCGGATGACCCGGTCGCTCCACGTCGTCAGTCTGGTGGCGCTGGTGGTGCTGGCGGAGATGTGGGCGACGGACCGGTTCGGCCCGGGTCCGGCGGGCTGGCTGATCGGCGGGGCGGTGGCGGCCGTCGTCGGCGTGGTGGCGGCCGGCGTCATCCCCCTGGCGTGGGCGACCTGCGCCGCCGAGAGCGTCCTGGCCCGAGTCCTGCCACTTTGCCATCTCTGCCGCACCGTCCTGGCCCCGCTCCTGGCCGTGTTGCGGCTGTTCGACGGTCTGGTGCGGCGGCTGGCGGGCGTGCCGAAGGATGCGACCCCGCAGAGCGACATCGAGGAGAAGATCGTCAGCGTTGCCGACGAGGGCGAACGCGAGGGCACCATCGAAGAAGACCAGGTCGACATGATCGAGAACATCCTCAAGTTCCGGCGCGCCGACGCCAGCCAGATCATGACGCCGCGCACCGACATCGTCAGCCTCGACGCCCACGAGCGCGTCGAAACCGCCCGACGCCTCATCGCCGACTCCGGCTACAGCCGCATCCCCGCCACCCGAGGCAACCTCGACACCATCGTCGGCATCCTTTACGCCAAGGACCTCCTCGACTGCGCCGGCGACGAGAACGCCGACCATCTGACCGTCGAGAACCTGATGCGCGACGCCCTGTTCGTGCCGGAAACCAAACCGCTCGACGAACTGCTCCGCGAGTTCCAGGTCAACCAGGTTCACATGGCCATCGTGTTGGACGAATACGGCGGCACGTCGGGCCTGGTGACCATCGAGGACGTCGTTGAGGAGATCGTCGGCGAGATCGTCGACGAGTACGAGCCGGAACCGCCGAAGGCAATCCGCCGCGTCGCCGAGCACGCCTTCGAGGTCGAGGCACGCGTCCATATCGACGAACTGAACGATGAACTGGGCCTGGACCTGCCCGAAGACGACGACTACGAAACCGTCGGCGGGTTCGTCCTCAGCCGCCTCGGCGCCATTCCGAAGGCCGGCGAATCCCTCGAACACAACGGCCTCCGGGTCACCGTGCTGGAGGCCGAACCGCGGCGGATCACCCGGCTCAGAATCGACTTGGCCACCGCCACCCAGCCGTGAGGGAAGACACCGGTGCCCGTCCACAAATCCACCGTCCTGCTGCTCAGGTGCCGCGACTGGAGCGAGACCAGCCAGATCGTGGAACTCCTGGCCCGCGACGTGGGCCGGCTCAGGTGCCTGGCCAAGGGATCCAAACGCGGACAGAACCCGTTCAGCGGACCCCTCGACCAGTGGACGTTCGGCGAGGCCGTCTTCAGCCTCCGCAACCCGAACCACCTCGCCACGCTGATGGAACTGTACGAGACGGACCGCCTCAACGGTCTCCGCCGCAGCCTGCCGGCGTTCTACGGGGCGTCGCTCGCCACGGAACTGGTCATGGCCCTGGTGCCGGACCTCGACCCCCAGCCGCCCGTCTTCGACCTCGTCGCCCAAACCCTCGGGTTGCTGGCCGAGGCCGAGGCCGAAGCGAGCCAGGCCGTCGCGTTCGCCTTCGCATGGCGGTTGCTGGCGCTCCTCGGATACGGGCACGACATGAGCCGGTGCGTCGAATGCGACCAGCCGCTCGACAAAGGGAAACCCCTCGAATACAGTGCCGGCCTCGGCGGACCGGTCTGCCCCCAGTGCCGCCCCGAGGGTAAAGGCAAAATCCATCGCCTGACCGCCAAGACCGCCCAGGCCATGGCGTTTCTCGCCGACGCCGATTGGGCCGAGGTCCGGCGCGTACGCCTCAGCCGGGTCACCGCCGGGCAGATGCGCGACGTCCTGGCCGCCAGCACCGTTGAACTGGCTGGAAAAGAACTCTCGGCCGTCAGATACGTTTAACTACTCAGCCGCCGCTGAAGAGCCCCTTGCACAAACCGCGCGGCGGCCTGGGAAGGTCACCGCGGTGACTTGTGCAACTGCCGCTGAAACGGTATAATAATCGCCGCCGCAGCCAGGGCGGGTGCGGCCGAAACACGGAATGGCTGACCGAGACGAAAGGACAAGCGGCGTGCGACGTGCCGCCATCGGGTTGACGGTCGTTGGACTGCTCCTGGGCTGCGGGGTCGCCGTCCAGGCGGGGTGGGTCTGGCGCGACGGCCGGTGGACGTACCTGAAGCCGTCCGAGCCTCCTCCGGCCCCGCCCAAGACGTCGCCCAA
>CAZEBQ010000080.1:0-8246 GCA_964510295.1 uncultured Anaerolineales bacterium | reverse complement strand
CGCCCAAGACGTCGCCCAAAACACCGACCGAGCCGTCGACCAGACCGCCGGCTGAACCCATTCCGCCAACTCCGAAGCCGAAGGAGCCCGCACCGCCTGCACCGAAAGCGACGTTGCCCGCGCCGCGACTCAAGACCCCCGCGCCGCCCAAAGCCAGGCCTCCCGCTCCGACGCCGACCGAGACGGAAGAGCCGGCCGACGCCGATACGCCGTGGTGGAAGCGCCGGTGGTGGAAACGCCAAGCCGACCCGAACGCCGACAAGGTTCTCTTCGAGGCGGCCAGTGCCAAACTCGACGCCGGGAACCACCGCTCCGCCGAGAAGGACTTCAAGAAACTCATCAAGGACTACCCCGAGTCGCCCCACCGCGAAGAGGCCATCTGGCTCCGGGGAGGCTCCCTGTTCGAGCGGAAGGAGTACTACAAGGCGTACGAGCAGTACGAGGACCTTATCACCCAGTACGCCGGCAGCATCCACTACCGCGACGCGCTGCTGAAGGAGATTGAGATCGCCGAGTTGTTTCTCGGCCCGGTGCGCCGTCGCATCCTCGGCATTCCCCTTCTGTCGGGCGAAGATGAGGCCATCGAAATCCTCCGCCGCGTCTACGAGCATCAGCCGGCCGGCAACCTGGCCGACGACGTCGTCCTGCGAATCGCCGACTACTACTGGTCGAAACGCAAGTGGACCGAGGCCGATGACTACTACGACAAGTACTGCCGCGAGTATCCCAACGGAGACGCCATCCTCCACGCCGAACTCCAGAGGGCCAAGTGCGCTATCGAAAACTGCGGAGGTCCACGGTATGATACAACCAGTCTGCGGCTGGCGCACGACCGGCTGAGACAGTATCTGAAGAAGTTCCCGGACGAGGCCGCACGCCAGGGCGTCCCGGAACTCATCGTCCAGGTGCGCGACACGCAGGCCCAGGCGCTCTACGAGATCGCCGCGCGGTACCACCGTGCCCAAGAACCGCTGGCGGCGGCCTTCTACGCCGAGCGATTGCGCGAACGCTTCGCCGACTCGCCGTGGAGCGGGAAGGCCGGGCAGTTCCTGGCCTCTCCCGTTCAGGCCGGGCCGCCGCCCCAGTTCGCCGGCCCGAAGAGGTCAAACCACGAACCCGAAACCCCGGCCGACGAGGCCGACCAACAGGAGCCAACCCAGTGAACACCGTGCGGGCTGTAACGCTGGTTCTCTCGGCGGGTGCCGTGCTGGCGGCGGGTTGCGGCTACTCGATGCAGCCGCTCCACCGGAGCGACGTCCGGACGGTCGCCGTCCCCATCTTCGCCTCCAAGGAGTTCCGCAGAGAACTCGAATTCGACCTGACACGCCAAGTCGTCAAGTTCATTGAACTCCGGACGCCGTACAAGGTGGTCCACGACCGCAAACGGGCCGACACGGAGTTGCGCGGCGAGATCACCAGGCTCTACGCGCCCGTCCTGACGGAAGACACCGACACCGACCGGCCGCAGAACATCCAGGTGACCATCACCTGCTGGTTCGAGTGGAAAGACCTCCGGACGGGCGAGATCCTCAAGCGGCGCGACCGCATCTCCGGGGCCGCCACCCACGCACAAGCCATCGGCGAGACGCAGGACTCGGCCACCGTCGAGGCCACAAGCCGTCTCGCGGAACGCATTGTCGAGGCAATGGAAAAGGACTGGTGATCGCCTCCGCGGCCGCATGACGCACCGCGCCGCCGCCCGGCACTCGCCGCCCAAAGCCAACCATACGATGAGCCGAAACAACTTCGACGACAAACAGGGCGAACCGGAAGGCCAGCCATCCGTGCCGCGCCTGCGCGGCCTGCTGGGCTGGGCCATCATCATCGCCCTGGCCGTGCTCGCCGTCTGGCTCATTACCCGCAGTTGGACCGACGGCACCGAGTTTTCGCGCGACGACCTCGAACGCCTTCTCGCCAAACCCGACGCCATCCAGTACCTCTGGGTCCACGGCAACATCGTCCACGGCAAGATCAAGCCGGGCGAGTGGCTCAACGAGTTCAGCAGCAAGGAGTTCACCGTCCACCTGCACGACGGCGAGGTGTTTCGCTTCGCCGAGCGACTCACCGAGAGCGAGAAACTGCGGGCCGTGTTCCGCGACGAGAAGAACCGCAGTTTCGTCCCCGCCGACCCGCCGTACTTGCAGACCTTCATCTACAGTTTTCTGCCGCTCATCCTGGTGGTGATGGTCATCTGGTTCTTCATCTCGCGGCAGATGCGGTCGGCCTCCGGACCGGGCGGCGTCCTCAGTTTCGGACGCAGCCGCGCACGCCTGGTCAAGAAGGAACTCGTCAAGGTGACCTTCGAGGACGTGGCCGGCATCGAGGACGCCAAGGAAGAGGTCAAGGAAATCGTCGAGTTCCTGCGTGAGCCGGAGCGGTTCCGCGTCCTCGGCGGGCGGATACCGCGCGGCGTGATGCTGGTCGGCCCGCCCGGCTCGGGCAAGACCCTCCTCGCGAAGGCCATCGCCGGAGAGGCCAACGTCCCGTTCTTCTCCATCAGCGGGTCGGACTTCGTCGAGATGTTCGTCGGCGTCGGCGCCAGCCGCGTCCGCGACCTCTTCCGCATGGCCAAGGAGTCGAGCCCCTGCATCATCTTCCTCGATGAGATCGACGCCGTCGGCCGAAAACGCGGCATGGGATACACCGGCGGACACGACGAACGCGAACAGACCCTCAACGCCATCCTCGTCGAGATGGACGGCTTCGAGACCAGCACCCAGGTCATCATCATCGGGGCCACCAACCGGCCCGACGTCCTCGACCCGGCCCTGCGTCGCCCCGGCCGCTTCGACCGCGAGGTCGTCGTCAGCCTGCCCGACATCAACGAACGCGAGGCCATCCTCAAGGTCCACGCCAAAAACATCAAGGCGGACCCCGCCGTGGACCTCTCGGTGGTGGCGCGCGGCACGCCGGGCTTCAGCGGGGCCGACCTGGCTGCCATCATCAACGAGGCCGCCATCGGCGCCACCATGCTCAACAAGAACACCGTCGAGCAAGACGACCTCGAAGAGGCACGCGACAAGGTCCGGTGGGGACGCACCAAACGCAGCCGCGCCATGGACGAGGAGGAACGACGACTCGCCGCCTACCACGAGGCCGGACACGTTCTCATGTCACTCATACTCCAACCCCACGTCGAGCCGCTGCACAAGGTCAGCATCATCCCGCGCGGCATGACGCTCGGGGCGACGATGTTCCTGCCGGAGAAGGACCGCCACACCATCAGCCGCAAACAGTGCCTCGGCCAGATCGAGGTGGCCTTTGCCGGCCGCATCGCCGAGGAACTGTTCTGCGACGATATCACCTCCGGAGCCTCCGACGACATCCGCCGCGCCACCGAACTCGCCCGACGCATGGTCTGCGACTGGGGCATGAGCGACCGCATCGGGCCCATCCGCTATGCCGCCCCCGAAGAGCAGACACCCTGGGGCGCCGACGTCTACGCCCCCAGGCAACATAGCGACGCCACCGCACACGAGATCGACGCCGAGGTCCAGACCATCATCGGCGCCGAGTTCGCCGACGCCAGAAAGCGGCTCGAACAGAACCGCCAGGCCCTTCAACGCGTCGCCGAGGAACTGATGAAACGCGAGGTCATGACCGCCGATGAGGTCAAGAAGGTTATCGGAGACGACCTCGCTACCAGTCTCGACGCACCGGACCCCGAGTCGGCGCCGACGCCGTAGCAGCGCGAGGGACCGCGCCGTGCCCCATCGGAGCCTGAACGCCCGAATCATCGCGGCAGCAAATGTCAGGCCCATCCTCGACGAGATGGGCCACCCCGACGCTGCGCCCCCACCCGAAGACGTGCTCACCCGCAGCAACACCGTCGCGCTGGCCCTCGAGAACCTCCCCGGGGCGCTGGCCGACCTGCTCCAGGCCGCGATGCTCCGGGCCGGCGGCAACGTGGTCCGACCGCAGGGCGCGGCCGGGGCAGCGGCCGGCGGCATCGTCCTCATCGGCTCCCGGAGCCGCCTCGAGACGCTCCTCGCGCAACTCGCCGACGCATCGCCCGACGCCGCCGCCGTCGGCGACGAGATCCGGCACGCCCTCGCCGGTTACGCCCGCACCCATTTCGAGATACGCATGGGCGACCGGCGGCTGGCCGTGGGGCCGGAACCGGCCGTCATGGGAATCCTCAACGTGACGCCCGACAGTTTCAGCGACGGCGGACGGTGGCTCGAATCGAGCAGCGCCGTCGCCCATGCCGAACGCCTCCTCGACGAAGGCGCCGACATCATCGACGTGGGCGGTGAGTCCACCCGACCGGGGAGCCGACCCGTCGAGGAAGCAGAGGAACTGGCCCGCGTCCTGCCGGTCGTCGAGACGCTCGCCTCGCGCATCGACGCCCCCATCAGCATCGATACGCGCCACGCCCGCGTCGCACGCGAAGCCGTGGCCGCAGGCGCCTGCCTGGTCAACGACGTCACCGGCCTCCAGGGCGACCCCGGCATGGCCGAAGCCGTTGCCGAGACCGGGTCGGGCGTCGTCATCATGCACATGCTCGGCGACCCGCGCTCGATGCAAGACCATCCGCACTACGATCACCTGATGGCCGACATCTGCCGGTACCTGCGGCGTGGGATGCAAATCGCCGCCGACGCCGGCGTACCCGAGGACGGCATCATCATCGACCCCGGCATCGGCTTCGGCAAAACGCTTCAACACAACGTCGAGATTCTTGCGCGGCTGGGTCAGTTTCGGACGCTCGGCGTTCCGGTGCTGGTCGGCCCCAGCCGCAAACGCTTCATCGGTGAACTGGCCGACGTCCCGGCGCCGTCCGAGCGCGTCTTCGGAACCGCCGCCGCCTGCAGCCTGGCCGCCGCAGCCGGGGCGCTCCTGCTGCGCGTCCACGACGTCCGTCAGGTACGCCAGGCGCTGGCCGTCGCCGCCGCCGTCGCCCACGTGAACGAGAACCCGTCATGACCGACATCCTCAACTACCTCGGGCGGACGTACGAGACGTTCGGGTGGACCGACGTGATCGAGTTCGCCGTCATGGCCCTGCTCGTCTACCTGATCTACCGGGGCCTGAGAGGCACGCGCGGCGCCCGCGTCGTCCGGGGGTTCGCGTTCCTCCTCGTGACGGGCTTCGTCCTGCTCCGCCTGCTGTCGGAGTATCTGCAACTGGGCCGTCTCGGACAGATTGGGCAGCCGCTGATTTCGACGCTGGCCATCCTGGCCATCATCATCTTCCAGCCGGAACTGAGGCGAAGCCTGATGCGGCTGGGCGAGAATCCGCTGTTCCGCTTCTTCCTGAAGGAAGGCGCCTCGGCCTTCGTCGACCAGATCGTCCGGTCGGCCACCGCCCTCAGCCGCAACAAGATCGGCGCCATCATTGCCGTGGAACGCGAAACGCGCCTCGGCGGACTCATCGAGACGGGCACCCGCATGGACGCCGTCTTGACGAGCGACCTGCTGACGACGATTTTCTGGCCCGGCTCCCCCCTGCACGACATGGGCGTGGTGATTCGAGGCGGCCGCATCGCCGCCGCCGGATGCGAGTTCCCCCTCTCGCACCACGCCATCCCCGACCCCCGGCTTGGCACCCGACATCGCGCCGCCATCGGGCTCTCGGAGGAAACCGACGCCGCCGTCGTCGTCGTCAGCGAAGAGACCGGCAACATCTCGCTGGCCGAAGGCGGCCGCCTGGAAGCCGCCGTCTCGCCCGAGGTGCTCAAGCAACGATTGACCGAACTCCTGCGCGGCGCCGAGGCCACGCTTACCGAGCACTCGCTGGCCGAAGACGACACGGCCAAGCACCCCGAACCGGATGAGTTGACCGACACGACCGCCCCATGACCGAACGCATACGCACATTCCTGGCCGTCGCCGTCCTGACCATCGCCATCTGGGTCTGGGCCGACCTCGAACAGACCGACACCGGCGAGGACCTCGTGCCGGTCCGCATCAAGGGGCCGGCCGGGTTCCGCATCAGCAACGTCAACCCCAAGCAACTGACCGTCACCTTCGTTGGTCCCAAAGGAGAACTCCAGGCCCTGAGGGCCGCGCCGGAACAGAAGGTCTGTCGCTTCAACCTGACAGAGGCCGAACTGAAATCCGACCTCCTGATCCTTCCGGCGCGCGACGGGTTCCGGCATTGGATTGATCGCAATATCTCTGTTACCGGAATTCGGGACGAGCGAGGCGGCACGTTCGACGGCAAGATCTACGCGAACGCCAGCCGCCTCGTCACCGTCAGGAAGGTCCGCGTCGTCGTCCAGGTAACCGGCGCCGTCGCGAAGGCCGCAACCGCCGACCCGCCCGAGGTCACGGCCCGCGTCGCGGAGGCCGACCTCGACAGACTGCCCAAGTCGAACCACTTCGTCGTGGCCCCCCTTGACATCGACGTGGTTCCCGAGAGCCTGAAGGTAGAGCAGGAGGTCACGCTCGACCGCCGCCTGGGCGGGCCCGACGGCATCGACGCCACGTTCGACCCGCCCACCGTCAAGGTCAGCGCCCCGCTGGAATCCGCGGTCACCAAGAAGATGATCGGGCGGCTGCCGATCCTCATCTCGGCCCCGCCCGAAATGCTGAACCGCTACCGCATCGTCTTCCAGCCCGAGGCCGAACGGTGGGTCGAGTTGGAGGTCGAAGGGCCCACCTCGGCCGTCGAACGCCTCAAGCCCCAGGATGTCCGCGTCCAACTCATCCTGACGGCGGACGACAAGCCCAACCCGGGCTCCTGGCTGCCCCGTGAACCGGTCCTCGTCGGTCTGCCGCCCGGCGTCAAACTGGTCAAGCCGCTGCCCACGGTCAACTTCAACCTCGAGAAGCACAACGAGAAGCCGCCCACCCCGTAAGGAGACGCCTTCATGCCCCCGACCGACTGGTCGCAGGCGGCTCAGGCCCTCGGCCGCCGCGCCCGCGCAGCCGCCAGGCAACTCGCCGTCACCGGCACCGCCGCCAAGAACGCCGCCCTGCGGGCCATGGCCGCCGGCCTCCGCGCAGCGTCCGAGACGATCCGGAAAGCGAACGCCGCCGACCTCGCCGCCGCCGAGCAGGCCGGCCTCACCTCGGCCATGATCGACCGCCTGACCCTGACCGCCGAGCGGATCGAGAAGATGGCCCGCAGCGTCGAGGAGATCGCCGACCTCCGCGACCCGGTCGGCGAGACGCTCGAAGGCTACGTCCGGCCGAACGGCCTGCGGATCGAGCGCGTCCGCGTGCCACTCGGCGTCGTGCTCGCCATCTACGAGTCGCGGCCGAACGTGACGAGCGACGTGGCGGCCCTGTGCCTGAAGAGCGGGAACGCGGCCATCCTGCGCGGCGGGAAGGAGGCGCTGCGCTCGAACCTGGCCATCCACCGCGCCCTGGCCGAGGCCGTCGCGAGCCGGGGCCTGCCGGCCGACACTTCCTTGATGGTCGAGACGAGCGACCGCGACCTGCTGGCCGCACTCCTACGCCAGGACGAGACCATCGACGTCGTCGTGCCGCGCGGCGGCGAATCGCTCATCCGCGCCGTGGCCGAACAGTCGACCATCCCCGTCATCAAACACTACAAGGGCGTCTGCCACGTCTACGTTGACGACCTGGCCGACCTCGACATGGCCGAGGCCATCTGCTTCAACGCGAAGGTCCAGCGGCCGGGCGTCTGCAACGCCATGGAGACCATGCTCGTCCACAAGCACGTCGCCGCCCGCTTCCTGCCGCGCATCTGCCGGCACCTCTCGGACGCCGGCGTCGAACTGCGCGGCTGCGAGGCCACGCGCGCGGTCTGGCCCGACGCCAAACCGGCCACCGACGAGGACTGGTACGCCGAGTACCTCGACCTCACTCTGGCGGTCCGCGCCGTCGAACACCTGCAGGACGCCATCGACCATATCGCCCGGTACGGGTCGGCCCATACCGACGCGATCGTCTCGGAAGATGTCCGGCGGGTCCGGCGGTTCGTCCAGGGCGTGGACTCATCGAGCGTCATGATCAACACGACGACCCGCTTCTCAGACGGCGGCGAGTACGGCCTGGGCGCCGAGGTCGGCATCTCAACCGGCAAACTCCACGCCCGCGGGCCCATGGGATGCCGCGACCTGACCACCTACAAGTGGATCGTCACCGGCGAAGGCCAGTTGCGCACGTAATATCGCAATGTAAACACTCCCTGTTTTCATAAGGGCAGACAATGGACTTGCAGCGGCTGTTGAGAGAAAAACGCACAGACATTCTGCGTGTCGCCGCCTCCCACGGGGCGAGGAAGGTTCGCATCTTCGGCTCGGTAGCGCGCGGCGAGGCAGGGCCCGAAAGCGA
>CAZEBQ010000079.1:0-14229 GCA_964510295.1 uncultured Anaerolineales bacterium | reverse complement strand
CTCGTGGCAGATGTGCTTCGTGGGCGACCCGCTGTATCGGCCGTTCGGGCGGCGGTGATTGGGCCGAGCCGCGGGCTTTGCCCGGGGCAACTTCCCGCAGGCACAGCCTGCGGCTCGGTACGCTACGGGTTGTCGAACAGATCGCTTTCGCCGGCTGTGCCTTCCGACGTGCCTTTGCGCCCTCGTTTCGTCCCCGGCTTCCGGCCCAGGTGCTCGTACGCCGCCGCCGTGACGGTGCGGCCCTGGCGGGTGCGGGCGACGTAGCCGATCTTCAGCAGGTACGGCTCGACCATGTCGACGAGGGTATCGACCTCCTCGTTCAGGGTGGCGGCGATGGCCTCGATGCCGGCCGGCCCGCCGTCGTAGGTCTCGATGAGGACCCCGAGGAACTTGCGGTCGAGTTCGTCGAGGCCGTTGGTGTCGACGGCCTCCATCTTCAGGGCCTCGGCGGTGATGGGTGGGGTGATGCGTCCGTCGCCCTTGACCTGGGCGTAGTCGCGGACGCGGCGAACCAGGCGGATACAGATGCGAGGCGTGCCGCGGCTGCGGCGGGCGATCTCGCCGAGCGATTCGTCGTCGGCCTCGACGTCAAGGAGCCGGGCGCTGCGTGCGGCAATCTCCGCAAGGTCTTCTTCCGGGTAAAACTCGAAATGGTGGAAGATGCCGAACCGCTCGCGCAGCGGGGCGCTCAGAAATCCCGCGCGGGTCGTCGCGCCGATCAGCGTGAACGGCTGAAGCGGCACGTTGATCGTCCGGGCGAACGAGCCGCGGTCAACCGTGATGTCGATCCGAAACTCCTCCATCGCCGGGTAGATGAACTCCTCGACGACGGGGCCGAGACGGTGGGCCTCGTCGATGAACAGGATATCGCCGCTCGTCAGGTTCGTCAGAATGCCCACGAGGTCGGCCGGCCGCGTCAGCGCCGGGCCGCTCGTCGTCTTGATGCCCGCCCCCATCTCGGCGGCGACGACGTGGGCGAGGGTCGTCTTGCCGAGGCCGGGCGGCCCGTGGAAGAGGACGTGTTCGAGCGGTTCGCCTCGCCCCTTGGCTGCCTGGACGGCGATGGCGAGTTTCTCTTTGAGGTCCGTCTGGCCGATGACCTCGGCCAGGCGCCTCGGGCGCAGGGTCAGGCTGAAGTCCTCTTCGTCCGGACCCTGGCTCTGCGGGCTGACGATGCGTTCACGTGGCATCGGGGTCTGGCGTCTCCTTGCTGGCGGTTTCGGCCACGTCCGGCTCGACTCCGCCCGGCTGGACGGCGCGCGGCTGGACGGCGCGCGGCTGGACGGCGCGCGGCTGGATCGTGCTTGGCTCGAATTCTCTGGGCTCGATTCTGTCCGGCTCGATGATCGGTGGAATCGAGATCCCGAGCAGGGCGGCGCCGACGAAGGCGAAAAACCCGATCTTGCCGTCGTTGTTGATCGCCATGGCGATCGAGGCCGCCAGCACGCCGAGCCCCACAGACATACCCATCCGTCGCATCAGGTCGCTTCGCATGGTTACCCGCTCCTCCCTGGCGCACGCCCCCCGTCCGTCTTTGCCCTGGCGCCTGTGATGCGTTCGCGTGGCATTGATTGCCTCAGCGTGCCCCCTGTGTTCACCGGGGGCTAAGTGTTTCGCGTGCCTGCACTACCCTTCGGCACTGGTGGGTCCCTGGTGAAAGGCTTCGCGGACGAGTTGCTCGACGCCCGCATCGTCGCCGAGGCGTTCGTAGGCGGCATCGACACGTTCGGCGGCCTCGGGGCGGGCCAGGCCCAGGCTGATGAGCACGGAGACGGCCTCGCGCTTCGATTCGGGCTCCTCGCCGAAGGCCCGTCCGCCGGGGACCATGACGGCGAACTCGTCGAGTTTGCCGCACAGTTCCGCGATGATCTTGTCGGCCGTGCGGCGGCCGATGCCGGGTAACTGCGAGAGGCCCGCCGCGTCGCGCGACTCGATGCGTTCGGCAATCCGGCCGACGGGCAGAACCAGGCTCCGCAGCCCCTTGGCGATGCCGATCCCCTGAACGCTGACGTATCGGATGAAGAAGCGGCGTTCGGTCTCGGAGAGGAAGCCGACCAGCCGCGGCACCATCTGGCCGTACGCCGGGTTGCCGTCGAAATACTCGAGCGTGTGGAGCGTGACCTTTCGTCCGAGGAGCGGCCGCAACTCGTCGGCCGTCACGGGGGCGACCATCACCTCGTAGGCGACCGGCCCGGCGGCGAGGACGACCCGGTCGTCGGCCAGCGTCTCGAGTTGTCCGGAAACCCGTGCGATCATCGTGTGTGTACCGTCCGCACCGCCTGGTGAGCGTGACAGAGGGCCACGGCCAGAGCGTCGGCCACGTCGGGCGGGTAGGGCGTTTCCTGCAGATGAAAGGCGCTCTGGATGGCCCGCTGGATCTGCTGTTTCGACGCGTGGCCGCTGCCGACGAGCGATTTCTTGATCTTGGTGGCTCCGTAACTCTCGACCCGGACGCCGGCCTCGGCGGCGGCCGCCAGGATGACGCCCCGTGCGTGGCCCATCAGGATGGCCGTCCGCGGATGCTTGTAGTGCGCATACAGCGTCTCGACGGCGGCCACGTCAACCTTGAACTCGTCCAAGACGGCCGCCAGGCCGGAGTGGATCTCGACGAGGCGGTCGGCCAGGGCGTCGGTGCGATTCGTGCGGATGACGCCTGCCTCGACCAGCCGCGGCGCCCCGACGCCGGCGGCGAGGTCGATGACGCCGTAGCCGGTTCGCTGGAGGCCGGGATCGATGCCGAGGATACGCATTCATCCTCCCTGTTGGAGGCGCTTGGTGAAGGCCTGAAGTTCGGCGTCGAGGCGTTGCCAGGTTTTTTCGCACTCGAGCACCAGGGGAGACATCTTTTCCCACCGCAGTTCAAACGAGTACGCCTGGCGGAACACGTGCCGGAAGTTGAGGTATTTCCGCAATGCATTGCGGAGGTCTTCCGAGATGACCGCAGGCCGTTGCGGCGTCGGCAGGGTCATGGCGTCGAGAAGGTCGCGATGCCAGGTATCACCGGCGGGCGCCCCGCCGTCGCACTCAATCGCGACGCGTTTGAAGATGTTCTCAACTCCGGTGTAGAACGCATGGAGCATGGCCGCCAGAGCCGATCGCTCGATGGCGTCAGGCGCTTGCTGGGTGCATTTCTGCAGCAGGGAAGGATGGTGTTGGAGCAACCGGCCAAGTTGCTCTCGCTCGACCGCGATCTGTGCGTTGAGTCTATCCCACACGGACCAATTCCCCTGCCTCTTTCAGGTACCGGGTGAAGGGCGTGTCTTCGTCGAGATCGATCAAGTCAAGCGGCCGGCGGAGGACATCCGCAGCGCGGCTCATGGCGTCCCAGAACCGCTCGGGCGGAAGGCCTTCGACGGCCAGGTCGATATCCGAGCCTTCGCGAAGCGGTCCTGTCGCAGCCGATCCGAAGATATAGACTTCGCGTGCCCCGGCCTCCTTAAGAGCCGCGGCCGCCTGCTCAACGATTTGCCTGATCTCATCGGTCATGGCCGCTTGCCTCGCAACCCATGCTGCCGCTTAGACTTGCGGTCGAGCCCCGGAGGGGCGATTGATGGTAGCCCCGGGCGTGAGCCCGGGGTAGTCAAATCGCGTTGCCGACAAAGCCCCAGTGGGGCGAAAGAACGGTTCCCGCATGGCCTTCTTTCGCCCCTACGGGGCTGAACGACCACACAGAAGAAGGTTCTGCCTTCCATACCTTCCCAGGGCTGACGCCCTGGGCTACTATCCGCCGCCCCTGCGGGGCTGCTACAGATCAGTTGCCCCTACGGGGCGCGTTTGCGCCGCGTGGGTGCAGAGCACCCACCCTACTTGAATCGCCACGTCGTGCCGTCGGGCGAATCTTCAAGTGTGATGCCGGCGTCGGCCAGACGGTCGATGCACAGGATTCGCATTACCGCCTCGTCACGTGCCGGAGGCACGGTTGCGATGTAGCCACGGGCGCAAGCCCGTGGGACCGGGGCCCACCCCGGCTATGTTGAGCCCCACCGGGGCGATTGATTTCAGTCGCCCCTGCCGGGGCTCTGGCTGTTACGTGTCGCCTCCTCGTTCCCCGGGCTCGCGCCCGGGGCTACAGATCAGTGGCCCCTGGCGGGGCTAACTACTTGAAGCGCCAGGTCGTGCCGTCGGGCCCGTCTTCGAGGGTGATGCCGGCGTCGGCCAGGCGGTGGCGAATCGCGTCGGCGCTCTTGAAATCCTTGGCCTGTCGGGCTTCATGCCTCAAGTCGATGTGGATTTCCATACTAGCGTCTAGCGCTCGCTTGTAAACATTGGCGAAGTTAACTGCGAGACTTAGCGCCGACCCAGGACGAACACTCTCAAATGAGAAACCCAGTACATCGCAAGCCAGATCCTTGAATGCTTGCAGCAGAACATGAAAAGTTCCTGGCGTGACGTTGGATGTCTCTTTGAGTCGGTTGGCCTCGCGCATGAGCTCGAACACAATACTGAGAGCCACCGCTGTGTTGAAGTCGTCGTCCATCGCCTCTTTGAAGCGACGGCGAGCATTCTCAACGGTCCTTTTAACTCTCCCGTCAACCTGATCCATGTAAATCTGGCCGCGCTTCCAGACCATCTCCACGGTGCTTGCCAGGCGGTAGTGCCCTGTGGAGGCTGCCTGAAGGGCCTCCTCGCTGAAATCCGTCTGGCTGCGGTAATGGCTCTGAAGGAGAAAGAGGCGGAGGACCATGGGGTCCCACTTTTCGAACGCCTCGCGCAGGGTGATGAAGTTGCCGAGGCTTTTGCCCATCTTCTGGCCGTTGACGGTGACCATGTTGTTGTGGAGCCAGTATTTGACGAAGGGTTTTCCGCTCGCGGCCTCGGCCTGGGCGATCTCGTTCTCGTGGTGGGGGAACTGGTTCTCGATGCCGCCGCCGTGGATGTCGAGCGTCTCGCCGATGTACTTCTGGCTCATGACGGTGCATTCGAGGTGCCACCCGGGGTACCCCATGCCCCACGGGCTGGGCCATTGCATGATGTGTCCGGGCTCGGCCCGTTTCCAGAGGGCGAAGTCGGCGGGCGACCGTTTCTCGGGATTGGTCTGGACGCGGGCGCCGGCCTGCATGTCTTCGACTTGGCGTCCTGACAGGCGGCCGTACTTGGGCCAACTCGAGACGTCGAAGTAGACGTTGCCGCCCACTTCGTAGGCGTGGCCGGTTTCGAGGAGGCGTTTGACGTGTTCAATCTGCTCGATGATGTGGCCCGAGGCCCGCGGGCTGATGTCCGGCCGCACGACGTTCAGGCGGTCCATGTCCTCGAAGTAGCGGCGGGTGAACGTTTCGGCGATGGCCATAGGGTGGGTCTTCTTGGCCCTGGCGGCCTTCTCGACCTTGTCCTCGCCCTCGTCGGCGTCGTCCGTGAGGTGGCCCACGTCGGTGATGTTCTGGACGTAGGTGACCTCGTACCCCAGGTACCGCAGATACCGGACGATACAATCGAAGGCGATGTAACTCTTGGCGTGTCCGATGTGGGCGTCGCCGTAGACGGTGGGTCCGCAGACGTACATGCCGACGTGCGGGGGCGCGACCGGCTCGAAGGGCTCGCGCTTGCGGGTGAGCGTGTTGTGGACGTGCAGGTTGTTTTCGCGAAGTGTCATCGAATCCTCACGGCAACGCGCCGGGCAAGCCGGCGGCTAACGCTGCATCACTCGCCACACTTGCCGAGCACAACAACGGCCTGGGCGGCGACGGCCTGGCCTGCGCCGATGGGGCCGAGGCCTTCGAGGGTCCGGGCCTTGAGGCCGACGGCGCCTGTGTCAAGGGCCAGCAGTTCGGCCAGCCGGTCGCGCATGGCGTCTTTGCGGTCGCCGAGTTTCGGCCGCTCCAGAAGGACGTTGACGTCTGTGCTTGCCGGCCGCCATCCGGCGCCCTTGGCCATTTCGAGGGCGCGGCCGAGGATATCGCTGCCGGCGGCATCCTTCCAGGCCGGGTCGGTGTCGGGAAAGTGCTCGCCCAAATCCCCCAAGCCTGCCGCACCGAGAACGGCGTCGGCCACGGCGTGCAGGACGACGTCGCCGTCGCTGTGCGCGAGGGGGCCGACGTCGGACGGCACCTCGACGCCCGCCAGGACCAGGCGACGGCCTTCAGCGAGGCGGTGAACGTCGAAGCCGATTCCGACGCGAATGGGTGACGGCACGTTGGCCCTCGCATTTCCAGGCGCCACGAGCCAGGCGACGGGCTGCCCGGCACCGGATGACCCGACGCTGGTGCGTCGTGCTCGGATGGCCGGGCTTGGCTCAGGCGGAGTTTATACGCGGCGGCGGTTGTTTGCAACGTCTAAAGCCCGGTGCGGATGAAGAGAAAGGGCTGTGCCGGTCGTCTCGGGGACGTCCGACACAGCCCGTGCCATTGGATTCGCGGGTCGCTCGGTGCGTCTATCTGCCGGTCAGTGCCTTGAGGCGGGTCACGGCCTCGTTGATTTTGGCCTCGTCGCTGGTTTCGGCGATGACGCGGTTGTAGAGTTCAACGGCCTTGGGGCGGTTTTTGAGTTTCTCGTCGTAGATCTTGGCGGCGTTGAAGAGGGCAGGGTGCTCGCTCTTGGGGTTCCACTGCCAGCATCGCTGGTACGATTGGACGGCGCGGGCGAAGTCATTGAAGTACCATCCGCCGTAGATCTCGCCCATGCGGAATGCGGCGTCGTCGATCTTGTCGCTCTGGGGATATTTCTCGATGATGGTCTGGAACTTCTCGAGGGCGATCTTCAAGTAGTCCTTCTTCCCGGGCGGAAACGCCGGGTACTCCTTGTAGTCCAACCCCTCGGTGTAGAGTTGGTCGGCGGCCTCGAGGCTCTGAGCGGGCTTGAGGTCGGGGCCGGCGAGTTCGGCCACGATGAGGTACTGAACCTTCGGAATCTTCTCGAAGGCCTCGACCTCGGCCGTTGCCCATTCGATCTTGTGGACCGCGCCGCGGCCCAGGTAGTAGTGCCTGAGCGCCGCCAGGGCCCGGCCGTAGGCCTTGCGTGTGCGGGCGACCTCCTCGACGAGACCGACTTCGCCCAGCCCCGTGAGGTCTGCCTCGGTCTTCGGCCCGATCTGGGCCTCGATCGTCTTGGCTTGGAGTTCGACCGGTAGCGTGGGTCTCTTCGGCTCGCCCGGCGCGGCGAGGAGGGCAGGCTGTTTGGCCTCGCCGGGCACAGCCAGGACGGCGGGCTGTTTGGGTTTCGGTTCGGCCATCAGTTTGGGCATCGGCAGATCGGCCGGCGTCACGGTGGGGCCTTCGGGTGGGGTGGCCGGTTTTTTCTCGGGGATGCCGAAGAACTCCTCGGCTTCCCTGACGGCGTCCGGGCGGCTCTTGGGCGGCGTTTTGGCGGGCCCCGGCAGTTTGGCCGGGGGTTCGGCCGGGCCGCCGGTCGGCGGCGTCTCCTTGGGCGTTCGGGTCGGTTTGGCGAGGACAGGCGGCGCCTTCTCCGGCGCCTTGAGGGGCGTCTTTTCGGGCGGCGTTTCCTTGGGCGCTTCGCGGTCGTCGGGCGTGGGGGGAATCGGCTTCACCTTCGTCGGCCGGTCGGGCTTCAGTTTGACCGGCGGCAACTGGAACTCATTGGTTTGGGCGAAGGCGTCGGCGCCGATCCAGACGACGCAGGCGACCGCGGTGGCAAGTACGAGCATAAACCGATGCATGAGTGAGCCCTCCGTCAGGTGAGCGTTCCTCGTCTGACAGTCGGTGATTGCACAAAGACACACCGATTATTAGAGAGGGCCCGGCTGGGAGGGTCAAGCAAAAAGCACAACGGCGCGCCTCGCCGGCGCGTGGCGGGTTCGCGGTCCGCCCGGGATACGGCCGGCTATCCGACCCGTCAGACGGCGGCGCGGGGGGAGCGGCGGAAGCGCTTGACGAGTTTCTTGACGGCCCGTTGGCGGAAGGCCGTGTCGGAGACGTGGTTCCAGAGGCTGCGGAGCATGGCGCGGCGGATCTTCTCGCGGCCGATCTTCCGGACCATCGGATGGGCCAGGGCCTTGCGGTAGGGGATCGTCGGCGGGTGTTTGCGGAGGAACCGGAGCATGACCTGGGCCTGGATTCGCCGCAGGTCTTCCACGCCGTAGGTTTCGCTGACGACATACCGGCGTCGGCCGGCCACCTTCATGCCGGGTTGGGCGAGGACCCACTGCTCGAAGTCGGTATCCTCGTAGGCGTATATCTTATTGGGGCTGATGAAATCGACGCCGAGGTCGGCGGCGTAGTCGGCGATGCCGAGCATCTCCTGCTCGGTCTCGCCGGGATTGCCGATGAGGAAGTTGCCGAGGGTCAGGATCTTCGTCTCGCCGAGGTGCACGAAGGCCTTGCGGGCCATCTTGACGGTGTAGCCCTTGCGCATCGCCTTCAGGAGCCGCGGCTGATAGGATTCCAGGCCGACCATGAACATGAAGAAGCCCGCCTGTTCCATCTTCTTGACGAGGCGGGCGCTTTTGTAGAGCGGGTTGACGCGAATCTCGCAGGCGTACAGGTGCCGCACGTCGCGCTGGATCAAGAGGTCGCAGATTCTTTCGACGCGTTTGGCGTCGGCGGCAAAGTTGGCGTCGACAAGGTGGACGATCGTGGCGTCGGTCTCTTCGAGTTCGGCGACCACGTCCTCGGCGTCGCGTCCGATCCAGGGCTGGACCTCGCCGAAGATGTTCTCGCGCCATTTGCAGAAGGCGCAGACCATGGGGCAGCCGACGCTCGTGATGATGTTGTCGCCCTTGAGCGTCAGCCACGGGTAATCGTACCGGCGGACGGAACGGTCGATGCGCAGGTGGTCGATACTGCGGCCGGGGTGGAGGGGGTTCTTGACGAGGGGGGCGTCGGGTTTGGAGGCGACCGCTCCCTTACGGTCGCGGCTAGTAGCGGCACCGCGGCTAGTAGCGGCGCCGCGGCCAGGGCGCGCTCGCGCGTCGGGGGGGTAGGCGGTGGCGCGGTCGCGGTACCAGAAGCCGGCGGCGCCTTCGGGTGAGCCGTTCCGGACGAGGCGCGGCAGGGTCTCGTCGCCGTAGCCGATGGCGAGCAGGTCGATCTCGGGCAGCGCCTCGAGCACCTCGTCGGTGTGGCGGGTGGCGTACAGGCCGCCGACGACGAGGGTGGTGTCGCGCGGGAGGTTGCGGATGAGCGTATCGGCGTAGTCATCGCGGCCCCACATGAGGGACACGGCGATCATGTCGGGCCGGAATGCGCGGATAAGATCGTCGAGCGGGCGTCTCTCCAGACGCATGTCAACGAGCACGAGATCGTCGACGTGCGGTCTCAACGCGGTCGCAACGATCTCGAGCCCGATGGGATTGATGATCGCCAGCCCGCCGTACAGGTGCTCGCTCTTCTTCTCCGGCGAGTACGGGTAGACGAGCAACGGGCGTTTCCAGGTCATGGACGCATTATAGGCCGCGCGAGGCAGGGCGGCAACGGAGAAGCGCGGGGCATGCCGGGCAATGCATTGTGGCACACCATCACGCCCGTGCCGGGGCTGACGGCACACGTCATCGGCGGTTCACATCAGCAGCAGGACCATGATGCCGACGAGGGCGAGGCAGAGGGCTGTGGCGACAAGGAACCCGACCCAGGATTGCGTGCTCGGTTTGACGATGAACAGGCCGCCCGCCGTGATGAGGCGTTTCTCGGGCGGCACGGCCTCGTCGAGCGGCAGGTCGAGCCGGTCTTCCTCGCCGATGGGCACGTAGATCTTCGTGAAGAACTTCTCGATTGTCTCGGGTTTCGGTGGTTTCGAGACCAGGCTGCCGATGATGCCGAAGACCGTTGCCGCCGCCAGGGGCAGGCCGGTGGTGGCCACTTGGCCCAGGTCGAGGACGTAGCGCGTCACGATGAACGTGGCCGCTGCAGCGATGGTGCTGGCAAACATGCCCTTCGAGTTCATCCGTTGCCAGAGGATGCCCATCCCGACCGAAACGCCCACGGTTGCGGTGAGTTTGAAGTAGTCAAGGATGGTCTTGACGACGCTGGCGCGCATCAGATAGGCGGCGCCAAGGGCGGCGGCGATGATGGCAACGCCCACCCATTTCGCGACCTTGACGCAACGTTCCTCGCCGGCGTCGGGCCGGATGTAGGTGCGATAGATGTTCTGTGAGATCAAGCCGGCCACGGTCACCTGGATGGCCGACCCGCTGCTCATGCCCGCCGCCAGTACGCACGCAAGCATGATGCCCTGGAGAACCGGGTGCAGCAGGTACCGGACGGAGTCGCCGAAGGCTGCATCGGGTTGGACGCTCGACCCTTTCTGAATCAAGAAGGCCAGCCACATCAGCGCCAGAAAGCACCAGCCCATCGTGCAGATGCGTTTCAGGATGTTGCCGTAGGTGAATCCCACGCGGCCTTCCCACTCCGATTTCCCGGCGCCGCACACGGTGATGAGGTGGGGCTGGGCCAGCATGGAGAAGGGGGCGTTGATGCCGAGCAGAATCACCGCCCATAAGGAGAAACTCGTGGGGTCGAAGAGGCTGAGGTACGCACCCTCCTGTTTACCCAGGATTTCCAGCGTGCCGGCCCACCCTTTGATCTCCGGCAGGTACAGCGCCACCGGGATAGCGATGAACGACAGGGCGATGATCATGAGGCCCTGGACGAAGTCGGTCCGGATGGCCGCCACAATGCCGCCCCAGTAACTGTAGATGACGAAGACCGACGTGGTGGCGAGCAAGATGCCGAAGAACCAGGCCTCGGCCTGCCGCTCGGTCTTGACGCCGCGGGCGGCCCAGACTTCCTTCTCGGCCTGGTCGGCGTCGGTGGCGGCCGCGTCGGCGGCGGGGGCCGTGGTCACGGTCGCCTTGCCCATCATGCCCTGGACGGTTCGCGTGGTGGCCAGCAGGACGCTCGCCGCCGCAATGGTCATCCCGACGGTGGCGATGATGACGTAGAGGACGGTGGCGGGCCTGCCGAACCGCTCCTCGAAATAGTCGGCCAGCGTCAGGTACCGCATGCGACGTACTAGCGGCGCGATGAGCCAGTAGAAGGGGGTGCCGAACATCCACATCCACGAGACCCAGATGCCGGAGGCCCCGCTCGAGACCGTCTTGGCGGTAACCCCCGCCACGTCGCCCGGATGGGTGCCGGCGCCGAAGGCGTGCATCACCATCATCGGCACGCCGAACTGCCGCTTGCCGAGCAGAAAGCCTTCGCTGCCCTTGGCCTCCCGCTTGCTCCACCAGCCCAGCAGGAGCATCCCCACGAAGTACAGGATGACGACGATCCAGATGGCGTAGTGGAGGCCGAGCAGGTCCATGGGCACGTCCTTACAGGTGACTCGTGCTTCGTTGTTCGTCGCTTGGGGCTATTTCCACGCCGCCTCGGGCGGCTGGGCGTAGTCGGCGTAGCGTGCGGCCACGTCGGCGGCCTTCTCGTCGCCGGTGTGGAAGTAGATGCGGTACCGCTGGGTCATCTCCTTGCCGGCGTCGAGGGTATGGTCGCCCGTCTGTTTGCCTTTGGTGAAATGCTTGAGGCCGAACGGGTTGGCCGTCAGCAGACCGTAGGTCCGGGCGTGCCAGGTGGTCGGGTGCCTGAGGTTCGTGGGCGCATCGAAGATGGCGAAGCCGAGCGTCTTGCCGTCGACCGCGCCCGAGCAATCGACCCATGCGGCCTTCTTGCCCCAGGCGTCGCCGGCGGTCTCGCCCTCGGAGTTGACGAGCCTTCCCTTGCTGCCGCCTTTGCCGTCGGCGCGGAACTCCGGGCGCATCCGCGCGGCGCACAGGCCGCCTTCCTTCGTGTCGCCGAACTTGACCTTGCCGTACTTCGCCTGGAACACGAGTTCCAGGTCGAGCATGCGGTGTGTGTCGGGCAGTCGATAGACGCGGGCGGTCCGGACCTCGGCCATGACGGGCTTCTTGTCGACGGTCGTCCAGTTGAGGGTCTCGCGGAACATGCCCATGACGGGGCCGCTCACCACGGTGTCGAACGTCTTGTGGACGATCCATCCGGCCTTGCCGCTGATCGACCAGTTGTCCGCGCCGTTGACGTCGCCGTGCGCCACGTAGAGGCTCGTGTGGTGCGGGTGGTCCTTGGCAACGTTGTCGGGAATCTTCTCGGCGGTCAGCGGGTACGGCCGCGTCATGGTAACCTGGCCGGGGCCGAAGACGGGCCAGAAGTACGGCCGGCGCAGTTGCTGGCCCGCCGGCTTCGGGTTCGTGAAGCGGTATGCCGTAAACGGCTTGCCTTCAATCGTAATGGCGATCGTCTGCGGGCTGGTTCGCAGTTCAACGCCCTTGGCGGCGGCGCCGGATGCACCGAGTTCGACCGTGTAGGTCAGCGTCTTCGTGGCGGGAAGGGTATCGAGGATCCACCACAGCCGGCCGTCGGCCACCTGGCAAGGGACGGCCTTCTCGCCGCAGGTCATCTTCGCTTTCGCGACGCCGGCGGGCACTTCCACGCTCATCGGCACGTGGGCCCGGGCCTGGCTGCTCGCTTTGACGACGAGCGTCTTCGTTGCGGCCCCGGCACACGATGCCGTGACCAGCAGCGCGGCAGTCAACAGGACGACGGGGGTTCGGGTTAAGACGGCGGGTTCCATGGCGCTCTCCTGAGGACGTTTCGCAGACACGCGGACCGGTTCACCATAGGCTTCGCCCTTGGCGCTGTCAAGCAATCCGTGTAGCCTGGGTCATGTGACGCCGGGGACCTGAACATGTACCCCATGTCAAGGTCCGCGCGAGGTGGCTGGACGCTCCCAGGTTGGCTGTGGGGCCGCAAGCCTGGGGGTTCTTCAGGGGCCCCGAGACTTGTGGAGGGTCTGATCATGTGCGATTGCTGCTCGCGTCGACAATTTATGGCCGCCAGTGCGCTGGGGGGCATGACGCTGGCGACCAACCAGTTGGCGGCGGGGGAGGAAGCCGCGAGCCCGCCGCCCGCGCCGCCGTCGAAGGTCCGCATCTGCGTGATCGTTGCCGGCGCCCCGGCGCAACGAAGTTGGTGCGTTCCCCCGGCGAAGATCGAAGAGATGAAGCAGCGGTTGGCCGAGGCCGAAAAGAACCTCGGCAACGTGGAGTTCGTGGTGGGCCAGGCGAGCAACGCCGGGCAGACCGCCCGGCTGCTGGAGCAGGCCGGTCCGGAGGCCCCGGTGCTTGCGATCAGCGCGAACATGTTCGGCCTCCGGAGCGTCATGCCCGCGGTCTTCCAACAGGGCCGGCCGGCGGCCGTCTTTCATCTGCCGGTGATCGGCGGGCACGACTGGTGCCTCGTTCCCCCGTGGCTGGCGGAGGGGCATCGGGTCACGCTGTTCGAGAGCACCGACTACGGGGAGTTGGAGCGGGCGGCGGCGCTGTTGCGCGTGATCCCCCTGTTGCGACAAAGCCGCGTGCTCGTCTCTCCGCCGTTCAAGGGGACGCCCGAGTCCTTCGCACCCGACCAGGTCAAGCAGCGCCTGGGGGTCGAACTCGTGCCCATGGTTGACCGGCGCTACGACGAGGTTCTCGCCGCGGTGGACGCCAAGGTCGCCGAGACGGAGGCGCAGCGGTGGATCGACCAGGCCGAGCGGAACGTCGAGCCGAAGCGCGAGGACGTTGTGAAGGCCGCGAAGGCCAGCCTGGCACTGGACCGGTTGATCGCCGAGAATCGGGTTCAGGGGCTG
Source organism: uncultured Anaerolineales bacterium (assembly GCA_964510295.1). GTDB lineage: Bacteria > Planctomycetota > Phycisphaerae > FEN-1346 > FEN-1346 > JAUVZF01. The sequence goes on along the minus strand of CAZEBQ010000079.1, from coordinate 699 downwards.
ACCGTGGGCACGTGCATGCGCTGGCTGCCGCGCGGGTTCCCGTGCCTGGGGTTCTCTCGGCTGAACGACCGGGGCATCCCGGCCGCGTGCGACGGGGACATGGACTGCCTGCTGACGATGCTGATCTGTCAGTACGCCTTCAATCGGCCGGGCTTCCTGGGCAATGCCGCCGGGGTGGACACGGCCCGCAGCGCCTATCATCAGGCCCACTGCTCCGCCCCGCTGAGGATGGAAGGCCCGGACGGCCCGGCGGCGCCCTATCTGCTGCGCCGGCACGCGGAGGTCCGCGGCGGCGCGGTGCCCGAGGTCCATTATCGCGTCGGGCAGAAGGTCACGTTTACCAAACTGATCCACCTCGAAACCCTGCTCGTGTTCACCGGAAAGATCATCAAGGCTCCCGAGGTCCCCGAGGGGACCGAGCGGGGCTGCCGGACGGAACTGGTCGCCGAGGTGGCCGACGGGTCCAGGCTGCTGTCCAACTGGGGCGGCGGGGCGCTGGGCAACAGCGCCAAGGACTACTATGCCTCCTTGCACCGGGTGGCGTACTACGGCGACCACGTGCAGAGCATCCGCCATCTGGCCCACCTGATGGGCCTGCGGGTCGTGGAGGAAGGGTAGTCGCCTGGCCCCGACAGGACCGGCAGCGCGGAACGGGCTAATCCTACAACGCTAGTGCGCCTTTTTGTCCGCCTGGTGGCC
>CAZEBQ010000078.1:0-14393 GCA_964510295.1 uncultured Anaerolineales bacterium | reverse complement strand
CCCAGGGCGTTGCCCTGGGCTGACGAATGGGAGCCTTTCAGGCTCCCCGGTAATGGGACATGAACCAGAAAAAACCGGGCGGGGGGTTGACAAGTTTGGAAAATCGCTATATAGTGGAAAAGTGAAAGGGGGACGCAATGGCACGAGCGAGGCAAACCCGGCGGCCGAGGCGCCTGGCCAAGGCGACCGAGACGGAACCGTGGGACAGGGTGGCGCGGACGCTCAAGGCGGTGGCGCACCCGTTCCGGCTGCGGATCGTCGACCTGCTGGAGGACGGCGAGCGGAGCGTCGGCGACATCGTCGAGGCCCTAGGGGCCAAGCCCGCCATCACCTCCCAGCAACTCGGCCTGATGCGCGACCGCGGCGTCCTGGCCGCCCGCCGCGAAGGGAACCACGTGTACTACCGCATCGCGAACGTGCATATCGTGCACGTCATCCACTGTATCCGGGAATCGTGCAACATGAGCGACTCGGAATCCTAGTCGGGAGGAATGCCATGAAAGGTGCCATTATCAGTGGGCTTGCCGGTCTGGTCGTCGGAGCCCTTGTGATGGGCCTGGTGGTTGTCAAGACCATGCCGGGCATGATGATCGTCACGCGGCCGAGCCGGCTGGGCTTCGAGGAAACGGTCCAGGCCGTCCAGAAGGGCGTTGAGAAGCAGGGCTGGACCTCGCCCGGCACGATCAACATGAACACGAGCATGGCCAAGCACGGCGTGACGCTCGAGCCGCAGGTCCGCGTCGTCGAACTCTGCAAGGCCGAGTACGCCAAGAGCGTGCTGACCACCGACCGGTACGTCGCCAGCCTCATGCCGTGCGCGATCGCCGTGTACGAAGGCGACGACGGCAAGGTGTACATCTCGAAGATGAACACCGGGTTGATGGGCAAGATGTTCGGCGGCACTATCGCCAAGGTGATGGGCGGAACGGTTTCTGAAAGGACGATGGCAGCGTGTACCTCGACGTGACACAATGTATTGGCTGTGGCGGCTGCCTGATGGTCTGCCCCGCGGAGGCCTTGCGCCGGATGCCCGACGGGACCATGCGCATCAACACGGTGCGTTGTCGGCAATGTGGGGTTTGCGCCGACGCCTGCCCCACCGGCGCCATGACCCGCGACGGAGAGCGTAAGGAGGTCCCGAAGTGACGATGCGTGCGCGTATGACCGAGGTTGCTGTCGAGCACCCCTTTCTGGTGGCGGCCTGCGTGGTGCTGATTTCGGTGGCCTTTATCGTCGTGGCGGGTGCGCCGAGCCTCTGGCCGAAGGCCCTTCCGTTTCTGAACGCGGTCCGGGTGGACACCGACCCGGAGAACATGCTGCCGGAGGACGAGCCGGTCCGCGTCTTCCACGACCGGATGAAGAAGGTTTTCTCGCTCTACGACATGGTGGTTGTGGGCGTTGTGAACGAGACGCATCCGGAGGGCGTGTTCAACCCGGAGTCGCTGGCGAAGATCTACCGGCTTACGGAGTTCGCCAAGTCGCTCCGCTGGCCGCGCGAGGATGATCCGTCGAGGAAAGAAGGGGTGGTGGCGGCCGACGTCATCGCCCCCTCGACGGTTGACAACATCGAGCAGGGGGGGCTGGGGGCGGTCCGGTTCGAGTGGCTCATGCCAAAGCCCCCCGCCACCGAGGCCGAGGCCCTCGCCGTCCGCGAGAAGGCCCGCAACATCCCGTTCCTGGACGGCACGCTCGTCTCGGACGATGGGCGCGCCCTGGCCATCTACCTGCCGCTGACGCGAAAGGACCTCACGTACCGCGTCACGACCGCCCTTCACGAGAAGATCGCGGAGTTGGGCGGGCCCGAGGCGTTCCACATCACCGGCCTCCCGGTGGCCGAGGACACCTTCGGCGTGGAGATGTTCACTCAGATGGCCATAAGTGCGCCGCTGGCGATGCTGGTCATCTTCATCCTGCTGTTTGTGTTTTTCCGGAAGTTGCTGCTCATCGTCCAGCCGCTCATCGTGGCTCTTGTTTCGGTGATCTGGACGATGGGCCTCCTGGTGGCGACCGGGCAGACGATTCACATCATGAGTTCGATGATCCCGATCTTCATCATGCCCATCGCGGTGCTCGACTCGATTCACATCCTGTCGGAGTTCTTCGACCGGTACCAGGAGACGAAGGACCGTCGGCAGACGGTCCTGCACGTCATGGACACGTTGTTCACGCCGATGCTGTACACGTCGCTGACGACGGCGGCGGGGTTCGCGTCGCTGGCCCTGGCGCCGATTCCGCCGGTGCAGGTGTTCGGCCTGTACACGGCATTCGGTGTGATGACGGCGTGGGTGCTGACGGTTACGTTCATCCCGGCCTCGGTGATGTTCATCCCGGCCCGTCGTCTGGAGAACTTCGGGCTGAAAAGGGGAGAGGAGGCGGCCCACGCCCGGACGCCCATCTCGCGGCTGCTGGCGGCCGTGGGGCGAGGGACGTACCGCTTTGCCCCGGTCATCCTGGTCGCAACGGCGGTGGCGGTCGTCGTGGCGGCCTATGGCATCAGCCTCATCCGCATCAACGACAACCCGGTCCGCTGGTTCGAGGCCGGCCACCCCATCCGCGTGGCCGACCGGGTCCTCAACAGCCACTTCGGCGGCACGTACATGGCGTACCTGGAACTGGAGCCGGCCGAGGGGGCGGAAGACGCCGCCGGCTTCGCCTCCGGCCTGGCCGAGCGCCTGCGCGCCCGCGGCAAGGAATTGGAGGACGACTACCCCGCCGCGCCGGACCCCTTCGAAACCCTGGCGCAGAAGGCCACCGGCGGCGCGGGGCTGGAGGGGCTGCCGGACGGCGTCCGCAGCGCGCTGCCCGACGAACTCCTTGCCCACCTCTCGACCTTTGCCGAGAAGCAACTGGATAAGACCGAGGGCGAAAAGGCCGACGCCTGGGACCAGGCCGCCCTCTTCATCGGCGCCGAGCAACAGAAGCGCCAGACCTTCAAGCAGCCCGAAACGCTTCGATGGGTGGAAGACCTCCAGCGGTATTTGCTTAAGACCGGCGTGGTCGGCAAGTCGAACTCGCTGGCCGACATCACAAAGACCGTCTACCGCGAACTGATGGAGGGCAAGGCCGAGTACTTCCGCGTGCCGGACTCCTCGGCCGCCGTGGCCCAGTGCCTCATCCAGTTCGAGTCGAGCCACCGGCCGCAGGACCTGGCCCACTTCGTCACGCGCGACGAGTCGGAGCCGTCGGTCCACTTCCGCAAGACCTCGTTGTGGGTTCAACTGAAGAGCGGGGACAACCGGGACATGCAGAAGGTCGTGGAGGCCGTAGACCGTTACGTTCGCGAGCACCAACCTCCCGTCCCGCTGGCGCACAGGTGGTTCGGGCTCACCTACATCAACGTCATCTGGCAGGACAAGATGGTCAGCGGCATGCTCTCGGCGTTCCTGGGCTCGTTCCTGGTGGTGCTCGTGATGATGATAATCCTGTTCCGCAGCGGGCTGTGGGGTCTCTTGTCGATGATCCCGCTGACGATCACCGTGGGCGTGATTTACGGCATCATCGGCCTGGTGGGCAAGGACTACGACATGCCGGTGGCGGTCCTGTCAAGCCTGACCCTCGGGCTGGCGATCGATTACGCCATCCACTTCCTGGCCCGCAGCCGCGCTGCACAGCAGACGTACGGTTCCTGGAAAACGGCCGTGCCGCATGTCTTCGGCGAACCCGCCCGGGCGATCACGCGGAACGTGGTGGTCGTGGGCGTGGGCTTTCTGCCCCTGCTGGCGGCGCCCCTCGTGGCGTACAAGACGGTCGGCGTATTCATGGCGGCGATCCTGGTGCTGGCGGGTGTGGCGTCGCTGCTGATCCTGCCGGCCCTGATGCGCGTGCTCCGGCCGCTGGTGTTCCCCGAGACGCGCCCCTGTTGCATCACCTGCAACTGCGCCACGTGCATAGTGGCCGGGGTCGCTGCCGTGGGACTGGTGGCCCTGAATATCGGCCTCCTCTTTGCCGTCGGATGGACGGCGCTGACGTACGCGAGCCTGCCGGCCGTGGGCGTGCTGGCGGTTCTTTGCGCCCTGATGTCGCGCCGCGAGAAGTGCCGCCTCGACGCCGGGAAGGCGCCCAAGGAAGGAGGACGCTCACGATGATCGCTACACGCGCATGCCTGCTTGTCCTGGTCACTGCGGTCCTGGCGTCGGTGGGGCCCCTCGCCCCGCCGGCGCGTGGCGCCGGGGCCGACCTCTCGCTCGACGAAATTGTGGATAAGACCAATTATGTGTCCTATTACCAGGGCCGGGACGGGCGGGCCCAGGTCTCGATGACCATCACGGACTCCCAGGGCCGGACCCGCTCGCGCGAGTTCAGCATCGTCCGCCGCGACGACCAGCCGGAGGGCGCCAAGGACCAGGCGTTCACCGGCGATCAGAAGTTTTACATCTATTTCCACCGCCCCTCCGACGTCAACAGGATGGCCTTCATGGTCCACAAACACCTCGACCGCGACGACGACCGCTGGCTGTATCTGCCCGCCCTCGACCTCGTGAAGCGCGTCGCGGCGAGCGACAAGCGGACCAGTTTCGTCGGCTCCCACTTCCTCTATGAGGACGTCTCCGGGCGGGTGACGACGCTCGACAAGCACGAACTCGTCGAGACGACCGACACCTACTACGTCCTGAAGCACACCCCGAAGGACAAGGACCTCGTCGAGTTTGCCTGGTACAAGATGTGGATCCACCGGAAGTCTTTCATCCCGGTCAAGATCGTGTACTATAACGAGCAAGACGAAGCGTACCGGACGTATCAGGTCCTGAAGGTCGAGACCATCCAGGGGTTCCCGACCGTCACGAAGTCGAAGATGGAGGATAAGAACATCGGCGGGCACACGGTGCTCGAGTACAGCAACGTGACGTACGACGTCGGCCTGCCCGCGGACATCTTCGCCGAACGGTACCTGCGTCAGCCGCCAAGGAAGTACCTGAAGTGAGCCGGAATGCGCATCCGACGCCGACCGTGCGGCGGCCTTCCCCGGCCGCCGCGCTGGCCTGGGTCGCCCTCCTGGCGCTCGGGGCCGGTGTCCGCGCCGCCGAGGAACCGCCGCTGCCGCCGGGCCTCGACGGGGATAAACCAACGACGGCCGACGAACCCGCTCTTCCCGAAGGCCTGGACGGTGGCGCGAAGAAAAAGGAACCCACGCTCCCCGAAGGCCTGGGCGGCACGGCGAAGCCCGCCGAGCCGGCCAAGCCGCCCGAGACGCCGAAGGACAAGGCCCCCGAACTCCCCTTCGACCTGACGGGCTTCTGGGACCTGCGGGGCGGCTTCCGCGTTCAGGATGACGATCACGAGCCGGACCGTTCGCTCGGCGAAACCCGCCTCCAACTGGAACTCGAGAAGGCCTTCGAGGAAGGCCTCACCCTCCACCTTACCACCGACCTGCTCTACGACATGAGCCTGAACGAGCACCGCGTCTTCATGGAAGAGGGCCGCGGCCTGTTCGACCTGCGCGAGGCCTGGGCCGCCTTCCGCCCCGCGGACTTCATGGACGTGAAGGTCGGCCGGCAGGTCCTGACCTGGGGCACCGGCGACCTGTGGTTTCTCAACGACCTGTTCCCGAAAGACTGGAACTCTTTTCTAATCGGCCGCGATGTTGAGTACCTGAAAGCGCCCAGCGACGCCGTGAAAGTCTCGCTGTTCTCGGACCTCGCGAACCTCGACCTCGTTTACACGCCGCGCTTCGACGCCGACCGGTACATCGACGGCCGGTACGTCTCCTACTACAACCCGCTGCTGGGCCGGCGGGCAGGACAGGACGCCATCGCCGACGCCATCCGGCCCGACGACTGGTTCGATGACGACGAGTTTGCCGCCCGCGCCTACCGCAACGTCGGTGCCTATGAGGTGGCCCTCTACGGCTACTACGGGTACTGGAAGAGCCCGGAGGGGGTAGACCCGGTGACGTTCAGGGCCCGCTTTCCCCGGCTGGCCGCCTACGGGGCGAGCGTGCGCGGCCCGGTGGCCGGCGGCATCGGCAACGTCGAGGTCGCCTACTACGACTCGCTCGAGGATCGCTCCGGCAACGACCCGTTCGTCCCGAACAGCCAGTTTCGGCTGCTCGTCGGTTACGAACAGGACCTGGAGAAGATCGCCCGGGATCTCACCATCGGCGCGCAGTACTATCTCCAGATGCGTATCGACCACGACGCGTGGGAGGCCACCCGCCCGCCGTTCATGCCGGATGCAAACCGCGAACGCCACATGGTCACCCTGCGCCTCACGAAACTGCTGCTGAACCAGAACCTCGAACTCTCGCTCTTTACCTTCTTCTCGCCAACTGACGAGGACGTCTACATGCGGCCGCACATCTCCTACAAGGTCACCGACCAATGGCGGGTCGAGATGGGGGCGAACGTCTTCTTCGGCAACCACAAGCACACGTTCTTCGGCCAGTTCGAGGACAACTCGAACCTCTACTTCGGCACGCGGTACAGTTTCTGACGGCACGGGTCAGGCCACCGATAGGCGACCGAGACGCCCCCCCCCTCCTCCTGCATCTTCCGAGTCTCAGGTGGCGGTGACAGGGCTGTGCGGCCGGCAGCGGCGCGGGCAATCCACCACTATACCCACCCGCCTTCTCCCAGGTCGTCATCCGCCTGCCGCAGTTCGGACACTCCCTGCGTCGCATGATGCGCCCACCCCGGGCGGACGCCGGGAGGAGGCAGAAGTCTGCCGGTCCAGCACGGGCTACGTTCTGCGACGGAGAAGCAGGATCATCCCCCCGACGGCGAGCAGTGAGAGCGTGGCGGGTTCGGGGATCGCGATGCCGCCGGCGCCGTAGTCCGAGGCATGGTTCAGGTTGACCCAGAGGTAGTCGGCGCCGGTATCGAGGCCGCAGTAGCCGAGGCCGTAATCGCCGGGGTCTGTGTCGAAGCCGGCAAAGACGCCTTCGCCCTCTTCGCCGCCGGTGGTGGTTCCGCCCAGGACCCACGCCGCCCCGTCCCACCAGTAGGGGCGAAGCGTGTCCTCAATGATGTCCAGGACGTCCAGCTCCTGCTCGTCGTAGTAGATGACGAGGCTGAAGTAGTCCTCGTCGGAGACCTCAAGGGCGTTCTCGAGGTCGGCCGCGTCGATCTCGACAACGCAACTCAGGGCCCTCATCTCTCCGTCAGCGCCGGGCACCGCCATGCCGAAGGTGCCACGGTCGGTGTCGCCGGACTGGCTCAGCGTGACTTCGACCGTCTGTGGTGCGGGCACGCCGAGTATCTCGGCGGCCGCGCCGGGGATGCCGATGGGAACCAGCGACCCCCCGTTCTCGTCGATCAAGGCGTCGGGGTCGATCACGGAGGCCAGGTAGTACAGGTTGAGGCCGTTCAGGTTGAGTTCCGACCCGCCCATCACCGTCAGGCGGTGGACGTACAGGGCCTCCGTGCCGGCCCATCCGGGCTGGTTGTCGAAGGCGTCGTCGAGCCGGACCCGGCCCTCGGGGTAGTCGCCCAGGAGCAGGCCGCCGAGCGCGAAGTTGTCGGTGCAACCGTCCATCGTCGCGCCCAGGTCTTTGCCGGCGACCTCGAAGGAATCGAGAACCATCAGCCCGCCCTGGAACGTCATCTCCAGATGGCGCAACCCGGCGAGGGAGGCCGCATCGGTGCTCTCGTTCCGGAAGTCCGACCCCGTCATGGTGACGCCCGCGCCGGGCACGGCTGAGAAGGCGCTGTTCGGCCCGAGGCGCAGCAGGTTCGAGACGGTCACGTTTGCGCTCGCATCGGTAATCGCGAAGCGGCCCGGCTGCAGGATGCCGATGTTGAGATCCGTGGTCGCAAGGCTCCCGCCGGAGATCGACGCCTGAGCCGCGTCGCCGGGGCCCTCGACCGTCAACGAGCCCTCCACGAAGTGCGCCGCACCGGCCTGGATGGCAAGCATGCCGCTGCAGGTCCAGTCCACCGAAGCCGTCAGCATGCCGCCGGGCCTGACGAGGATGTTATCCATGGTCAGGTCGCCGCTGTCGTAGTAGTAGTTGCCGGGTCCCTGGCGGCCGACCCAGAGCAGGTTGCCCGTGACGGTGCCTCCGGTCTGCGTCACCCTGCCGGTCCCGTCGTAGCCGACGCAGAGCGTGTTGGCGTTCAGGGTTCCCGCGTCGATCTCGATGACGCCCGTGCCGCCGCCGGTTCCGAGGCAGATGGCCGCGCCCAGGCCCGCCGAGGTAACGCTGCCGCCGTGAATGCCCAGTGTGCCGTTGCGGGCCCAGATCACGGCCACGTCCATGGTGCCGCCGGGGCCGACCTCAACGTCGGAAGCCAGGAGCACGCCGCCGGTCCAGTTGAAATGGCCGGTGCCGAAAATGCCGACCTTCAGGTCGTTGGTCTCTACGCTTCCGTTTTCGAGGTTGTAGGTGCCGGCGCCGGCGCTGTAGCCGACGTTCAGGGTCTCACCGGCGTCGAACGTGCCGCTCGACTGCGTGAAGGTACCGGTGCCGAAGACGCCGACATCGGTGTAGGTGCTGACGAGACTGCCTCCGCTGAAGAGGTACGTCCCCTCGGCACCCGGGTTGTAGCCGAGGAGAAGACTCGAGACGGTGTTGCTGCCGCCGCTGTGGGTCACGGTGGCCTTTTGGGTGTTGCCGACGACCTGGTTCCACGAATTGACGGCCCCACCGGCGATGGTCAGGCTGGCACCGTCGCCCGGGGCGTCGAGCCAGAGGCTCGCGCTGCCGCCGTTCATATTCAGGAGCCCGCCGGTGACCTCGATGGCACCGCCGAAGGCCCAGTAGTCACTCACGTTGAACGTGCCGCCCCCCCAAACCTGGACGGTGGGAACGCTGAGCGTGCCCCAGTTCCAGTTGAACGTGCCGTCGGTGCCGCTCCCGCCGCCGGCGCGCAGGAGATTGGCGGAAAGGTCGCCCGAGTCCAGGTTGTAGGTGCCGTGGCTGCCGACCTGGCTGCTGATCGCGACGAAGTCGGTGGCGGTGAGGTCGCTGCTTTGGGAGAAGGTTCCGGTTCCCGCGTCGCCGACAATGAGCGAGGTGCACTGGAGTTGGCCGCCCCAGAGTTCGTAGGTGCCGTGCCCGTCGGCGTTGCCCCCCAGGCGGACGGTGGTGGCGGTGACGGTGTTCCCGCTGCCGTCTCCCTGCGTGAAGTGTCCGATACCGTTCTGACCGACGACCAGGGTCGCCGTCTCGACGGTGCCGTCCTGGAGTTGGTAGGTCCCGTTGCCCGTGGCTCCGCTGCCCAGAGTCAGGGTGCCGGAGACGGTGTTGGTGCCGTTGGCGTGAGTGAAGGTGCCGAGCCCCGCGCCGCCGACGATCTCGTTATGGGCCAGGAGCATGGAACTGGAACTGCGCAGCGTGTACGAGGCGTCGGGGCTGAATCCGCCTGCGACCACGAGGTCGCCCGCGACAGTCGTCGTCCCCCCGTTCTGATCGAGCGCCGCCGTGCCGAACGCCCCGAGATACATGTTGTCGACCGTCAGCGTGCTGGTGGTCAGGTTGACCGTGCCGTGGGCGCCGAAGCCGCTGCCGGCGTACACGTCGGCGGCAATGACCCTGGACCCGCTGACGGTGAGTTCGGCGTCGGCGGAATGGGCCACCGTCAGGTCGCCGGTCACCTCGAGTCTCCGGTTGAATTCGAGGTGAAGGTCGCCGCTGCCGGTGCCGCCGCCGTGGCCGAGTTGCAGCGAGCCGTGGACCACGGCCTGATCCGGGAGACCGGTCAGGTGGTTGACGCGGAGGGTCCCGTCCGCACCGGCACCCTCGAGGGTCCCGAAGTCGCGTATCTCGAAGGTGTCGGCGATGACGGTGCCGCCGTTGAGCGTGAACACGCCGGTGTCGCCCAGGCCCACCCGGATGGTGCCGTGTTGTACGTTGAGCGTCCCGCCGTCCATGATGTACGTCCCCTCGGCATCGGTCTGGGAGCCCAGTTCGACCCGGTCGCTGACGGTGACGATGCCGTCGATCTGCTCGAACGTGCCCTTGCCCTGGAAGCCCACGAAGATCTTCTGAGCCGAGAGTTGGCCGCCGCTCATCTCGTAACGGTTGTCCTTGTTGCCCATAAAGCCAAGCGTGACGTCGTCGTCCACGGTAGCCGTCCCGCCGGTCTGTTGGAACGTGCCTACCCCGTTCATATACCCCACGTAGATGCGGTTGGCGTGAAGGTGGGCGTCGGAGGCGAGGTGGTACGTTCCTCCCGTGCCGGTCGCGTAGCCGAGATACAGGTTCTGTACCACGTCCACCTGGCCACCGGTGTGGGTGTACGTACCCACGCCGGGGATGGCGTTGCCGAGCACGAGGTTACCCTGGATGGTGTTCGTGCCGCCGGTCTGTTCGAAGGTGCCTTCGCCCGCGTGGCCGATGGTCTCGTTGTCGGCGAGCAGGTCGCCGCCGGCATGGAGTTCGTAGCGGCCATCGCTGCCGAGTTCCCAGGCAACGCACAGGTCCTGCCAGCACGTGTTGGCGCCGGCGGTGTGGATGAACTCGCCGTCGCCCTCGTAGCCGATGTACTGGTGGCTGGCTTCAAGGACAGCATCCCCGCCGCCCAGGCTGTACGTGCCGTTGCTGCCGGGCAGCTTGCCGACGTAGAGAGTCGTTATATGTTGAGGGTCGGGCTTGGTTACCGTCCCGCCGGTCTGGGTGAAGGTGCCGTTGCCCTCGCGGCCGACGACGATCTCCTTGGCGGTCACCAGGCCGTCGGACATCTCATAGGTGCTGGGAATCGCTCCCTCGCCCCGAAAGGCGTGAGCCACTACGAGCGACTCGAGAACCTCGTGCGTGCCCCCCGTCTGGATGAACCGGCCGAACCCGTCGTAGCCGACGAAGGTGTAGCTGCAGGAAAGGTCTCCGAGGCTGAGTTCGTAGCGGCCACTGCCGCCGTATTTCCGCCCGATGAACATCACGTCGTTCCCGGCAAACCCCGCGGACACGGTGCCGCCGGATTGGTAGATTTCGCCGTACCCGTGGTACCCCACCGTGAGGCCGGGGTCCGATACCAGATCGCCGCCGGAGATCTCGTAGCGTCCGTGCGCCCCCGTCTGCAGGCCCAGGATGAGTCCGGTCTCGTAGGCAACAACCGATCCGCCCTCCTGGACCATGCGGCCGTAGCGTTTGTCGCCCACGATGAGGCAGTGCCCGGCGGGCAGTCCCCCGCCGTCCAGGACCCGAACGGATGCGGCGGAACCGACCGCAGGGTCCCAATCCAGCGCCATCCACCCTGCCGAACCGACCGTGTCGGCGATCACCGCCTGTCCCGAAAGGGTAAACTCCACCTGCGTGGTGGCATCGGAATCGATGGGGACACTCCAGTTGTACACGTCGTTCCAGTTGGTGTTGGCCCCGCCGGCGCCCTGGCCCTCCCACCGGGCGACCTGAATCTCCATATTCATGCCGACTCTCCATGGGTGATGCGTGTCTTCCTCGAATGCCCATAGCGGTATCGGAGGGGCACACGTCGTCCCGTCGTACGCCTCGAGGTACAGGAACTCCGTCTGGGTGATGAGGTAGTCGTTGTCGTCAAGTTCCTCGTCGATCGCGTCGTTCATGGCTTCGGCGAAGCCGGTGTAGGCCCCACCGCTCTGCGACTTCTCGTAATGTCGCGCGGAGGCGCAACCCCAGCGGTACGGGTGGCCGCTGATGTCGAGTTCCTCCAGCACGCCGCCCGAATAGCACTGGGTAAGGAAATAAGCCTGCCGGTCGGCGCCGATGTCGTCGGCCCACCCGGCGAAGACATCGTCGTTGATCTCACTGCCCCACCCGCAGATGTACTCCTGCTCGTGGTCGCTCGTCTGGAAGTCGGGATCGTCCCGGTCGCCGCCGTGGTCGAAAACCCACACGAGGGTAAGGTCGTGCGGCGAGAGGCTCTGCCACGCCTGCATCTCGGTGCCCAGATTCGAGGACGATCCCTCAAGCACCCGCGTGTTGTTGGCGGTGATGCTCGACCAATCCGCGCTGTAGTTGAATCCGACCGGCGAGTCCACGTCGTAGCCCGGGGCTGTCCCGTCGCCGTGCAGGATGACGATGTTCTCGGGCTTGTAGCCGTAGTGGTCAACCAAGTGCCAGTAGAACCGCTTCAACTCGATGTGGTACCGCTCGTGGTTCTCGTCCGCGTCGCGGTTGGCACTGCCGCCCGCGAACAGGACGGCATAGTTTTCACCGCGCGCGGCCGGGGCCAGGGCCACGACAACACACAGCGCAACAAGCGTGATTCGGTCGAGGTTCTGGATCATCGTGTCTCCCTGCAAGGTCGGTGCGGATGAAGCGCTGTCCTTCATTACCGCAGAGCCAATGAACCATCTTGGCTAACCGTCAGATCGCCGTTACCACGGTCTCCCCGCCGGGCCGGCGCACAAAAAAAAAGCCGCGCTTGCCTGCGGCAAGCACAGACCCCCGAATTCACCAAACACCCTCGCAACTCCGCAAGCAGTATACCTCACAAGTCGCCGGAAGGCAAATCGAATCTCCGGGCAAGGAACCGAGGCAGGGACGACGGCATGCAGGGAACCGTGGACCGCCGCCCCCTGTTATCACCACGTTATTTCCGGCGGCGCAGCACAAACACGCCGCCAAGGGCCAGCAGCGCGAGCGCGGCGGGAAGGCGGGCCCAGCCACCCCCGCGCTATACGCTCCGAAGAGGGTTACGTCTGGGACCCCGTTTCGAACGGGCTTCAAACGTTGGGGCCTGGAACCCGGAGACTTCAAGCCCCTGATCTGCTGATGAAGAGTCCATTGCCCCGGAAACGTAAGGCTCGATAAGACAGAGTCTTACGACCCGGCACCCACGACCTTTCCGCGCGTTTTCAGTGCGCCGGAAACAGGCCCCAATCAGGGGGCGGCGCTCGGCGCGCCGGCGGGCACTGCAGACTCGATGCGGACGGGGCAGTCGTCGGGCAGACCGTACCCGTTCTCCGTCGCCACGGTGTCGCCCGGGGCCAGTCCCTCCAGCACCTGGACCTGCGGGCCCACCTGCACCCCCAGTTTGACCTCGATCTCGCGGGCCTTGTTGTCCTTGACGAGGGTGACGACCGGCGTGCCGGACCGATCCGCCACGGCGGCCACGGGAATGACCAGGGCATCCGGGATAGGCGGCAGGGCGACCGACAGGCGGCAGCCGAGCCCCGGCTTGAGCAGGCCCCCTTCATTGGCCAGGGTGACGAAGGCGCCCACGTCCCCTGTGGCCGCATCGGCTTGGCCGCTCAGGCGGGTGACGGTGCCGTGGAAGGTCTCTCCCGGCAGCGACACCAGAGACACCTCGACGGCCGCTCCGGGCCGGACCTGGGCCATGTACACGCTGGGCACGCGGAACTGGGCAAACACGGTGGCGAGGTTCACGATCGTGGCCAGGCAGGTGGTCGGGTCGACGGACATGCCCCGGCGAACGGTCAACTGGGTCACGATGCCGTCGATGGGGCTGGCGAGGTGGCAGAACCGGACAGCCAGTTGGGCGGCGGCGAGGTTGGCCTGAGCCTCGGCGAGTTGGGCCTGGGCCTCGGCGATCTGTTCGCGAGGGGTACCCGCCTCGAGCAGGGCGAGTTTGGCTTGGGCGGCGGCGTGCTCCGCCTCGGCAGACTCCAGCGCCGAGCGGGCGGTTTCGAACTGGACGACCGAGAGTTCGTTCTTCTCTCGCAAGGCGCTCAGCGCGGCCACCTTGGACCGCAGCGCGTCGGCCGTGACCTTGAACTTCTGCACATCCTGCTTGGCGACCTCGATCTCCTGTGGCAGGCTGCCGCGCTTGAGCCGTTCCAGGACGGCGGCCTTCTCGTCGACGGCGGCGACAGCCTTGGCGACGTCGGCCTCGGCGGCGCGGTTGTCCAACAGGACCACTTCATCGCCGGCATTGACCGCCTGGCCCTCGACGACGGCGACCTTCATGACGGTGCCACTGACCTGCGGACAGATGAGTGCCGTGGCCTCCGGCAGGGCCAGCAGCGTGCCGACCAGGTCGAGGGTCGGCCGCAACGTCGTGCGTTCGGCCACGCCCACCTTGACGGGCACGGCGCTGTAGTGCATGGGGGCCTCGGCCTCCTCTTCTTCCGGCGCCGCCGCCTCGCAACCCGCCAAGGTAAGCAGGGCGGAAACCAGAAGCAGAAGCCCCAGGGCGGCGGCGAATGTCGTCTGCCGATGCATCAGCGGGCACCTCCGTTGGCTGGCTGCCGGGTCGTGTGGAGCCCGAGCAGGCGGATCATCACGTAATAGCATACCGGCGTGGCCACGAGCGAAAGCCCCAGCGAGGTGACCAAGGCTCCGATGACGGCGATGGCCAGCGGCCGGAGCATGTCGGCCCCCGCTCCGACGCCGTACGCCAGGGGCAGAAGCCCGAAGAAGGTCGTCAGCGACGTCATCAGCACCGGCCGCAGACGCCTCCGGCCCGACTGCACCAGCGCCTCGACCAGGCTCAGCCCCCGGTCGCGCAGATGGTCGACGAAGTCGAGCAGCAGAATGCCGTTCTTGGCCACGATGCCCACGCCGATGATCGCCCCGA
>CAZEBQ010000077.1:0-14394 GCA_964510295.1 uncultured Anaerolineales bacterium | reverse complement strand
CCGACGCCCTTCGAGCCCGACGCCGTTCGAGCCCAACGCCGTTCGAGCCCGACGCGGAAGCGGCGGGGCACGTTCGCCAACCGTGGCACGTGCCACGCCCAACGCCGTTCGAGCCCGACGCGGAAGCGGCGGGGCACGTTCGCCAACCGTGGCACGTGCCACGCCAGACGCCGATCCCCGGCGGCTTCCCCCGCCGGCTCGAAAAGGAACGACGCATGCTCGACCTCGACACCATCCGCACCCGGACCGACGAGGTCCGCGCCAACACCGCCAACCGGCGGATGACCGCCGACGTCGACGCCGTCCTGGCCATGGCCGACGAGCGGTCGGCCCTCATCCAGCAGATCGACGGCCTCCGCAGCCGACGCAAGACCCTCAGCGACGCCGTCCGCAAGGCCGCCGACACCGACCGCCCCGCCATGGTCGAGCAGGCCACCGACCTCAAGACCACCATCGCCCAGCGCCAGAAGTCCCTGGCCGACGTCGAAGCCCGCCTGCGCGAGGAGCAGGCCCGCATCCCCAACCTGACGCACCCCGACGCCCCCGTCGGCGAAGACGAGACCGCCAACCGCGAACTCAGCCGCTGGGGCGAACCGCCGCCGTTCGACTTCAAGCCGAAAGACCACCTCGAACTCGGCGAGGCCCTCGACATCCTCGACTTCGACTCCGGCACCAAGGTCGCCGGCACCGGCTTCTATTTTCTGAAGAACGAGGCCGTCCTGCTGGAACTCGCCCTGGTCCGGTTCGCCCTCGACGTGCTCCGCCGCGAAGGCTTCGCCCTGTACGCCACGCCCGACATGGCCCGCATGAAGGTGCTGGAGGGCGCCGGCTTCAGCCCGCGGGGCGAGGAGTCGCAGATCTACCGCATCGACGGGCAGGACCTCGGCCTGATCGCCACCGCCGAGATCACCCTCGGCGGCCTGCTCATGGACACGATCCTGGACGCCGCGAGGCTGCCCCTGAAGGTCGGCGGCGTCAGCCACTGTTTCCGAGTCGAGGCCGGCGCCTACGGACGCGCCTCGCGCGGCCTGTACCGCGTCCACCAGTTCACGAAGGTCGAGATGTTCGCCTTCACGGCGCCCGAGGACTCCGAGGCGATGCTCCAGGAGATGCTCCGCATCGAAGAGACCATCTACCAGCAACTCGGCATCCCGTACCGGGTGGTTGATGTCTGCACGGGCGACCTCGGCGGACCCGCGTACCGGAAGTTCGACCTCGAGGCCTGGATGCCCGGCCGCGGCGACGGCGGCGACTGGGGAGAAATCACCTCCGCCAGCAACTGCACCGATTACCAGGCCCGGCGGCTGGCCATCCGCTTCCGCCGAGCCAAGGGCAAAAAGCCCGAACTCGTCCACACGCTCAACGGCACCGCCATCGCCGCCAGCCGCACACCCGTCGCCATTCTCGAAAACTACCAGCAGGCCGACGGCTCCGTCCTCGTGCCGGAGGTCCTGCGCCCGCTCACCGGCTTCGACCGCATCTCGCCCAACGACGCCTGAGCCCACCGGCCGCGCCGAAAGCGAAAAATGTTGTCTCGCCCGCACCGGCGCGGTATACTCCTGTTGCGGGGAGGGACATCACCTCAGCAGCCGCACCCCTGCCTGGCCGCAAGGGCCGGCCCGACCGCAAAGGATGTGGCTGTAGGGCCTTGACGCAGAAATGGGGGGAACCATGACGTTCCAGTTCGCCGAGATTCTGACGCTTGGCCTTTGCGCCGTGACCGCAGTCTATCTGCTGACCAACCGACGGCGAATCCGGGCGCTTCGTGGGTTGCGGCCGTTTGTCGCGCCGTTCTTGCTTCTGGCCGTCGCCTGGACGGCAACCGTTCTGGAGGGTATCCCCGCCCCCGGCGACGCTGCGGCGTACATCACCTTCGTGGAAAAGAGCACGGAGGTCGTGCACGCGGGAGCCATCAGCCAGATTCTCAACCTCATCGAGCACCTCGGCTACATGGTCGCAAGCGTGTGGATCCTCGTGGTTCTATGGCGAGCGTTCCGCTCGCCCCGGGGGGCCACGTCATGATTCCGCAGTGGGGCATCATCGTGCTGGATGCGATCGGGGTAGCGGCCCTGCTCGTCGGCCTGGTTCTGCTTCTGCTTCGCCCGCGCCCGTTCGGCGGCCCCATGCGCCTTCTGCTGATTGCCGTCATCGCCGTCTCTCTGTTCGACAGCGCGGCGAACCTGCTGGAATGGTCGGGCGTGCTGCCGGAGGCCGACCTGTCCGAAGATTTCTTCCGCCCGATGCTGCCTATCCTGTGGCTCTTCCTGTTCGTCGTGGCCCTGGAGCGAGCCGACCGCGACCGGCTCCGCCGCAGTTACGACCGCAGGACCGCCGTCCACGAACTCGCCCTTCAACTGACCGTCTCCATGGAACCGCAGGCGATCATGGCCGAGGTCGTCGAGGCCGCAGGCCGCCTGCTCGACCTGCCGGCCGTCGCCATCACCACCCCCCACCCCGAACGCCGCGAACTCGCCGTCCGGTTCAACCGCGGCCTGTTCGCAGCCGAGGCCGACGCCATGACCATCGCCGTCGGCCAGGGCCTCATCGGTGCCGCCTTCCAGCACCGCATCCCGTACCAGACCGCCAACCCGGCCGAGGACCTCGACCCGGGGTGCGCGGCGGCCGCCAAGCGGCTGGGCATCACCCACGCCATCGCCGTGCCGCTCCCGTTCCGCGACGCGACCGTCGGCGTGCTGTGGGCCGGACACACGCGGGACAGCGCGTTTGCCGACGAGGACGTCCAACTCCTCCAGACCCTTTGCGCTCACGCCGCCGTCGCCATCGAGAACGCCAGACTCTACGAACGCACCGTCGAGAGCGAGGCCAAGTACCGCGCCCTCGTCGAGAACGCCCAAACGGCCATCATCGTCGTCGACGCCTACCGGAACGTCACCTTCTGGAACCGCGGCGCCGAGGAACTGTTCGGATGGCCCGCCGACGAGGTGCGAGGCCGCCACGTCGAGTTCGTCTATCCCGAGGACTGCCGGGCCGACGTCGTCTACACGATTCTGCCCACCATGCAGCGCGAGGGTTCGTGGTCCGGCGAGCACGCCGCCGTCCGCAAGGACGGGTCGCGCTTCACGGCGTTCTTCAGCCTGGCCCGCGTCCTCGACGCCGAGGGCAACCTCATCTGCACCCTCGCCCTGGCGAGCAACGTGACCGAACTCGTCCAACTGCGCGAGCAACTGTTCCAGGCCCAGAAGATGGAGACCCTCGGGGCGCTGGCCGGCGGCATCGCCCACGATTTCAGCAACCTGCTGACGGCCATCCTCGGCGCCGCCGCACTCCTCCGCGACGCCCTGCCAGACGGCACCGACGACCACGAGTCCGCCGTCGCCATCGAGCAGGCGGCCCAGCGAGGCAGCAGACTCGTCCGACAACTCATGACCATCAGCCGCCGACAGCCCGCCGGACGCGAAACCGTCAACCTCAACGACATCATCAACGAGGCCGCCCAACTCATCCAACGCACCTTCCCACGTGACATGACCCTCGTCACCCAACCCGCCGGCGACCTCCACACCATCCGCGGCGACCCCAGCCAGATGCACCAGGTCGTCATGAACCTCGCCGTCAATGCACGCGACGCCATGGACGGCGGCGACACCCTCACCATCACCACCGAGAACGTGACCCTCAACGCCGACGACCCCTTCGCCCAAGGCCTGAAGGCCGGGCACGGCGTTGCACTGACCGTCACCGACACCGGCCACGGCATCCCGCCCGAACACCAGCCGCACATCTTCGAACCCTTCTTCACCACGAAGTCCGAGGCCCAGGGCACCGGACTCGGGCTCTCGACCGTCTACGCCATCGTGGCCCAGCACGGCGGCCGCATCACCTTTGCCACCGAGACCGGCAAAGGCACTACCTTCCGCATCCTCCTGCCCGCCTCGCGGTAGCCGGCCGTCGCACGCCAACAACCGTCGCCGTGCCGGCGCCGGCTCAACACGCCCGGGCGCATCGAGCCCGGCATCGGCAAAACGGGGCTGGACAACCCCGCCCGACTTCGCGTACAAAGACGCTCGTCAACACACCGCATCCACACCCGAAAGGCACACGCCGCATGGCGAAACGCAAGACGAAAAAGGCCCCGCCGGGCAAACGCCTCAGCGAGTTTGCCGAACGCAAAGCCCCCGGCGAGCCGCTGCCGATCTACGTTCTGCGCGGCACCGACCCGTACCTGTTGGACAAAGGACGCCACGTCGTCCGAGAACGGACCCTCGGCGAGGCCGAGCCCGGCATGGCCCTGCTGGAACTCGCCGGCGCCGACGCCGAACTCGCCGACGTCCTCGACGCCCTGCGAACCATGCCGTTCCTGGCGCCGCGCCGGCTTGTCCTCATCCGCGAGGCCGACGCCTTCTTCCATCCCAAGAACCAGGGCCCGCACAAACGCGACGCCCTCCTCAAGTACCTCGACGCTCCGTCCCCCACCGGGGTCCTCTGTCTGGAGATGGCCACCTGGATCCCCTCCACCCGGCTCGCCAAACGCGTGGCCGAGATCGGCCTGGTCGTCCGGTGCGAGGCCGACAAGCCGTACCAGATTCCCCCCTGGCTCAAGGGCCAGGCGAAGGACCTCTACGGCAAGACGCTCACGGACACCGCCGCCCGGATGCTCATGGACTATCTCGGGACCGACTTCGCCGCCCTCACCCACGCCCTCGACATGCTGGCCCTGTTCGTCGGCGACGCCCCGCGCATTGACACCGCCGAGGTCGACTCGCTGATTGCGCGCGGACACCACGAACGGGTCTGGGACCTGTGCGACGCCGTAGCCGCACGCCAGGCGCCCCGGGCGCTCCAACTCCTGGATGCGTTCTGGACCGAGGGGATGGTGGCCCCCCAGGTCGTCGGGCTGCTTCGGACACCGCTCCGGCAACTCGTTCGCGTCCGGGCCTTTGCCCGCGGGATGAGCCTCGAGGCCGCCATGGACCGGGCCGGCGTCCCCCGCCCGGCCTTCAGGCGCGTCCGCCGCGCCGCCGACGCCTTCTCCGAAGCGAACCTGGCCGATGCCTACCAGGCCCTGGTCGAGGCCGACCTCGAAGCCAAGACCACCCCCAACGACCGCCTCGCCATGGAAGCCCTGGTCCATCGCCTCTGCAACCCGGCCGCCGCACGAGGCACCGCGGCGCCCAGCGGCGTCAAATGATGCGAACACGGGTGGCACGGCAACGCGAAGCGTGGCCGTGTGCGTCCCGGGGCCAACACGGCCGCCCTTCGGTCCTGCCGTGCCACCCGTTCCGCGCGGCGGCCTTCCCAGGCCGCCGCGAACACAGTTTACGCATGTTCCTGGTGGCCTGGGAAGGCCACCAGGCGGACAAAAAGACCAAGTAGCGTTGTAGGACCAAGACGACAACCCTACTTTGCCCAGCACGCCGGGGCCGACGCCGGATAGACTCATGCCAACCGATACGCAACCTGTCGCCGTCCAGATCGGAGCCGGGAACATCGGACGCGGCTTCACGGCCGAACTCTTCGCCGCCGCCGGATACCGCGTCGTCTTCATCGACGTCGACGACCGAATCGTCGAGGCCCTCCGCCGGCGCCGCGCCTACGAGATTCATCACATCACCAACGACGGCCACCAGACCGTCCGCATCGAGGGCGCCGGCGCCGTCAACGGCCGCGACACCGACGACGCCGCACGCACGATCTCCGAGGCGGCGCTGGTGTGCACGGCGGTGGGCGTGCGTGCCCTTGCGGCGGTGGCGCCCGCCCTGGCGGCCGGCCTGGCCCGACGCCTGTCGCGAGGCGGCCGGCCCCTCAACATCATCACGTGCGAGAACCTCGTCGGCGCGGGAAAGCACCTGGCCGACCTCGTCTGGATGGAACTGGAGCGGCTCGTGGCCGCCGGCAACTGCGCCGCCGTCACACGCGACGCCTTCGACGCCCGTTTCGGATTCGTCGAGGCCGTCGTCAGCCGCATGGTGCCCGTCGTGCCCGACGACGTGCGTCGCCGCGACCCGCTCTGGGTGGCGTGCGAGCCGTACGCCCGCCTGCCGGTGGACGCCACGGCATTTCGCGGCGCGCCGCCCGAGTTGCCGGGCCTCGAACCGGTCGAGAACATCCTGGCCCATCAGAGCCGCAAACTCGCCTCCCACAACATGAGCCACGCCGTCTGCGCCTACCTGGGCTACCGTGCCGGACATGAGTTTATCTGGCAGGCGATGGCCGACGCGGCCGTCGCCGACGAGGTCCGCGCCGCCATGACCGAAACGGGGCGGGCCCTGTGCAGCCGCTTCGGCTTCGCGGCCGGCGTCCAGCACGCTTACGAAGACGACCTGCTCGAACGATACCGCAACCGGGCCCTCGGCGACCAGGTCGCCCGCGTCGCCGCCGACCCGTTGCGCAAACTCGGGCCCGACGACCGGCTTGTCGGGTCGGCCCGGCTGTGCCTCGCCGAAGGCGTCGAGCCGGCCCACGTCGCCGGCGGCATCCGGGCAGCGCTCAGGTACGACCATCCCGCCGACCCGAGCGCCGTGCGTCTCCAGGAGATGCTTCGCCAAGGCGGCCGCGAACGGGTGCTGCGAGAGGTCTGCGGCCTCTCGGCCGGAGAGCCGCTCTGGGACTCGCTGATGGCCGAACCGCCTCAGGGCGCGGAGTCGAGATGAACATCGTCATTCTGCAACCCGTCGCCGACGCCCCGGCCGCCGCAAGGGCCTACCGCAACGAGACGGCGGTGCTGGCGGCGTCGCTTCGCCGGTGCGGGCACACGGTGTCGCTGGCGGTCGTGACGGCCGCCGACGAGATCGACCTGGCGTCGGCGATGGCCGAGGTCCGGCCGGACGTGGTGCTGATTCACATCGAGGCGCCCGCCGCCGACCTCGCCGCCCGAGCCGCCGGAACCGTGGCGTCGGCCCTCGGCGCACCGCTCATCCCCTTTGGACCGCACGCACGCCTGTGTCCCAACCGGTGCTTGAGTCTGCCCGGTGCGGAGGCGGTGGCGGTCGGACCGGCGGATGCCACGATCCCGGCGTACCTCGAGGCCCGCGCCACGCGCGTCGATTCGCTCCGGACGCCGGGCCTCTGGGTCAAGTGCGAGACGGGCGTCATGCGCAATGCCCCCCCGCCTCCTCCCGACGACCTGTCGGGCGCCGCGAGCCCCGCCCGCGACCTGTACCTGTCGGAGCAGATGCTCGACTCGGCCGGCTTCGCCCCGGTGACCGTGGCGTGCGGCGGTGAAGCGCGGGCGGCCGGCCGCGCCGCGCCGGACGGACCCGCGCCGCCCGCCACCGGCGCCTGGCCCGTGCGTCATCGCCCGGTGGACGCCTGCCTCGAGGAGATGCGCCGGGTGGCCGAGGAGCAACTCGACCTGGGCGGCTGGCGGGTCGGGAACACGCGGTGGGTCTCGTCGCCGGCGTGGCTGGCGGAGTTCGCCAACCGGTACCGCAAACAGATCCGGCTGCCGATCCGCACCACGCTCCACGCCCCCGACGTCAAGAACAAGGCCGCCTCGCTGCTGGCACATGCCGGATGCGAGGAGGTCACCATCCCGGTGGGCAGCGCCTCGAACCTCATCCGCAACGACGTCCTCGGCATGAACGTGCCGGAAGGCACCGTGGTAAGGGCCTTCTCGGCCCTGCGCCGCGCAGGGCTACGGACCGTGGCCCGGGTCGAAATCGGGGCGCCGTACGAAACGAGCGTGACCCTCGACGAGACGACGGCGCTGCTGGGGCGTCTGGAGCCCGACCGCGTCGAGGCGACCCTGCACTATCCGGCGCCGGGATCGGACGCGGAGCAGATCGCCAGGGAGAACGGCTGGCTGGCGCCGGACCCGGCGGCGGCCCATCTGGCGGGCCGGCCGGCGGTGGTCTCGCCGTCGCTTCCGGCCGACGCCATCGCCGCCGCATGCGAGTTGCTGCCATACCTCGTCAACCGTCCGCGGATCGTTCCCTTGCTCCGGCTGGCCCGGCGCGTGAGAATCGGACGCTACGGCACGGTGTACGATCTGGTGCTGAAACCGTTCCTCGCACCGCCCGTTCGCCCCAAGAAACGATGAGCATGGCCCAAACACCGACCCACCTGGAGAAGAAGGCCCGGCTGGTGCGTGCCTACGCCGCCCGCTACCCCGTCTGGTGCGCGTGGCAGGTGACCTACCGCTGCAACTTCCGCTGCCGCATCTGCTCGTACTGGAAAGAGCCCCACTCGGCCCGCGAGGAACGCTCCGTCGGCGACTTCGAACGCGGCGCACGCAACTTGGCCCGGTGCGGGTCGCTGCTGGTGAACCTGGCGGGCGGCGAGCCGATGCTCAGGGACGACCTGGCCGGCATCGTCGCGGCCCTGGCGCGGTGGCACTTCCCGCTGCTGACGACCAACGGCTGGCGCGTGCCGGCCGA
Source organism: uncultured Anaerolineales bacterium (assembly GCA_964510295.1). Taxonomy (GTDB): domain Bacteria; phylum Planctomycetota; class Phycisphaerae; order FEN-1346; family FEN-1346; genus JAUVZF01. The sequence goes on along the minus strand of CAZEBQ010000077.1, from coordinate 6,058 downwards.
TCGCGCCCGCCGACTGTGGCAGGCCGGCCTCTGGGGCGTCAGCGTCTCCATCGACTACCCCGACGCGGCGCGCCACGACGCGCAGCGAGGCGTCCGGGGCGCCTTCCGGGAGGCCGTCCGGGCGGTCGAGACGTTCCGCGATACGCGCACCGCCCCGCACCAGCGCGTCAACGTGATGGCGGTCCTGACGGCCGACAACCAGGACGACCTCGAAGGCGTGGTGGCACTGGCCCAGCGACTGGGGGCCAACTTCATGGTCCAGCCGTACGGCGTGTTGAAGACGGGGGACAAGTCGCACCGGCCGCGCCCGCCCGTCTCGGCGCGGCTGCTGGACCTTAGGCGGCGCTATCCGGAGTTCCTGTCGAACCCGTATTTTCTGTCGCGTTTCGACGCCGCCCTCGACGGTGGCCTGCCGGGCTGCCGCGCCGGACGCTCCACCTTCAACATCGACCAGGAAGGGCTCGTGGCGAAGTGCGTGGAAGACCGCGACCGGCCCGTCGGCTCGATCATCGAGACGCCGATGCCCACCCTCGTCGAACGGCTCCGCGACCGATGGCGAACCAACCGCTGCCGCGCGTGCTGGTACAACTGCCGCGGCGAGGTCGAGGCCCTTTACACGCTCCGCGGCGCCGCCAGCGCCCTGCCGATGCTGTTTGCGGACGCGACGGCCCGAAACGCCGCACCCTGACCTAATACTCCTACGCTACCTTCCGCGCGGCGGCCTTCCCAGGCCGCCGCGAACGCAGTTTACGCCTGTTCCTGGTGGCCTGGGAAGGCCACCAGGCGGACAAAAAGACCACGTAGCGTTGTAGGACCAGGCCGGGCGCCGCGGCGCGAGACGCAACCTCCGTCACTTGCTCACACTCGGCGGCGTGACGGCGGAACCGGCCATGCGACTGCGAATGATGCGGGCCTGTTCGGCCATCCGGTTGGCCTCGTCGTCGCGTTTGAGTTTCTTGAGCAGGTCGGCGTACTGCTCGAAGGCATCGGCCCGGATGTCGTCGTTCCTGCCGAGCCCGCCCTCGCCGGTCCTCAGTGCCGCCTTGTAGAAGGTCTCGGCGGCCTCGTTCTTGTCTTGGGCCGCGCAGGCGCCGGCGACGCCTATCATGGCTTCCATCATGACGGGCCGGTTCCAGATCTGCCTCCTGCGGCGGATATCGAGGACCTGCCGGTAAAGGGTTTCCGCCTCGGCATGCTTGCCCCGGGCGGCGTGGATGGTGGCGAAGGTTCTCAGACCGTCGGCGTACGCGTCGTGCCGCGGGCCATAGAGTTTCTCGCGGAGGGCGAGCGACCGGGCAACGGCCGTCTCCGCCTCGTCCAGTTTCTTCTGGTCCCGGTAGATCTCGGCCAGGTTGTTCAGGACGATCGCAACCAGAGGCGCGCCGGGGGCGCCCGCCTTCTCACCAATGGCCAGGGCCCGCTCGTAGAGGGGTGAGGCCTCGTCATTCTTCTCCAGGTCCTTGTGGAGACCGGCCAGATCGTTCAGCGCGGCGCCGACCAGGAAGTGATCGGCCCCGTAGGCCGTCTCACGGACCGCCACCAGCCGCTTGGCCGGCCCGATGGCGTCGCGGTACTTGCGCTGAACGGCGTAGATCTGCAACTGCTTGCCGAGCGAGGCGGCGAACCGATCGTCCTTCTCACCGAAGACCTCGGCCACCTTGACGGCTGCCGACACTTCCGCCTCGGCCTTGGGGAAATCCTGGGTCCTTAACGCGCTCTCGGCAGCCCGTATGTGACCGAGCCAGACGGCCTCCTGAGACGCTGCCACAGCCGCCGGCCCAGGCGCCGCCGGCGCAGGCGCCGCCGGGGCAGGCGCCGCCGGGGCAGGCGCCGCCGGGGCAGGCGCCGCCGGGGCAGGTGCCGCCGGGGCAGGTGCCGCCGGCGCAGGCGCCGCCGGGGCAGGTGCCGCCGGGGCAGGCGCCGCCGGGGCAGGCGCCGCCGGGGCAGGCGCCGCCGGGGCAGGATCGGGCGCAGCCGGCGGTGCCGGCGCCGCTTCAGCGGCCGCCGCCGCAAACGGCAGAAAGAAAACCGCCAGCGAGTACATCATCACGCATCGGATACCGCTCATCGTATCGTCCTCTCCGCAGGTCGGTCCAGAAGACGGCCTACCGCGTCGCCGGGCGGCTCTGGGGCGTGACTCAGCGGCAACGACGCGCCGCCTGACGCCGTGTACCTGTGCCAGAGTTCTCGCATGTTGCGGGGCGCGGCTGTGTCCTTGTTTTCGGCCCCGGACCGGCCACCAGATTACCTAAAACGCCCCGCCGCAGTTGTAGGGTGGGTGCTTTGCCCCCACGCTGAGGACGTCTCGGGTGCGCCGCGTGGGTGCTGAGCACCCACCCTACGGCTTTTCATCAGTCGCCGGAAGCGGCCACATGCCGGGCGGCGGATTCGCACACCACCCGGAACCCCGCGTTGAACACCCGCTGCCACGACGGGTACCGAATACGCCACGTGCTGCGACAGCGTTTCGGCGCATCGAAGAACGACCCGCCGCGCACCACCTTCTCGCCCTCGGCATCCGGGGCGTCGCGCCCATCGCCGGCACGGTACGGCGAGGGTCTGTAGGCCGTCCGCGTCCACTCGGCGGCGTTGCCGTGCATGTCGTGCAGGCCCCACGCGTTCGCCTGGTACCGCCCTACGGCGCAGGTGACAACGGCGCCGTCGTCGAACCGCCTGTCGGCCAGGTGGGCGCCCTCCAGGGCCAGATTGTCAACGCCGCCGGTCGTCTGCTTGCCCAGAGGCCAGGGACCGCCGCAACTGAACGACGCGTCGCCCATGTTGGCGTGCTTCGAGAAGTCCGCGCCCATCGGGCCGAAGGCGAACGCGGCATCGCTGCCGCCGCGGCAGGCCCACTCCCACTGGGCCTCGGTCGGCAGGGTGACCGCGCGGCCGGTCCGCTTCGAGAGCCACCGGCAGAACGCCATGGCCTGCTCGCACGACACGCGGACGGCCGGCTGGTCCGGCCCGTTCAGCCACAGGCCCTTATCGTCTTGCCGCGCGTGCCGCTTCGTGTAGTAACCCGGATCGAAGGACACCTCGAACCGACGGAACTGAGCGTTCGTGACCTCGCACGCACCCATCCAGAACGGCTTCGCGATGCGGACAGGGGTTGGCGGCTGCTCGTCGGGCGCACCGCGATCTCTGCCCATCAGGAAGTCGCCGGCCGGGATGCGCACCAGCCGCAACGTCAGGCCGTCGCCGAGGTCGAGGGCCATCTGCCGCTTCGCCCCGGCCTCGGCCTGGCGGCGGCGGGCCTCCTCGGCATCGAACGGCCAGCCGGCGGGCGCGGGCGGCGCCGACACGGTCATGGCCTGCGGCTGGGGGCGGCCGGGCGCCGCCTGCGGTTCGGTCTGCTTGAACGTCGGCCGCGGCAGGTCGGGCACCGCCTCCGGGTCCCAGGGCGGACCGCCGTACCGCTTCCGAAGGGCCATCCGGCGCTCGTGGGCGTTCGTCGGCGGCGGGTGGACCTCGTGCCACGTCCCGTGGCACGGCCCGTTCAGGTCGATCCACGTGACGATGCGGTCCCAGGCCTCGTCGTCGAGCCTGACGCCGTTGTGGTGCTTGCGAAGCATCTGGACGACGGGGCTGGTGTCGGCATGGTATTCACCGGGCGTCAGGAGCGACGCATCGTCCTCGATGCCCACGCGGCGGATGTACGGAATCAGTGCCTCGTAGGCGGGGGTGTACTTGATGCGGCCGCCCGTCTCCTTCTTCATCTTCGGATGGAGCCGACCGCTGCCGAGCCCGCTCAGCATCAGGCCCTGGTACCCGGTGACCTGGTCCTCGGCCCGCAGGTCCGGCCGGTCGTTGTGCGTACCGTCGTGGCAGCGGACGCAATAGGCGTCGAGCACGGGCTGGACCTCCCGCTCGAAGTCGAATCCGCGCGGCGGTCCGTACCATGGAGTGATATCGACGGGCTCGTCGTAAATGGCCTGCGGAAGGTCGACCTCGGGCGCGTCGCCGAGGCGCTCGTGGCACCCGACGCACGACATCTGCTCGCCCGGCATCAGCGTCACCCAACTCCGCATCAACTGGACGGCCTTGCCCCGTGAGTCGAGCGCCTGGAAGGCGATGGGAACCCGCGCCGGCACGCGGAACACCGCGGACCCGTCGTCCTTGACCGGCACGGTGCCGAGGATCCGCATGGCTTCCCACGGCCCGCCGCGGCCGACCTTGTCGGGCCCCGCCATGTGCCGGTACCCGTAATGGTACGCAAAGAGGCGCAGCCGCTTGATCGTGCCGCGCGGCACACCCGCCAGGCCAGGACCGCGGTACACGTCGTGCAGATACAGAATGCCGTCGTCGCGCGCCAGGTCCACCCTGTTGGGAACGGTGGCCGGCATGGGCCGCCTCACGAGCGGTACGGGCTCGAGCAGGGCGCAGCCCGGCTCCGACCGGACCAGCACCATGTTGTCGAAGACGTCGACCAGGTACAGGTCCCACTGTGCCGTCTTGCTCATCCAGCACGCGACCAGGAAATACTTGCCGCAGGTCGCCGGCCGGTCGCGGTCGCCGAGCGGCCAGGGGTGCAGGAACATCGGCCAGTGGCCCGCCACGAGTCGGTCGCGGATCGTGACCTCGATGGGCCGGCCGCGGCGGGGGAACTCGTGCACCAGCCCATCGGTCCGGTACCAGCCCCTGGCGGTGTCCAGGAGGACGAGCCGGCCCATCCGGTGCGGACCGTGGTACCCGCTCAGGATGCTGATGAAGCGGTCGGTCTCGCCCGGCACCGGACGCGTGAAATACAGCGAGTTCGGAAACCACGAGTTGCTGCCGTAGAGCGCCCGCTGGCCCGTGCCGTCCGGGTTCATCAGCATTAACTGACGAAGATAGATGTGAATGATGCCCGTGTAGTCCCACCGGTTGTACAGAACCTGCCCGTTCGGAAGCACCGTCGGATGAAAATCGTGGTCCTGGTCGAAGCACAGTTGGCGGACGTTGCCCCCGTCGGCGTCCATCGCGTACAGGCTGCTGACCCACTTCTGCCCGTGCCAGCACGGAATCGACTGGAACGAGGCGGTCGAGCAGAAGAGGATGCGGCCGCCCGGCAGGTAGCAGCCGTCGAAGGCATCGACGTCGTCCGGCATGCGGGAGACCTGGCGGAGGCGCCCGGCGGTGCCGCCGGCCTCGAGCGCCAGTTCCCACACCTTCCAGTTCGTCGCATCGCTGCGGGTCAGCAGCAGACGGTCGGCATGCGGATGGAGGTCGATCTCGCCCACGTACCCGCCGTCGGCCGGTTGATAGAGCGTGCGGAGACGCCCGTCGGGACCGACCGGTTCAAGGACGGCGATCTCGTTGTCCCACCCGTTCCGCAACAGCGAGGAATTGCACTCGTGGTTCGAGGGGAACCCGATCTCCTCGCCGGGTCCCCGGACCTTGTTCCTGGGCTTGCGCTTGACCAGGATCAGGCGGCCGAACGCCAGGAGCGGATTCGCCAGCAGCGCCTCACGCTGAAGCGCGCGGAACTGCCGCGCGACGGCGGACGCCGGACGGCCCTTCGCCTTCGCGAGGGCAGCCAGACGCGCCAGGTACATCGCACCGTCCGGGTACCGGTCGCCGAACGTCTCGGTCAGGTCCTCGACCGCCAGCCGCAGGGCCTCGAAGTCGGGCTTGCCGGTCGTCGCCAGCGCAGCGGCTTTCCCTGCCGCACCGTCGCGTCCCGGCCGTGCCGCTCCGCACCGCCGATACGAGAGCAGGATCGCCGCCAGCGCTGCCGCCAGAAGCAGCACCGGCCGCGTCCGTCTTGAGCCGTTCGCGGTTCCAGCCTGGGTTTGCGCGGCGGCCATACCCCACCTCACCGGGACCACTCGTTGAAAACATCCCACCACCCCCATCTTATCGCCCAAACCGGTCTTTGGCCAGCCGTAGGGTAGGTGCTTTGCACCCACGCTGAGGAGATCTCGCGTCCGCCGCGTGGGGGTGGGTACGTGTTTAGCGTGCTCTCGAACCGATGTCATTTCGACCGAGCCCTCGCCAAAGGCGAGGGCGAGCGGAGCGCTGTACCCCGAGTGCCCGCAGGAAATCTCGTCGTCCGAACACGCATAACGGCGAGATTCCC
>CAZEBQ010000076.1:0-14464 GCA_964510295.1 uncultured Anaerolineales bacterium | reverse complement strand
GCCTTTACAATGCCAGGGGATACCGGCCGTATTCTTTGAGCGCGGCGAGCATGGCGGCGTAGTTCTCGGGATTGACGGAGGAGTGAATCGAGTTGCTCGACGAGAGGATGTACCCGCCGCCGGGGGCGCCCTGGCGGAGCGCCTCTTTCGTCGCCTCGGTCACCTCGTCGAGCGTGCCGTAGACGAGGACGTCGGCGCAGTCGACGTTGCCCTTGACGGCGACGCGGTCGCCGAACCTGGCCTTGACGTCCGCCAGGTTCATGCCGGCCTGGGGATCGATGGGGTCGAGGCAACTGATTCCCGAGTCGACCATCATGTCGATGATAGGCCAGAGGTTGCCGTCCGAGTGTTTGATGAACGGGAGGCCCAGGTCCTTGAATCCGCCGGCCACGCGCTTCAGGCCCGGATAGAAGAGCGTCCGAAAATGGCCGGGCGACATGAACGGCCCGACGTTGCCGGCGTAATCGTCGCCGGTCCAGACGAAGTCGGCGCCGCGCCGGGCCACCTCCTTCGCCATCTCCAGATTGGTCTCGACCGACAGGTTCACCAGGGCCGTCACCAAGTCGGGCTCGGCGGCGATGGCCATGAGCAGGTTCTCCATGCCCGTCAGGTACCGCGGGATGCTGAAGACATCGTTCAGGTGAACGCCGACGGCCATCTTGCCCTTGAACTCGGCCACGGCCTTCTCGACCGACTGGTAGCGGCCGGGGGCGTGCGGGTCGGGCGGCGTGTACCGGGCGAAGTCGTCCATCGTCCGGATGGGCGAGGCCACCTCGACGCCGTGCTCCTCCTTGCCGTACTCGACGACGTAGCCCCACTCGGTCCGCCAGCGGTCGGGTCCGACCTGCTCCTTCGTGTAGTCCGGGTCGACGAGGATGGCGTCGTGGCCCATGCGGACGGCGAAGTCGTTGTGGGATGTGCAGCCGGGGCAGACGGCCTCGCGCACGTTCTTCGCGATGAGCCACTCGAAATGGGGGACGCGGTCGGGCTCTTCGCGCGCCAGGACGCGCATGACCCGCTCGGCACTGGTCAACTCAGGCATCGCGTGGGGCTCTCCTCGCGGGTCAGCCTTTGGGCATGGCGTTGCCCTTGCCCAGGATGCAGACGCCGATAATCAGGATGAGGATGCCGGCCACGATCCACGCGACGCTCCGCCGGCCGGCGCCCTTCCACTCGCCCGTCCGGAACCCGTGCACGTTGCCGACGATGATGGCCAGCGACATGAAGGCGGCGTAGCCGACCGAAACGCCCAGGTCGCCGAGCCTGGCGGCGCCCAGGCCCCAGAACAGGATGGCCCCGTCGTGCAGGACGGCCATGACGGCGGCCAGCAGCAGGAGGCGGCCGACGCCGGGATCGAGGAAGTGCTTCCAGGTACCGTTCCGCGTCAGTTGGACGACACAGTAGACGCACGACGACACGGCGCCGCCCCACAGCACCAGGGCCGTGACGACGAACGTCGAACGCCACACGGGGTTGCCGAACTGTTCCTGTGAGACCGTCATGACCTCGTCGCCGTAACTGAACGCCACGGCGTAGCAGGCACACAGGATGCCCGAGATGAAGGCGATGATGAGGCCGATGCCCATCTTCGGTTTCTTTGCGCCGCCGGCCTCGGGTTCGGGCACAGCAGGCTGGTCGCCCTTGAGGCTGCGGTCCTTGAGGATGCCGGCCCGTCCCGCCACCACCACGCCGACGAGGCACACGGCCACGCCTGCCAGGACCACGTAGCCGCGGGCCGTCGGAATCTGGTCGGCGTGGTGCAGGAGCATCGGCACCATCGAGCCGGTCGCAATCTGGGCGCCGTAGTTGATGGCGTACGCCAGCGACAGGCCGATGAAGGCGAAACTCATCCCCAGCGTCATCGACCCCAGGCCCCAAAGGAAGCCGAAGACGAGGACCGGCAACAGGACCTGCCACCCGGCGGCCGAGCAGGTCGAGAACAGGCCCTCGGCCGCGAATGGGCCGAGCGTCACGGGGATGAGGATCGTCGCGAAGAAGAAGAACGGGCCCCACAGGTTCTCCCAGGGCATGTCCTTCTTCACGAACTTGCTCGGCAGACCGAACGAGCCGCCGCAAATCGCGCCCAGAAGCACGAACACGAATCCCAGGACCATCGGCGTTCCCCCACTTCAAGGACCAGACACCGTTCGGCGCACAGGCAGGGGCGGTTGCCCCATTCAGCCTTGCTTCCGCGTGGTGGCCTTCCCAGGCCACCATGCCCTGTTGACGGCTCTCGCGGCGGCCTGGGAAGGCCGCCGCGCGGTTTGGGAAGCCGCCGCGCGGTTTGGGAAGCCGCCGCGCGGTTTTGGGAAGCCGCCGCGCGGTTCGGGCAACGGGCCCGCCACCTCGCGCCGCGTCGTCGGGCGGCATTGTAACGTCCGGCAGCGCCGCGTGCCAAAGGCTTTCGCGCAGCGGCATAACGCCTCAGTTGCGCGTGGGCGCCGCCTTGCCGGGTGGCACGGCAGCCCGAAGGGCGGCCGTGTTGGACGCTGGGCGAACACGGCCACGCTTCGCGTTGCCGTGCCACCCCGCTAAACACGCCCTCGCCTTTGGCGAGGGCTCGGTCGAAATGACATCGCTTCGAGAGCACGCTATACACGTACCCCAGGCCACCAGGAACAGGTATAAACTGCGTTCGCGGCGGCCTGGGAAGGCCGCCGCGCGGAACGTAGCGTTGTAAGGCCTAACGTGGCGGACGCGAAGACGGGCCGGATGAACTCGACCCGGGCCACCCGCCGGCGCCGCAGCGCGTCGTTGCCGACCTTGAGGTGCACTCGTTTGCGTCACAAGGCCTGGAATTGCTAAAGGGAAGCGGCTATCTGTGCCGACCTAGCAAGAGTCACAAGGAGTGGAGTGCCGTTGGGGTGGGGGGACCGTGCGGCATCCGTCCGTGTGATACCCGCGCACCTGCGGTAGGCATCTTCCCCTAGGATGCGACAACGTGAGTCTGCCGCACGAAGCAGCCGAATCGGGCGACCCGACCGCCGGCCCGCCGTCTGGGCAGGCCGAGGAATCGCTTCAGGACGCCCCCACCGCCGTGGCCGAGCACGACCCGGCCGCCACCGAGGAACTGATCTCCCAACTCGGTCTGGAACCGGACGTGGTGGCGGGTCATGCCATCGATCCGGGGGTCGTCCATCTCCTGCCGGAAGGCCTGGTCCGCGAACACCTGGCCGTACCCGTCTGCCTGAAGGACGGCGTCCTGGTCCTGGCAACGTGCGCCGCCCCCGACCTGGCGCTGCTGGACCAGATCGAACTGGTGACGGGCCACCGGGTGGAGCCGGTCAAGACGGACGAGAAGGACATCCGGCGGACCATCGAACGCTATTTCACCGTCGATCACAGTTTCGAGGAAGGCCTCGGCGACGTGAGCGGCGGCGAGGACGGAGACGCCGCAGGGCGGGTCATCTCCCTGAACCAGCGGCTCGGCACACGCCGCGACGCCCCGGCCGTCCGCCTCGTCGACTCCATCCTCCGAGGAGCCGCACGACGCGGCGCCAGCGATATTCACATCGAGCCCCTCGAGAAGACACTCCTCGTCCGGTACCGCATCGACGGCGTGCTGCACGACATGATGTCCGTGCCGAACACGATCCAGGAAGAGGTGATCTCGCGCGTCAAGTTGATCTCGGCCCTCGACATCACCGAGCACCGTGCGCCGCAGGACGGCCGCATCAGCATCCGCATGGAATCGGCCGACTTCGACATGCGCGTCTCGACGCTGTTGACCGTCAACGGCGAGAAGGTGGCCATCCGACTGCTGAACAAATCGTCGGGTGGTCTGGGTCTCCGCCAGTTGGGCATGCCCGACGAGCAGCGCGGACTGTTTGCCAAACTCATCACCCGGCCCTACGGCATGATCCTTCTGGCAGGACCGACGGGCAGCGGCAAGACGACCACGCTCTATGCGGCACTGCGGGAAGTGGACCGGGCGCACCTCAACGTCACCACCATCGAGGACCCCGTCGAGTACTCGTTCGACCTCGTGAACCAGATCCAGGTGAACCCGGCGGTGGGCCTGACGTTTGCCGGGTCGCTCCGGACCGTCCTGCGTCAGGACCCGGACATCATCATGGTGGGCGAGATCCGCGATACCGAGACCGCGCGCCTGGCGGTTCAGGCCGCCATGACCGGTCACTTGCTGTTTTCAACGCTCCATGCCAACGATTCCCCAAGCGTCATGGACCGCCTGAGGGACCTGGGGGTCCCGCCGTTCCTGATCGCCTCGACGCTGGTGGCGGCGGTCTCGCAGCGGCTGGTCCGGCGGGTCTGCCCGGACTGCGCCGAGGCCTATCGGCCGCCCGACGAACTCGTGGCCGGAACCGGGCTCGAGGGCGTTGACCTCCAGCACGGACGCGGGTGCGATATGTGCATGGACACCGGGTACCGCGGACGCATGGGAATGTACGAGATCTTCCCCGTGACCGAGGCCGTTCGCGAGGCGTTCGTGCAGGGCGCCTCCAGCGACGTGCTGAGGAGCCTCGGCCACGAGACCGGCATGATCACCATGCGCAACGCCGCCATCGAGGCCGTCCAAAACGGCCACACCACGATTGACGAACTACGCCGCATTCTGCCTGCCGAGGATATTGAATCGTGAGCACCGGCGTGCTGGAAAAACCGAAATCGGCCGGTCGCACCGGCCCGGCCCCCCACCCGCCCGGGCGCGGCGAGGGGCCGACCGGGGCCGACCCAGGGAGCATCCTGCCCTGGAAGACCCGCGTCAGCGAAGGCGACCTGGTGCCGCTGTGCCAGCATCTGGCGGCCCTGGTGGGCAGCGGCATCAGCCTCACGGAATGCCTGCGGACCTTCACCGAGGAGACGCCCCCCGGCGCGCTGCGCCGGATTCTGACCGACGTGATCAGCGACATCGAGGCCGGCCGCAAACTCTCCACCGCCCTCGAACGGCACCCGGAGCAGTTCTCCGCGTATTTTCGGGCGTCGGTCTGGGCGGGCGAGGAAAGCGGCAAGATGCCCGAAACCCTCGACCGCCTTGCCCGCTACCTCGAGAACAAGCAGGAGACCAGGCAGAAGGTCCGCAACGCGTTCGCGTACCCGATGGTGCTGATCGTGGTCATCACGGGCGTCCTGTCGTTCCTGCTGCTCTACGTCGTTCCGGTCTTTTCAACCGTGTACAAGCGGATGGGCGTCGCCCTGCCGCTGCCGACCCAGATACTCGTCGATTTCAGCACCCTGCTCGTCACGTCGCCGTGGGTTCTGCTCGCGCCGATTGCCGGCTTCGTCGGTCTGATGGTCTGGATCAAGAAGAGTCCGGGCGGGCAGTTGTGGTTCGACCGATGGAAGGTCCGCATTCCGGTCATCGGCCCGCTCCTCAGGAAGATGGTCCTGTACCGCTTCATGCGTTCCTTCGGCGAAATCATGGGCGCGGGTGTCCTGGTCCTACAGGCGTTGGACCTGGCCGGCCGGGTCACCGGCAACGCGGCCTTCATCGAGGCGCTGGAGCCGGTGCGAGCGGACATTCAGCGCGGCACGGGCCTGACGGGACCGCTGCGGCGGACGGGATGGTTCACGCCGTCGCTGCTGCAGGTGATCTCGAGCGGCGAGCAGTCCGGACGCGTGTCCGAACTGCTGGGCTGTGCCGCCGATATCCTGAGCCGCGACGTCGACCTGACGCTCAAACGCGTCGTCGGACGCATCGAGCCGCTGCTGACGGTCGCCATGGCCCTCATCGTGGGCCTGGTCCTGTTGGCGGTCTATCTGCCGATGTTCGACGTGATGCAGCACGTAGGCAAATGATGGTTCGCCCCGACCGCGCAGCAAACACCGGCCGGGCAGGCATACTGAAATGTGGGGGCTTGAAAGGAGTTGTCAGATGCCACGCAAGAGGGGCTTCACGCTGATTGAACTGTTGCTGGTCGTTGTCATCCTGGGGCTTCTGGCCGCAGTGGCCATCCCCCGGCTGGCTTCCTCCGGGGCGGATGCCAAGAAGAACACCTGCAAGGCCAACATCGCGCTCATCAACTCACAGATCGAACTCTGGGCCGTGAACAACGGTGGAACGTATCCGGCCGATGCGACCGCGTTCAACGCCAACATCATGAACAACACCGACATCTTCCCGGACGGGCCCCCGGTGTGCGCGTACGGCACCGCTTACACCTACGACCCGAGCACCAAGCGCGTCGAACCACACAGCCACTAGTACTACTACGCTACGTTCCGCGCGGCGGCCTTCCCAGGCCGCCGCGAACGCAGTCTATGCCTGTTCCTGGTGGCCTGGGAAGGCCACCAGGCGGACAAGAAGGCGAAGTAGCGTAGTAGTACTAGAGGCGTGGGCGCGGCCGATGGCGAACCATTGGAAGCGACTGTCTGGGGAGGATCGAGGGCGACGGCACAGGGTCCGCGGCCGAGCCTTGGGTGATATCTTCTGCGGATGCAAACAGTCTGGCTCATTGAAGGAGGACGGACGATGCACAAGCACAGGACGAAGGGCTTCACGCTGATTGAGTTGTTGCTGGTCGTCGTCATCCTCGGGCTTCTGGCCGCCGTGGCCATTCCGAGGCTGGCTTCCTCTGGGGCGGATGCCAAAAAGAACACCTGCAAGGCCAACATCTCGCTCATCAACTCCCAGATCGAACTCTGGACCATCAGCAGCAACAACGGGGTCTATCCGGCCGACCACACCGCGTTCACGACCAGCATCATGAACAACACGGACATCTTCCCGGACGGCCCCCCGGTGTGCGGCTATGGCACCGCCTACACCTACGACCCGAGCACGAAGCGCGTCGAGCCGCACAGCCATTAGATCGCCGAGGCGCGGCCATGACGGGGCTGTCTCAGCACCCGCTCCGCCGCGCACTTGGGGCAAGCGCGGGCGGGACCCGGCCACGGGTCGGGCCTGGCGCGCTCAGGCTGAACGGTCGGACGCGATGTGCTGAAGGGTAGGTGGAGGCGCCGATGCGGGTCTGTGGCGAGAACATCGCAGACGCGGTGAGCAGGCCGGCGCAGACGCGCCCGCGCTTTCGGCGCGCCGGGGCCGGCGTCACGCTCATCGAGTTGGTGGCCGTGCTTGCGATGCTCGGCCTCATCGCCGCCATTGCGCTGCCGCGGCTGGCCGACGCAGACCTCTGGATGGCCGAGGGAGAGGCCGCTGCGTGCAAACTGGCGGCCACGCTCCGGTTGGCGCGGCGCCTGTCCATCGAGAACGCCGCCACAAACGCGCTGGGGTACGCCGTCATAGGCACGAAAACGGCGTACCAGATCCTCGACCTCGGGGGCGGACAGGCCGGCGAGTGGATCCCGCTGCCCGACGGGTGGCAGTTCGACATGCCCAACTACAACGTAATGTTCGACGCGTACGGGGGTGTCCGGCTGGCGACCGCATCGCCGGAGGGGTTTGTCATCGGCAAGGACGCTCAATCGTGGATCGTCGGCTTTGACCCGGCCACCGGCTACGTGTGGCACGAACCGGGCAAGGAATAGCGAGTGGACCGCCCAACGCAACATCTCAGAGGCCTGACGCTGGTCGAATTGCTGCTGGCGGCCGCCCTGCTGGCGGTGTGCGTCGTCCCGATCGTCGAGGCCACCACCCACGCCATCGGCCTCGCGCAGGAGATCGAGAACCGGACCCGGGCCACGTTCCTCGCGCAGCAGGAGATGGAAACCGCCATGGGCACGGCGGCCGAGGACTTCAGCCAGGACCTCACGAAGAACTCCCACAGCCTGGGCGACGGGTTCCTCGTCACCGTGACGCAGAGCACCGACGGCCTCGAGAAGACCGTCACCGTTGAGGTCGGACACGACACGAATGGGAACACGCTCCTGGGCGCCGACGAAGTCCTGGCGGCGTTCGTGACCCTGGCCGCAGACATGACGCCCTACGACTGAGGTGACAGCCGTGGAAACGGAGACGACCAAGCGAACGCCGAACGCCCGGCCCGGGTGGACGCTCCTCGAGTGTCTCCTCGTGGTGGCCATTATGGCGGTCGTCTTCGCGGCGACCGTGCCGCTCCTGCATACCGAGACGGCGGCGCTGGATGCCGTGCGGCCGATGATCCTCAAGGCCCAGGAGGCGCGGCACGCCCTGGTCTACGTGGCGTCGGCCCTGCGGCAGGCACGGACCGTGACCAACGTCACGGACGGCGGGGGACCGAACGCCTCGATCCAGTTCGTCGCCGGCGACGGCACGCTCACGACGTTCCGGCGAGACGCCGCCTCCGGCGAGGTACGCTATGGCCCGACCGGCTCCGAGGCCGTCCTCGCGAAGCACTGCACCGGCCTTGCCGTCACGTGCTTCGCCGCCGACGCCCAGGCGCTTGACTCGGCCAACCTGGCGATGACCGCCGGCGTTCACGTCGCCATGACGGTTGTGGACCCGGAAGGCAAGAGGGGGCCGACCACCGCAGCGACCCTGGTCGCCCTCGAGCGGACCAGGCCTGCCGTCGTCATCAACGAGATCATGTACAAGCCCAAGTCCGCCTACGGCGCGAAGGACAAGCATCAATGGGTCGAACTCCACAACCCGACGCCCAACCCGGTTGACGTGCGGGACTGGCTCCTCTGGACCAAAGACGAGGACGACCCCGACCTCATCCTGGCGGATGCCTACCACGGCACGGGCACCACCGTCATTCCGGCCGGCGGTTACGCGCTTCTCGTCGATCAGGACTCGGAACTCGATAACGAGATCCTCAAGGACGGCGACTTCGAGGGCGGCGTGAGCGATTGGAAGTTCCCCTTCGGCACCTGGTGGCGAGACTTCGGCAACGCCGCCTCCGGCGACTACAAGATCGTCCTGGGGAACACTGGCTGGACGATCATGTACCAGGATTTCAAAATCCCCGCCGATGCCGACGCGGATGTCCGAGTGACGGTCCGCGAACGGTACAACCCGAGTGCCGGCGTGCCAAACGTCAGAATCCGCATCACGGATCGACACGGCGCGCCCCTGCGCACCGTCTACGATGGCCCCTGCCAGGCCGACTGGACGGCCCACTCCGCCGACCTGGCGGCCTTCAAGGGCGTTGACGCGCGGCTGGAGATCAGCGGCTACCGGGCCCACACCGGCAAAAGTTGGGTCCGCATCGACGCCGCCACCATCAACTGGGGGCCCATCTCACGGAACTGCGTACGCCTGCGCATTGGCGACAAGACGATCGGAAAGAACATCGAGGACGAGCAGATCTTCCTCGGCGAAGACAACACCCTGCGCGACGCCGTGGTCTTCGAGAAAAAGTGGGGCGGCGACGACGACGGCTGTAGCCTCAGCCGCACCAGCCCCTTCGACCCCCCCACCGAGGAAGAGTCCTGGTACCCGGCAGCCAATCACGGCACCCCGGGGGAACCGAACTTATGAGCGATTATTCTGCACGAAATCCGGGACGGACGAGGGGGACCAAGGAGAACTGCTTCGCGTGTGAGCGCGGCGGGTCGGAGCCTGCCCTGAGCCTGTCGAATGGGCACCCGCCGCGACAGTCGCGTCGAACACGCGGTGGTTGCGGAGAACCACCGCGCAACACTCAGGTCGCGTCCCTTGGCAGGCGCGGCGTCGCGCTGGTGCTGGTTGTCTTTGCCATCGCCTTCATCACGGTCCTGGCCGTGGCCATGCTCGACGAGGCGACGCTGGACCTGGCGATCCTGCGGAACCACCAGAGCGGCCTCAAGGCCCTCTATGCCGCCCAGGCCGGCATCTCCGAGGCCGTCGTGGCGCTCCGCGAAGACTACGATACCCAGAACGCCGTGGGGGGCACGCTGAATCTGCCCGGCGGCGCCACCGCCACGTACGCGGCGCTGATCGAAAACAACAGGCCCGTCGTGACGGTGACGTCAACGGGCCAGGCCGAAGGGTTCACCCGGATCGTGACCGCCCGGCTCGTCGTCGGGCAACCCGACGCCTGCCGGGAGCCGTATCCGGTCCGTGTCGTCTGGTGGAGGGAAGGGGCCGAGTAAGATGGTGTCGGGGGCACGGAGCACCCGGAGGAGAGGTTGAGTGGCAGGACGGACGGCAGTTGGCATCACGTTGGACGCCGGTACGCTTCACGCGGTCGAATTGGCGGCCGACGGGGAGGACGTGGTCATCCGGCGCGCCGTCTGCGACCAACTGCCGCCCGAGGCCTTCGCCGACGGGACGTTGACCGACGCCAACGCGGTGGCGGAAGCCGTCCGCCATACGCTACGCACCCATCATTTCCCCCGCCGCAACCTCTGTATTGCCCTCGGCGGGAAACTGGCCATCGCGCGCGTCATCGAAGCCGGCGCCGCCGGCGCCGAGGTCCAGCACGTCCTCCAGGACCGCATCGGCCGATATGCCATGTACGAGGACCTCGACGTCCTCTGGAAGGCAACGCCGATCGAGACCGACGAGACCAACAGGCAGGCGTTTCTGGCGGCCGCCGTCTCAAAGGACGAAGTCGCCACCCTCCTGCCGGCGCTCAGGCGGGTCGGCGTGCGCGTCTCGCACGTCGAGCCGTACGCCATGGCCGCCATCCGGAGCCTGGCCACGTGTGCGGCCGGGCAGGATCAGCCGACGATCTTGATGATCCTGCGGAACGAATCCACCGACTTCGTCATCGTCAAGGGCGCCCGGCCGCTGCTCGTGCGGTCGGTGGACGAGGGCGCCTGCGAACTGGCCCGCCGCCCGGAGGGGATCGAGGACCTGCTGGTCGAGGCCCGCCGCTCCGTGGACTTCTGCAGGAGCCGCTTCGAGGGCGCCAGCCCACGGCTCTGGGTCAGCCTGGCGGGGTGCGAGGACCCCGTGGTGGCCAAGGGACTGCTCGGATGCGTCAAACAGGACGCGGCGGGGGCGGTGGCCGAGCCCTTGCCGGAGTGGCCGAAGATAGCGGCCGGCGCCAACGTGGACGAGCGAGGCCGCCAGTCCTGGGCCGCCGTCGGCGCCGCGATGGTTGCCCTGGGACGCGATGAAATCACGCCGCACCTGAACCTCGTGCCGGACGAATGGCCCGTTGCCGAGACCGTCCAGAAGCAACTCGTGGGCTTGGCCGCCTCGCTGGCGGCGGCGGTTGTTGCCACGGTCATCGCGTCGATGATGGTCCGGATGGGGGCGGGCGATACGGCCAAGGCGGCCCGCGCCGCATCCGTCCAAATGCAGGCCCACACGGTCCGCGTCAAGACGGCCTCCGAACTCAAGCGAAAGGCCGTCAAGGCCGCCGAACGCGTCAAACTCTGGAAAGACGTCCGGGCCAGCGTCCAACCCTCCGACTGGATGGCCGCACTCGAAACCATCACCGCACAGGTCCCCGAGGGCGTCCGCGTCCGAAGGATCACGTACCGACGCGGCGTCCTGCGCCTGGCCGGGGAAACCCAGGTCACCGACCTCGTCCACCAGGTGGTGGAGCGGCTGAGCAGGCTGCCCTGTCTTGAAGAGGCCAACGTCGAACGATTGGTCCGAGCCACCGGCCCCGGCGCCCCTCTGCCGGAATATGTCATCAGTTGCCGGCTGCGCGAGAAGCAGCCCGCGCCGCCGAAGAAGGATCAGAAGGATGCTCCTCGACCTGCTGGTTAAACGGGCGGCCCGTGAACGGTACGCCCTGGGCATGATCGTGATCATCTTCGCGGTCGTGGCCTGCTACACAGCCGGCATCAGCCCCGCGCTGGAGGCCGCGCAGGGACACCAGGAAGACCTCGGCATGACCGAAAAGGTCCTCATGCTTCAGCAGACCCAACTGAACCTGTTGCAGGCCGAGACCAAGGCCAGCCAGAGAACGCTCGACCAACTCAAAGACCTGCCGTGCCCGTGGGTGCACGCCGACAGGGCCGACGCCGTCCTCCAGGAGATCCAGAAGCAGGCCGAAGACCTGGGCTTGTCGGTCCGCTCGCTCGCCCGCGAATCCGTGACGGCGCTGCGCCTGGAAGACGCGCCCCGGCCGGTGCTCCAACTGTTGGTCCGCCTCGAACTCGACGGACCGTACGCAAGCATCATGGAGATGTTCCGGAACCTCAGCAAGGGCAACCTTGCCATCGGGCTGGAGGAACTCTCCCTCGAAGGAACCGACCAGCCGCCGTTCGACGTGTCCGTCGTGCTCCGCGTGCGGCTGCCCATTGTGGAAGGGAACGATCATGACTAGGACGCTCACGGCAGTTCTTGTGGCTGCGAGCCTGACGACCGCCATCGCCGCGGACCCCACCGACGCCGACGACAAGGCCGCCGACAAGGCCGCCCAGACGAAGCAGGAGGACCGCGGATGGTTCTCCCGCACCAATCCCTTCTCGCCGTTGGTCAACCCGGGCGCGGCGACGACCGAGCCCGACCCGACGCCCGACGGCACGGTGCCCGGTGCGGTGGCGGGCCCGGCCACCGGGCCCGAAGCGTCTCCGGCACCGAAGGACGAGGCCGAGGCCCAATCGACCGTGCCGGTGCTCAACGGCATCCTCTTCTGTGACCATCTCGTCATCGCCATCATCAGCGACGCCATCGCCAAGACCGGCGACCTGCTCGACGGGTACCGCATCACCTCCATCACCGGTGACACCGTGCTGGCCGAGAAGGATGGCCGGCAGCACATCATGACAACACGCCGGCCGCAGGCCCAACTCGACGTGCCGCGGGGGACGGTGCCCGGAAAGGCCGCGAAACCGGCCGCGCCGGACAACCGTGGAAAAACGCCATCGAGTGACGTGCCCAAAACCGCCGATACTACCAGAGCCGGCCCGCACACGCCGGCGATGGGGGCACCCGAATCCGTTCAAGCGGCCCCGGGTGGGGCCAGGTAAACGCCGTTGGGGGCTCCGGCATGACCCGATACTGGACCATCGCGACGGTCGCCCTTCTGGCGATGCTGGCAGGCGGGTGCGCCCGGGCCAGACCCGGTGCCGTCCCCCAGCCGCCTCGCGTCCGCGTCGAGGGCGCCAGAATCCTCGATCCCGACCCGGAACTGCTGGCCCGGATCGAGGAACCGGTCGCCGTCGCCGACCTGAAGCCCGAGCCGGTGGAGCCTGAGTTGCCCGACCCCTCCACCCCGCCGCCCGGCGTCGCGGAGGGTGTCACGGTCTCGCTCGACGTGATCGACGCCCGCGCCACCGAGGTCCTGCGCGGACTCGCCTACCAGGGCGATGTCGACCTTGTCCTGGCCGGCCAGACCGACACCCGCGTGACCGTCCGCGTCCAGGACAGACCCTGGGCTGAAGGCTTTCGGGCGGTCCTTCAATCAGCCAACCTGATGGCCGAGTGGGACGGCAATCGCGTCCGCGTCGTAACGACCCAGCAACTCCAGACCGAACGGCAGACCACCGAGCAACTCGAGTTGCTGCGTCCCCGGACGGCCGTCGTCCCCCTCTACAGCCTGCTCGCGAAGGACACCGCCAAGACCATGTCGTCGATGCTGTCGACAGCAGGAAGCATCGGCCTCGACGAGGAACGCAACGCCCTCATCGTCACCGACACCTCGTCGCACATCGAGGCGATCCGCTTTGCCGTTCACGAACTCGACCAAGTCCCCCTCCAGGTCATGATCGAGGCCATCATCGTTGACGTGACCCTCAACGACGAACTCCACTACGGCTTCGACTGGACGTTGACCAAGGTGGACGGCGACCAGTTCACCCTCCAGCAGCGGCTGACCGTCGGCGCCGGCACCAACGCGGTCACCAATCCGGGCGGCCAGGTCCAGTACACGTTCCTCGGCGACAACTGGACCATCGGCGGCGTCTACGACATGCTCCAGACGTTCGACAGCGCCAAGATCCTCGCCAACCCCAAGGTCCTGGCCGTCAACAACCAGAACGCCAACATCGAGATCATCGAGGAGATCCCGTACCAGGAACTCACGCAAACGGGCGAAGGCGGACAGATCGGCACCACCTCCTTCAAGGAAGTCGGCGTCAAACTCGACGTGACCCCCCGCATCGGCGACGACGGGACCGTCCATCTGGACTTGCGCGTCGAGCAGAGTTCCGACACCGGCGCCGCCATCAACCAGATTCCCGTCATCCAGACCCGGCGGAGCCAGTCCGTCATGACCATGCGGGACGGCCAGATTGCCGTCCTCGGCGGACTGAGGCGCCACCGCACCGTCACCAACGAGGACAAGATCCCCATTCTCGGCGACATTCCGTGGCTCGGACTGCTCTTCCGCCGCGTCCAGATGGTCGATGTCGATACGGAACTGGTGCTCTTCATCCGGGTCAAACTGGTTCCGCCCCACCTCGGCCTGACGCCGCGCGAGCGGAAACTGGCCGACGCCCTCGACCATATCGACCGCCGGCCCCAGATCGAACGGACCGACCCCCTCCGCCGCAACGCCAAGGCCGAGGACGAACGCACCCGCCGCGTGCCGTAGCACGCTCCTCAGGCCCCGCGCCGACCCCGGGCCACCGACACCCGGCCTCTTGCGCCTCCCGTTCGAGGCAGCAGACGGCTTGTTGCGCTCGGGTGATCCCATAAGACTCGCAGGACTTCGTGCCGGTGCTGAATCCTACGGAATGCCCCTCATCCTACAACGCTACTTCGCCTTTTTGTCCGCCTGGTGGCCTTCCCAGGCCACCA
>CAZEBQ010000075.1:0-14551 GCA_964510295.1 uncultured Anaerolineales bacterium | reverse complement strand
AGTTTCGCGTTGGTCGCCTTCAGGTCAACCATCAGGTTACCGTAGACCTTGCCGAGTTGGATCATCGCCGTCGTGGTCAGCGTGTTGAGGACCAGTTTGGTGGCCGTGCCGGCCTTCATCCGCGTCGAGCCGGTCACCACCTCCGGGCCAACGTCGGGATGAATGACCACGTCGGCGTCAACCGAGTCGCTGACCTCCGGCGCGCACGTGACGAACACCGTGGCCGCACCGACTTGCCGTGCCCGTTCGACGGCGCCGCGGACAAACGGCGTCATGCCGCAGGCGGCGATGCCGACGACGGTGTCGCGCGGCTTCAGGCGCTTGGCGTCCACGGCCGCCGCCCCGTCCTCCGGATAGTCTTCGGCTCCCTCGGCAGCGCGAACCAGCGCCCGCCGCCCGCCGGCCATGATACCCTGGACCATCGACGGCGGCGACCCGAAGGTCGGCGGACACTCGGAGGCGTCGAGGACGCCGAGGCGGCCACTCGTCCCGGCCCCGACGTAGAACAGGCGACCGCCCCGCCTGAGCCGCTCGACGATCAGGTCGGCCGCCCGGGCAATCGACTTCCGCTCGCGTGCGACGGCCGCCGGAACCTTGCGGTCCTCGGCGTTAATGAGGTCCACGATCTGGAGCGTGGTCCGCCGGTCGATGTCGCGGCTGCGCGGATTCCGCTGCTCGGTCGTCAGTTTCCAGCGGTCGTTGATCACAGCGGCGCCCCGGTTCCGTCGGACCTACTCGTATGCGGCTTTGCGATGCGCGATCACTTTCCGGGCCAAAGGGACATCGGCCCGGCGGTAGGTCTTCAGCGCCTCCGGGGTCAGCAGAACGTCATACATCGCGGCGAACCTTCGACAGGGGGACGGCCTTGCCGGCTTCCGCCTGCCGCTCCGCCCGCTTGAGGCCGGCCTTCAGGCCCGCAATAGCCAGCAACTCACGCGTTTCGGGGCTGTCCTCAGAATCCTCGAGATAGGCGAGGAAATCATCTGCAACCCGAAGTCGCCGAACGGACAACCGTCTCAGACGCCGCGAGATCCGACGCCTCAGTTCTGTCGTACTCATGTCAGCCTCCGCATGGTCCTCCCGCGAGCGAAGCCACGGCCCTGCCCGAATCTACACAAGCATCATAACCGATTCCGACGCTTTGTCAATCCTCACCCCGCCTCACTCGCCGCCGGGCACAATCTTGCCGAGAACCACGGGCCGGTTCGCGCCGGTTGCGGCCGGGACGTTCCCCGGACGGCCGCGCACCGTCTCGTACGCGAGGACGGCGAACGAGACGGCTTCCTTGGCGTCGGCGTCGAGGCCGAAGTCGTCTGTCCGCAACACGGTCGCCGGGGCGACCAGCGTTCGCAGGCGTCCGACAAGCGTCCGGTTCCGCGCCCCGCCGCCGCACAGGATCACCTCATCCACGCCACCGGGCAGGTGCCGCCGGTACGCCAGGGCGATGCTCTCGGCCGTCAAGGCGGTGACGGTCGCGAGGATATCGCGCGGCGGGATGCGCTTGGCGCGAGCGCGGTCGTAGACGGCGTCGGCACAGGGCGCGCCGAAGGTTTCGCGGCCGGTGGACTTGGGCGGCCGCCGCTTCAGGTACGGGTGCCGCAGAAGTTCGGCGAGCAGCGTCTCGTCCACCGTGCCGCGCGCCGCCGTCCTGCCGCCGGCGTCGTAGGCCCGTCTGCCTCGTGTCACGCGCTCGACGACGCGGTCGATCATCATGTTGCCGGGACCCGTGTCGAAGGCCACCACGTCCTCGACACCGCCGCCCGCCGGCAGATAGGTCACGTTGGCGATGCCGCCGATGTTCTGTACGGCGCGGCTCCT
The DNA here is from genome assembly GCA_964510295.1 of uncultured Anaerolineales bacterium. Classification (GTDB taxonomy): domain Bacteria; phylum Planctomycetota; class Phycisphaerae; order FEN-1346; family FEN-1346; genus JAUVZF01. The sequence goes on along the minus strand of CAZEBQ010000075.1, from coordinate 12,733 downwards.
GCGTTTGTCAGCGAGGAGGAGGTAATCGACGTACGGCACCAGCGGTGCCCCCTCGCCGCCGGCGGCGACATCGCGCGGCCGGAAATCGGCCACCGTCGTGATGCCGGTCCGCTCGGCAATGACACACGGCTCGCCGATCTGAAGCGTCGAACGCACCCGCCGCTTGCCCCAACGCCGTCCCTCGGGAAGGTGGCACACCGTCTGGCCGTGCGAACCGACGAGGTCGATGGAATCGAGCCGGACGCGGCTCCGCTTGCACACGCGCATCAGGGCCTCGGCAAACACCTCGCCCAGCACAACGTTGAGGTGACACAGGTCGTCGACGCGGGCCGTCTTGGGGTCGAACAGGTGGAAGACCCGCTGCCGCAGCGACGCCGGATACGCCACCGTGCCGAACGCCACGACCTCGACGCCGCGCGGGCCGATGTCGACGACCGCCACATCCACACCGTCGGCCGACGTGCCGGACAAGAGCCCGGCGACGCGGCGTTTCGCGCGAAAGCGTCCCTTCCCCGGTAGGGCCAGCGTCGTGTCTCCTAGAGTGCCGCCAGGATGCCGCCGTCCACGTAGAGGACGTGTCCGTTGACGAAGTCGGACGCCGCCGACGCCAGAAAGACAGCCGCCCCGACGAGTTCGGTCGGGTGGCCCCAGCGGGCGGCGGGTGTGCGGCCGCAAATCCAGGCGTTGAATTGCGGGTCGTCGGCCAGTTGGCGTGTCATCTCGGTCAGGAAGTAGCCGGGCCCGATGCCGTTGGCCTGGATGTTGTGCCTGGCCCACTCGACGGCCATGGCCCGTGTCAGCATCTTCAGCCCGCCCTTCGACGCAGCATAGTTGCCGGTGGTCTGGCGGCCGAGTTCGCTCATGAGCGAGCAGATGTTGATGATCTTGCCGCGCTCACGCTCGATCATCCCGCCGACGACACGCCGGCTGACGAGGAACGGGCCCGCCAGGTTCGTTTCCATGACCTCGCGCCATGCCGCCTCATCGAGCGACTCAAGCGGTCCCCGCCGCTGGATGCCGGCGTTGTTGACGAGAATGTCGATGGGGCCGACGCCTGCTTCGATCCGGCCGACGCCGCGATCGATCGACGCCGCGTCGGTCACGTCGAAGGCACAGCCGCTTGCGGCCAGACCGTCGGTCTCGAGGGCCGCCACGGCCTCGGCGAGTTTCGCCTGGTTGCGCCCGTTCAGGACGACCGTTGCGCCGGCTTCCGCGAGGCCGCGGGCGAGCACGAGGCCCAGTCCCCGGCTCGACCCCGTGATGAGTGCGGTTCGGCCCGTCAGGTCGAAGAGATCCTTGCTCATCCGCCCGCTCCCCTTTGCCGGCCAAAGCAATTGACACACGCCGCATCGCTGCGTAGTGTACCCCGCAAGGAACCCGGGAGGAAGCAAACGATGGACTACCGGCGCATCATTCCGTGTCTCGACGTCAAGGACGGCCGGCTGGTGAAGGGCGTCCATTTCGTGGATCTCCAGGAGGTGGGCGACCCGGCCGAGGCGGGTGCGGCCTACAGCGAGGCGGGGGCCGACGAACTGGTGTTCCTCGACATCACCGCCACCTTCGAGAACCGCCAGACGATGATTGACGCCGTCCAGCGGACCGCCAAGCGTGTGACGGTTCCACTGACGGTCGGCGGCGGCATCAAGACGCCCAGCGACATTCAGGCCCTCCTCGCCGCCGGCGCCACGAAGGTCTCGATCAACACGGCCGCCGTCCTGAACCCCGACCTGATGGCCGAAGCCGCCGACGAGTTCGGCAGCGAGTGCATTACCGTCGCCATCGACACGCGCACCAGCGACAAACTGCCGTCCGGCTTCGAGGTGATGATCAACGGCGGCCGCAAGGGCACCGGCATCGACGCCGTCGAATGGGCCGCCAAGGTCGAGGACCTCGGCGCCGGGGCCATCCTGCCGACCAGCATGGACGCCGATGGAACGCAGGCCGGATACGATCTGCCGATGACCCGGGCCATCGCCGACGCCGTGAGCCTGCCCGTCATCGCGTCCGGCGGCGCCGGGGCGCTGGAGCACCTCTACGACGCCATCGTTGAAGGCCACGCCGACGCCGTCCTGGTCGCCTCCATCGCGCACTTCGGCACGTTCACCATCGGCCAGATGAAGGCGTATCTGGCCAGCCGCGGGATTTCGGTCAAGACCTGACCGCCACGTTCGACACGACGGCGACCCGCCGGGCCGAACTCGATCAGACCGGCGCCACTCGCTCCGGCCCGGCTCACGTCACGCCGTCCCAGCAGTAGGTGCACAGTTTTTCATTGGGCAGGCCGATGGCGGCAACGAGGTCGTCGAGCCGCTGGTACTGGAGGGTCGTCAGATTGAGCCGTTTGCGGATGCCCTCGACCATGCGGTGGAACGTGTCGGAGTCGGGGTCGGCGTAGGCTTCGGGCGTGGCCGTTTCGTCGCCTTCGATCTCGCAGATGGAACGCCTGGCGGCCAGGTCAAGTTCGCTTCGCGAGCGCGAGAAATTAAGGAACTTGCATCCGTAGACCAACGGCGGGCACGCCGGCCGCATGTGTACCTCCTTCGCGCCGCAGGCGTAGAGGCGCTGGATCGTCTGCTTCAGTTGCGTGCCGCGGACGATCGAATCCTCGCAGAACATCAGGCGTTTGCCTTCGACCAGTTCATGGACAGGAATCAGTTTCATCACCGCCACCAGGTCGCGGATCGTCTGATCCTGAGGCATGAAACTGCGCGGCCAGGTGGGCGTGTACTTGACGAACGGCCGCGCGTACGGCAAATGCCTCTCGTTCGCGTAGCCGATGGCGTGGCCGGTTCCGGAATCGGGAATGCCCGCCACCAGGTCCACGTCGGTGCTGTCTCTGCGGGCCAAGGCCGCACCGCACCGGTTCCGCACGACCTCCACGTTGATGCCTTCGTAGTTGGACGAGGGATACCCGTAGTAAACCCAGAGGAACGCGCAGATCTGCAAGCAGTCGCCGGGCGGGCGTATCTGCTCGATGCCGTCTTCGGTCATCCACACGATCTCACCCGGCCCGAGGTACCGCTCGACACGGCAGTCGATGTTCGGCAGCGCACACGTCTCAAGCGTGACGGCGCAGGCGCCGTCCTTGGTGGCGGTGACAACGGGGGTGCGGCCGAATTTGTCTCGTGCGGCGTAGATGCCGTTCCTGGTGAGCAGGAGGATGGAGCAGGACCCTTCGATCACGTCCTGGGCGTGCTGAATGCCGTCCTCGAACGTGGCCTGCTGGTTGATGAGCGTCGCGACGAGTTCCGTGGGGTTGACCTCGCCGCCGCTCATCTCCGAGAAGTGGGTCGCCCGTTTGCCGAAGGTCTCTCTGGCCAGTTCGTCGAGGTTCGCGACGACACCGACCGTGACGATGGCGTACACGCCGAGGTGCGAGCCGATGATGAGGGGCTGGTCCTCGTAGTCGCTGATGACGCCGATGCCGAGGCGTCCGCGCATCTTCGCGATGTCGTCCTCGAACTTCGACCGGAACTGAGAGTTCTCGATGTTGTGAATGAAGCGGATGAAGTCGTCGCCGTCGTGCGTCGCCAGGCCGCCCCGCTTCGTCCCGAGGTGGGAATGATAGTCGGTCCCGAAAAACAGGTCCCGCACACAGTCGCTCTTGGAAACGATCCCAAAAAATCCACCCATGTCGAAATCCCTTCTCCCTGACCGACTCCCCCCCTGCACCCTGCCCAGCGGAGCCGCGCCCCGACGGGTACCGGTTGTCACGCCGCCCTCATGCACGCCATCTTACCGGCGACGTGCAAGACTGGCAAGCCCTCGGCCGAACCGCCTTCCCCGGCAAGGTCAAGCCGTACCGTCCGCCGACGGTCAAGCGGTAGCGGCGCCGCTGAAGCGCCGGGGCCCGATGCTCACGCCGTCGCCGTCAGGACGGTCGTGCCGGCGTAGTCGGGCATCGGTCGGACCTGGACGGCGGCGAAACCGGCATCCTCGATGCGGCCGGCGAGTTCCGGAACCGAGAAGGCGCCGACCATCAGGTTGAACAGCGCCGGAACCAGCGGGCCGGTCTTGGCGGCGTTCATCAAAAAATCCTGAATGACCAACAGGCCGCCCGCCTTCATCGACCGGTGCGCTTTCGCCAGTTTCATCTCGGCCTCGCTCCTCGGGCCGTGCAGGACGCTTGACATCAGTACGACGTCGTTGCCGGTTCCGAACTCGTCGGCCTTCCAGTCGCAGACGGCCGTGCGGACGCGATCCGACATGCCCAGCCGGTGGATGACGTCGCCGGCAATCGCGATCGTCTCCGGCAGATCCATCACCGTGGCCGTCAGGTCCGGGTACCGCTCGCACAGGGCCATGGCGTAAGTGCCGGGCCCGCCGCCGACATCCGCCAACGTGTGCCGGCCGGCCAGGTCCACGCGTTCGGCAAGGTCGGCCGCGCGGCCGGCCATCGCGATGTTGTGCATACCGAGAACGAAGTCGCGATGCGACCGGAGGAACGGCCGGCCGTTCGGATCGAACACCCATCCGCCCGTCTTGCCCTGAAGGGCCGCCTCCAGGTCGCTCCAGAACGACCAGACGTTGGCATGGTGGACCAGCATGTTGCCCTGATAGTGCGGGGCGGCGGGCAGGAGCGTGGCTTCGGCCTTCGGCGTCAGGCGCCACGCGTCGCCATCCCGGTCCAGAAGCCCCATCGCCGCCAGGACGATGAGGACCTTGCCGACCGCGGCCGGTTCGAGGTCGAGGTCGGCGGCCAACCGCTCATCCGACGCGGGCCCGTCCCCGAGCCGCTCGAAGATGCCGACGGCGTGAGCGGCTTCAAGCGTCCGCTGTGCCCTGCCGCGCCATCCGTTGTCGAGCAGTTCGATGGCCCAACGAATCTTCTGACTGTCTGCCTCGAAGATCATGCATCCCTCCGCCGCTCACCCCCTGCCCTGTTCGTCGATTATACCGCAGGCGGGCCGGTTCTTGCACAACCGGCTGCGCACGAGTAGAGTGGCGTGCCGCTCGTCGCCCGACGTAAGGCGGCTCAAACCAGGGCCGGCCATGACACGATCCGCTCGCAACCGCCAGAAGCCCGCGACGCCGAAGGCGACACACCTCTCGGGCAGGCGGATTCCGCCCCGGGGCATTACCGGGCGCGACTCGCTCCGGACCGTCATCGGCGAAACGTTCCTCGCCTACCATGCGGGACGGCTGCGCGAGGCCTGCCGGCTCGTCACCGAGAATCTGCTGAGGGCGAACGTGACGGTCGGCCTGAGCCCGGCCGGCGCCCTCGCCCTCATCGCCGCAGTCCTGGTCATCGCCCCCGCCCGGGCCCGCGCGGGCGGCGGACCGGAGAACGTGGCCGTTGTCGTCAACGCCGACAGTTGGGCGTCGCTGGCGGTGGCCAACGCCTACGTCGCCTTGCGCCGGATACCGCCCGGCAACGTCATCTACGTGGCGAACCTGCCGTCGTTCGAGCGCGTGACGGTGGACGATTTCCGCTCGCACATCCTTGGACCCGTTCTGCGGGCCGTCAGGAACCGCCGTCTGACGGACCGGATCGACTGCATCGCCTACTCGAGCGACCTGCCCCACGCCGTGGACGTTGCCGGCGACGTCGGCAAAAAGGAGTTGCCGAAGTACATCACGAAACGCGCCGCCATCAACGGCCTGACCTACCTGCACGACCTGGTCATGGCCAGGGACATCGAGTACCTCGACCTGGGCGCCAACTACTACGTCCGCCGCGCAGGGCCGACCCGGCCCGCCGCCTCCTGGACGAGCGAGGACCAGGCCGCGCTGCGCCGGGCCGTCGCGCTGCTCCAGCAGAAGAGGCGGGCCGAGGCCGAGACGATCTTCCGCCGCCTGGCCGAGGACCGGCCCGACGTGCCCGACCTGCACTACAACCTCGCCTGCTGCCTCGCGCTCCAGGACAAGGCGGAGGAGGCCGTCGCGGCCCTGGAGCGCGCCGTCGACGCCGGATGGGCCAACGCCACACACACCCAGGCCGACGCGGACCTCGAGTCGCTCCGCAACCGTAAGGATTTCAAGCGCCTCCTCGAGAAGATGAAGCAGCCGCTGCTCGACCTCCAGCCGTCCGTCGGGTTCCGCAGCGCCTACGGGTGGTCGCGCCGCGGGCAGTTGACCGAACCCGGTCTCGGCCGCCGGTACATGCTCTCGACCATGCTGGCCGTGACCAGCGGTCGCGGCAACTCGGTCCGCGAGGCCATCGCATGCCTCCGCCGCAGCGTGGCCGCCGACGGCTCCGCGCCCGCCGGCACCGTCTATTTTCTACAGAACAGCAACGTCCGCTCCCGGACCCGTGCGTGGGCCTTCCGGGCGGCGGCCAAGACGTTGCAGGAACTGGGCGTGGCGGCCGAAATCCTCGACGGTCGCCTCCCCAGGAACAAGCCCGACGTCGCCGGCGCCGTCATCGGCACCGGCGTCTTCGACTGGAAGGCGTGCGGCAGCACGATCCTGCCCGGCGCCATCTGCGACCACCTGACCTCCATGGGCGGCGTCATGACCGGCCGCGCCGGGCAGACGCCGCTTACCGAGTTCCTCCGACACGGCGCCGCCGGCGCAAGCGGCACCGTCACCGAACCGATGGCCATCCAGGCCAAGTTTCCCCTGGCGTTCATGCACGTGCATTACGCGCGCGGCTGTTCGCTGGCCGAGGCGTTCTACCAGTCGGTCGCGGGGCCGTACCAACTGCTCATCGTGGGCGACCCCCTGTGTCGGCCGTGGGCAAAGATCCCCGAGGTCACCGCCCGCGGCGCCGAGCCGTGGCAGACGGTCAAGGGTCGCCTGACCATCACGCCCGGCGTCAAACCCCGCGACGGCGTCCGTATCGGCGGGTACGATCTACTCGTCAACGGCGACCGCTACCGACGCTGCCGGCCCGGTGAATCGTTCGAGATCGACACGAACAGCCTCGCCGACGGCTACTACGACGTGCGTATCGTGGCCACCACCGCCGACGCCGTCGCCACGCAGGGCCGCCTGCTCCTGCCGCTCATCGTCGGGAACCGGGGCCACACGCTCCAGGTCACGCCGCCCCGGGCCAAGCGCATCGAGTGGGGAACGACCTTCAAACTCGGCGCCCGCCTCAAGGGCGCTCGCGCGATCCGAATCCTTCACAACGCGCGCGTCCTGGCAGAGATCGAAGGCGACCAGGGCGAGGTCGAGATCGACACCGTCCGTCTCGGCCTTGGCCCGGTCGCGATTCAGGCGGTCGGCCACATCCCCGCCGGACCCCGCCCGAAGCCGCCGCCAGCAGCCGGTCCCGCCAGGCCCGTCCCCGACCGCACGCATCCCGGTTGGCAGATTGCTGCGCGGCCGGTCGACCTCGAGATCATCCCGCCGCCGCCGCTGCCTGCGGTCAACCCGCCCGAAAAGACCGCCAAGGGGCTGAAACTCACCCCCGATGGCGGCCCGGCCGTCGCCGTCACCGAGACCGGCGGACGCGACTGGCTGGCCAAGGCGGGCCTCGGGCCGGGACGCGCCTTTACGCTCGAAGGCTACTTCGACGTGCCCGACGACGACGTGTACCAGTTTCAGGTCCGGACGAACGGCAACGTTTCCGTGAAGGTAGACGGCCGGCCGCTGAAGCCGCCGCGCCTGAACCGCTGGACGTTTCTGCCGGTCTCGCTTGCGGCGGGGACGCACCTGGTGCGTGTCAGCGGTCGGTTCGCCGCCAAGCCGTCGTTCGACCTCCGCTTCGGCGGCCCCGGCGCCATGGCCATCCGCGCCGACGACTTCCGCCACGCCGCCGCGAGCCAGACCCCCGCATCCCGCGCGGCGGGTCTCCCGACCTGCCGCGCAGCATATCGTTGACCGCACCCCGCGTGGTGGCCTTCCCAGGCCACCACGCTTGATGGAAGACCTCTCGCGGCGGCCTGGGAAGGCCGCCGCGCGGGTTGCCCAACAGGCCCTCCCGACCTGCCGCCCAGCATATCGTTGACCGCGCGCCGTTCCACCGCTACAGTAGCCCCGTCGCGTACACGAAGCGGCCAAGGGCATTCCTTTTGGCGGAGCGAGGTCGCCATGGAAATCGTCAGATACAAAGGCTGGCAGCGGAACATCCGCCTGGCCAATGCGACGATCGAACTCATCGCCACACTCGACGTCGGGCCGCGCATCGTTCACCTGGCCGTCCCGGGCGGCAAGAACGTCATGAAGAACTACCCGGACATGATGGGCAAGACCGGCGAGCGCGCCTGGCAGATACGCGGCGGCCACCGCCTCTGGTTCGCACCCGAACACCCCGTCAAGACCTACTTCCCCGACAACGGGCCCGTCGCCCTGAAGAAACGGCCCAAGGGCGGCATCCGACTCGTCTGTGACCCCGAAACGCCCAACGGCATCCGCAAGGAACTCGACATCCGTCTCCATCCCCGCCGGCCGCACGTCCGGCTCGTCCACCGCATCCGGAACATCGGACGCCGCACCATCGAACTCGCCCCGTGGGCCCTCACCGTCATGGCCCGAGGCGGGACGGCCGTCATCGGCCTGCCCAAGCGCGGCAAGCACCCGCGCGACCTGTTGCCGAACCAGCACATCGTCCTCTGGCCGTACAGTGACCTGGGCGACTCGCGGCTGACGCTTGGCAGGCGGGCGATTCTGCTCAGGCAGACGGCCAAGACCACGCCGCAGAAACTCGGCCTCGCCAACCCCGAAGGATGGGCCGCCTACGCCGTCCACCGGTGCCTGTTCGTCAAACGCTTCGCCTACGACCCCCGCGCGACGTACCCCGACACGGGCTGCAACACGGAACTGTTCACGAACGCCTCGATGCTGGAGGTCGAATCGCTCGGGCCGCTCGTCCGGCTCGCCCCGGGCAAGAAGACCGAACACGTCGAGGACTGGCGCCTGTTGCCCGGCGTGCCGCCCATCACCACCGAAGCCGCCGTCGACAAACACGTGCGCCCGCTTCTGCGGAGGATCCGCTGACTGAATAGTCGCCGCGCATGCCTATGACGAAGCGCTCCTGCGCAGTGGGCTCGGAGACCCACCAAGCGCTTGCGCGGCGGGTCTCCGCACCCGCCGCGCCGCCGGCCCGTCAGGCCACGTTGGTGCGCGGCGGGCAATCTTGCCCGCCGCGATTGCGGCGCCCAAACCGCGCGGCGGCCTTCCCAGGCCGCCGCGAGAGGACACGCACAGGGCGTGGACACGTTTTGCGGCAAGAACACGGCTGGGCAAGCCAGCCGCCGGCCACGGCACCCTGGCAGGGCGAGCCTGCCGTGGCTCGACCGCGAGCCGTACCCGTGCCAGAGTGCCACACGCGCTCAACACGTACGGGTCGGGAGACCCGCCGCGCAACGACTCGGAGTGCTGAGCCCCACATGACCGACCCCGCCGACATCACGATTCGCCCCGCCCGCCGCCGCGACCTCACTGCCCTGGTTGAGTTCTTCCAGATCGCCCCGTCCCCCCGGGGAACCGACCACGCGGAGGAGGCCGTGCTTCTCTCGAACCTGCGAAACCAACTCGTGGCCGTCCGGGAAGGCGACATCATCGGCACCGTCCTCGTTGTCCGCGGCGCCGGACGCTGTGCCGCCATCCGCCCGCCGTGGCTGCTCGACTGGGACGCGGAACTGGCAGCGCGGCTCCTGCACGCTGCGGCGGCACACGGCAGGACGAAGCACGGCGCACGGCTCATCCAATCGCTCATCAACCCGGCGGCCGCCCAGTCGCTCGTGCCGGCCCTGGAGCGCGCCGGCTTCGCGCCCCTCGCCACCCTCTCGTATCTGCGGCGGGCGGTCCAACCCGAGGACGCCAAGGCCGCGCCCGACGCGCGGGCGGACCTCACCTGGCAGCATTACTCGCGGTTGCGGCACCGCAGGTTCGCCGCCGCCATCGCGCGGACCTACACCGAGAGCCTCGACTGTCCCGGCCTCATCGGCCTTCGCACCGTGGACGACGCCATCGACACGCACAAGCACACCGGCCGGTTCAAGCCCCGCTGTTGGCGCCTCGTCCTCGACGGCGACCATCCGGTGGGCGTCGCCCTGGTCAACCATCTGAAAGGGCGGGGGGAACTGGTCTACCTGGGCGTCGTCCCCGAAGCGCGAAGCCAAGGCCTCGGCCGCATTCTTCTCAGCCGTGCCATCCACGACACCGCGGCGATGGGGCTTCGCCGAATGGGCCTGGCCGTCGACGTCGCCAACACCCCGGCCGTGCGGCTGTACGAGAGCGCCGGCTTCCACGAGACCCACCGCCGCCTCGCCTGGTTCGTCCCGGCCGAGCGGCTGGACTCACTCACCCGCATTTGACGGTCACATGACCGCGACACCGGCTCAGCACGCATTTGCTTTTTCCCCATTTTGTGCTACTCTTAAGTAGGCTGGGGCGTGGCCCGGCGTCCAACTTATCTCAACCCGCTCGGGGAGCGCTATGTCGGCCGCCTGGCGGCCTTCCCCGGCCACCTGGACGCGTCGCGACGATGGTTGCGGCGGTCTGGGTTGGTTGCCGCGCGGAGTTCGGCGCCAGAGTATCAGGAGAGCGCCATCGCCGCGTGCGCGGCACGGGCCCTGCTTCGCCGCGAAAGGGGCTGGTCCCCATGAGATGTGCTGCCTGCTTTGGCCGGTTGGTTGCCGTGTGTGCCGTCCTCGGCGCTTCCGCAACGCCGAGCCTGCTTGCAGACACGGCGCCGGTGGACCTGCAACTCCTGCCGCCGTCGGGCAGCGTGAACAAGTTCGACATTACCGTCACGGCGGTGGCCTCGGGCACCGAGGAGCACGACACCGACACGACGACGGTCACCGGCAACGCCCTGAGTGTCCTGACCTTCGACCTCGACCCCATGACCTGCGAAGCAACCGTGACGGGCCTCGAGTTCACGGGCGGCCGAATCCACATCAGCGATCCCTCATTCACTCTGGATTACGGCTGGCTGGGGAAGATCAACGCCTCGGGCGGCAACATCTCGGGCACGCTGGATACGCCCTCGCCACCCGGGTCGATATTGGGCATCATCTTCCCGGCCGACGAGCACACGGTGACCCTCGACCAGGGCACCTTCCACGCATCGGGCACGGGCTTGGTGGGCGGCCTCTTCGAGCCGATGGCCATCAACCTGGCCACCCAGCCGATTACCGCAACGCCGGAAGGCATCGGCACGCTAACGGTTTCCTCGCCTGCCATCGCAGGCCGGTCGGGTACCTACGACGTGACCCTTGTCATGCCGGTTAACTTCCAGGAGCGGGTCCTTGACAACGATCCCCTCTTTGTGGACGTGGCCGGCGCCGGAAGCCTGAAGGCCGCCGGGCAGTTCACGCATCCGCTGCCCGACCCGCCGCGGCCGCGCTGGACCGGCCAGACGACCGACCGGTGGGGCAACCGTGCCAACTGGTCGTCGGTCCTCTCGCCTGGACCGGCCTCGACCGCCGTGTTCGATGCGGCGGCACCCCGCCAGGCGGAACTCTACGGCAACGAGACCGTCACGGGCATCGAGTTCCGCACGGCCGGCTGGACGGTCGAAGGCGGGTTCCGCCTGACCGTCGGCTCGGGCGGCATCGCCTCCGACGGCCCCGGAGCCAGCACCGTCCGAGGTGCCGTGACGATGGCAGCCAACTCCACCTGGACCGTCGGCGCGGGCAATACGTTACATCTGGCCGGTGAACTCGACGGAGGCGGCCGCGCCCTCACGAAGACCGGCCCGGGCACGCTCGGCCTGGCCGGCGCCCGGAACCTGGCCGCCCTGAACATCGGCGGGGGCACAGCACGGCTGGCGAGCGGCGGCGCGAACGTCCTCGTGGCGGACGCCGTCTCGATCGCTCCAGCCGCTGCCCTCGACCTGACCGACAACGCCCTCATCGTCGATTACACCGGCGGCACAAGTCCGTACGGCGCCGTCCAGGCCTGTATCGCCACCGGCTGCGCCGACGGTTCCTGGGGCGGGCCGGGCATCCATTCGAGTCTTGCCGCCGGCCACACCCAGAACCTGACCGCCGTCGGCGCCATCGACAACAGCGATCCCCAGACGGCCATCGGCGGCCTGACCACGTTCGCCGACCGGCCCGTGACCGACGCTTGCGTCCTGGTGCGGTACACCTGGTGGGGCGATGCCGACCTCGACGGCGTCGTCAACTCCAACGACTACGACCGCATCAACACCAACTGGCTGCTCTGGACGGCCGAAGGCATCGTGCCGGAAGGCGGATTCCGTTGGGCTGCAGGCGACTTCAACTACGACGGCACCATCGACTCCAACGATTACGATCGCATCAACAACGCCTGGCTCCTCTCGGGCAGCGTCCCCGTCGGCGCCGGCACACCCGCGCCCATCCCCGAACCCGCCTCCGCAGCGCTTGTGCTGGCAGGACTGGCCCTCGCGGCGCGCCGAGCACACCGCCTTCGGACACGATGACACTCCCCGCTTCGGCGTGGCAGACCTGCTGGTCCTGCTACCCTAAGTCACTCTCTTGCGCGGTGGGTCTCTGTACCCACCGCGCGGGAATGGCCGATTCTGCCGGTACGCGGCGGGTACGGAGACTCGCCGCGCACCACGTAGCGTTGTAGGATCAGGCGACGGTCACGTCGTCGCACAGGTACACGTCCTGGACGGCGCCGAGGAGTTTGGCGCCCTCGGCCATGGGTCGCTGGAAGGCCTTGCGGCCGGTGATGAGGCCCGTTCCGCCGGCCCGTTTGTTAATCACGGCGGTGCGGGTGACCTGGGCGAAGTCGTTCTCGCCCGAGGCGCCGCCCGAATTGATGAGCGAGACGCGTCCCATGTAGCAATTGACCACCTGCCACCGCGTCCACTCGATGGGGTGGTCGGTGCACAACTCCTCGTACACGC
>CAZEBQ010000074.1:12132-14684 GCA_964510295.1 uncultured Anaerolineales bacterium | reverse complement strand
TGTTGATCTTGTCGTAATCGTTTGTGTCGATGGTGCCGTCGAGGTTGAAGTCGCCGACCGCCCAGCGGAACCCGCCGGCGGGCACGGTCCCCTCGGCCGTCCAGAGGAGCCAGTTCGTGTTGATGCGGTCGTAGTCGTTCGTGTCGACGACGCCGTCGAGGTTCGCGTCGCCGGCCCAGGTATAATGGACGATGACCTTCTCGCCGTCGTCGATGACGCCCACGGCCGTCAGCCCCTGCGGGTCGTCTGCGGCGGCGCTTGAGTGGATGCCCGTACCGTCCCAGGCGCCGCCATGATAGCCGGAGGCAACGCTTGCATGGATCTCCTCAAACGGGCTCTCGCCGTCGTAGAGAACCGTCAGGCCGGCCGTCGTCACGTCGAGCGTGCCCTCCGGACCGACGTGGAGGGCCTCCGAGACGGTGACCTGCGCGCCCGCATCCGTGATGCTGAACGTCCCCGGCCCGTCGTCGCCCACGACCAGCGTCCCGACCTTCAGCGTCGCGGCGCCGACCGAACTCGTTCCCGCGTTGACCGCCAGCGTGCCCCAACCCAGATCGACGGTGCCGCCGTCGGCCACGGTGACGCCACCGGGAAGATCGATCCATCCGCCCTCTCGGGCGGCGAGCGTCCCGGCGCACTCGACGGGGTCGGGAATCGTGCCGACGATGCCGGAGACCTCCTTGCCCGCCGGAATGGGCAGCGTGGTGCCTTCGGTGTGGGTGATGCCGCCGTTGTAGAAGACCTGGAACCGTCCGGGCGTCCCGCCGGGCGGCAGGATGAGGAGGCTGGTCTTGCCCAGCGTCAGAAACATGCTGCGGGCGTTGATGAACTCGCCCTCGCCGACGTGGATAAAACAGGGGTCCCAGTGGAGCCGGCGGCCGTCGTACCAGAAGTCGAAGTCGCCGTCGAGTTTCATGCTCACGAACTCGAAGGTCCCGCCCTTCCATTGGTACAACCCGCCGGCGTCAACCGTGAGCAACGTCGTCGAGACGGCCCCGTCCTCCTGCTGGTAGAGGCCGGTGTCGCCGACGTCCAGGAACGGCGCTGTGACCGTTCCGCCTTCCTGCCGGTACGAACTGCCCTCGCCGATTTCAAGGAACGTCGTCGTGTTGGTGCCACCGTCCTGGAGAAACTCAACGTCCGCGCCGGGGCCGATCAATTCGCGGTTAGCCGAGAGGTTACCCGTGCCGCCCAGCGTGTAGGACCCACCGGACAGGTCCAGCGTCTCGGCCACGTGGCTCGTGCCGGCCGTATGAACGAACAGGCCGCCCCCGCTAACGTAGACGTTGCGTGCCTCCAGTTGTGCCGTGCCTCCCAGTTCGTACGTGCTCGTCATGTAGGTCGATTCGCCGGCAACCACGACGGATTCGGCAACCGTGCAGGTACCGCCCGTGTGGGTGAACACACCCGGACTTTGATACCCCACGCGCAGTGTTCGCGACTCGACACTCCCCGTCTTCAACTCATAGGTGGCGGGCGCACTGTAGCCGACCGCAAGGGTATCGCTCACGGCGACGGCGCCCACGTTGTGGGTGAACTCGGCGCTGCCGCCATACCCCACGCGCAGTGTGTCCGCGAGAATCTCCCCTCCGCTGAGAAGATACCGTCCCTTGCCGCCGACATAAAGCCCTTGCACGTCACAGGTCCCTCCCGTCTGGAGGAAAAGGCCGAGGCCCTCATCACAGACAAGGAGGTGCTGTGCGACAAGATGCCCCGACGGACCCAGCTCGAAGGTGCCGTCTGAACTCGGATGGTGCCCGATGACCAGCCAACCCCGAACCGTCAGTGTGCCGGCGGGCATGGCAAAGTGTCCCGTCCCTCTGTACCCCACCTGAAGGCTGCCCACGGCCAGGGAGCCCCCGTCGCTGAGACCCGAGGCCAAGTCCTCCACGTACAGCCATCCATCACCGAGGTCCACGTCGCCTCCCGGCAGCACGTCAACGCCGTCCAGCAGATTCAGGTTGGCGTCCGGGAGGGCGGCAAGGCTACCGGAGCAGACGACGGGGTCCGGCATATCGCCCTTGATAGCAACCCCGTAACCTGCGGGGATGGTAAACGTGGTGCCGCCCAGGTGCGTCAGGCCGGCGCTCGAATAGGACCCCAAGTCCGCATACGGATCAACGCCCGCGGGAAAGAGGGTGCAACCGCCCGCACCGGCAACCACCGAGGCATGAGCATGCCCCGTGAACACGGAGTGCAGGAAGTTGCCCACCACGCCGTCCCCAAGGACAAGTGTTGCGGCCCCGTTGCCGAAGTCCATAGAGCCTTCGTGGTGCGCCTGCCCGGTGATGTGGAAGTCACCCCCCGCGCTCTCACACACACCCTTCGGGCCAACCTCAAGCACGCGGACCGTGGCCGTGCCGCCGGTCTGCCGGTACCGGCCTTCGTCGGCCGAGTCGGGCGTCGAGTCGGGGAACACGGAGAGGGTGCCGGCCTGGAGGCTGCCGCCCGTGAACTCATACAAGCCGTTCTGCCGGATCATGAGTTCCTCTGTGACCTCGCACGTTCCGCCGTTCTGGATGAAGCGTGCCGGAGCCGTGCCGAGTTTCAGG
>CAZEBQ010000074.1:0-12032 GCA_964510295.1 uncultured Anaerolineales bacterium | reverse complement strand
TGACGGTGCTGCTGATGCTGACCGTGCCGCCTTCCTGTGTGAAGCGAGCAGTGGTTTCATCGCCGACGCTCAGATACCTCCCGCTGAACTGGCCCGATGTGATGCCCGACGTCGCGTCGCGGATGTGAGCCCATCCGCCTCCAACGTCGAGGCTGCCGTCGTCCGTCACCCGCACGCCCCGGATCAGTTCCAGCCTCTGACCTTCCTGGGGTTCCAGGACGCCACCCTCGCAGTGGACCGGGTCCCCAATCTCGCCCCGTCCATAGATGTGCTTGCCGGCGGGAACGACCATCGCCGTCCCCGCGGCATGGGCCAGGCCCGGACATGAATAGGTGCCGAGGTCCGAGTACGGATCGAAGCCCGCCGGGAAGATCATAATGGAGTCTTCACCGGCGGTGATCGTCGCGGCCGAGGCGTTGTGAATCTGACCCTTCGAGAAGTCGGCCATGGCGCGGTCGCCCAAGTGGATAGCCCCCGGTCCGCCGAGGAAGTCCAGTTCGGCGTGCCGGTCCATCCACAGGTACTGACCGACGTTGACCGTTCCGCCGCTGACGTGCAGGTCTGCCCCCTGGTCCATCTCCAGGTTCTGGCCGACGTTGAGGCTGCCGCCGCTCATCTCGTAACGGTCGCTTTCGCCTATCCGGCAGGTGTCGTGAACCGTGCACGTGCCGCCCGACTGGTTGAACTCGCCGCTCCCGTCGTAACCGACGTGGGCGCTTGCTGTGGTCAGTTGTCCGGCGCTGAGATCGTACGTGCCGTATCCCCCCGAACCGGAACCCCCGCCGACGTAGAGCGTCTCGGACGCGGTGACCGTGCCGCCCGTCTGGGTGATGCGGCCGGTCCCGCCGTAGCCGGCGTAGATGTACTCCGCGCTGAACGTCCCGTCCTCGATAAGGAGGGTCCCGTCGCTGGCGACCCCGTCACCGGTGTAGACGTTGCCGACGGCGGTTTCGCCCGAGGCGTGCGTGAAGACGCCCGTGCCGCTCTTCCCGATCCACAGCGAGGAGACGCGGAGGGAACCGTCCCAGTTCCCCGAGGCGGCGTCCTCCACGACCAACCTGCTGTTCGGACTCGACGAGAGGTCAACCGTCCCGCCCGGAAGCACTTTCAGGCCGTTCTCAAGCCGATGCCAGCCGGTAACCGTGCCGGCGCACTCGACGTGGTCGTCGAGTTCCCGCTGTAGATAGAAGCCCATGCCGGCGGGAACGACGAGTGTGGTGCCCACCTCGTGGATGAGTCCCTGCGTACTGAACGAGCCGAAGACGGCTGCCGGGTCGAACCCTGGAGCAACGAGTGTCAGCGAGTTCGTCCCAATCGTAAACGTGGCCTCATCCCCGCCGGCAACCGTCCCGGCAACGAGGTCGATCCATGTGTCGTCGCCGGCCGTTACGACAGCCGCGCCACCGCCGAAGTCCATGGTTCCCTCTAGGGTCAGACGCGAGTCGATACGGCACTCGCCACCGGTCATCTCGTAGCGGCCGCCGGGATCGATCCGGGTTCTGTCGAAATCGGCCGAGCCCCCCTCCTGGCGGAACACGACGCCCCCCTCGTAGACGATCAGGTCCTCGGCCTCCAGAAGACCGCCGGTCAACAGATACCGGCCGCTGCTCGCGCCGCCCGTGCCGCTCTGCGGCCCGATGCTGAGGCTGTTGGTTGCCGTGAGCGTGCCGCCCGACTGCTGGAAACCCGCCGGACCGGTGAAACGGACACGGACTTCCTCGAACGTGGCGGAGGCGGTGCCCGACACGGTGAATGCGGCGTCGGCGGTGCCCACTGTGCCGACGGTGAGACGCTCGCCCGTGACGACCCCCGTGCCGCTCAGCGTGTAGGACCCCGTATTGCCGCTCGACGTGGCGACGCCGATCCAGTCCTTCACCTGAAGCGAGCCGCCCGATTGGACGAGATGCCCCACCGTGCCGGAGTTGGCGGCTACGTAGAGATTCCTGATCTCGGTGTCCCCGGCGGTGAGTTCGGCCGTCCCGCCGTTCTCGATCTTGGTGTAGTCCTGTGGATCCGGCAGGCCGTTGGTCCAGTTGGCCTCATCGAACCAATCGCCCGGCGTGGCCGGGTCGTGCTGCCAGCGGGTGTCATCGGCCGCAAGGGGAAGGGGTGCGGTCACGATGAGGAGGGCGCAGTAAGTGAGAATCAGAGAGCGGCTGCGGCGGAAAGCGGCGTGTCGTGTGGCTGCCATCGGGCATGTCCCCCGTTCAGAAGGGTCCGCCTCCTCGCTCGCGGCCTGCGGCCGCAGGCGATGCGGTCTCGGCAAGACCCCCTTCGCCGGTCCTAACCAAATAGTATACCACATTTCCAGGGAAGGGCAAATTTTTTGATACATCTTTACGCGGCCTGTGGCGCGGTCCGTGGAAGGGGTCAAGGAGGCCCTGTGAGTAAATGGCCGTGAGTGCCAAAGACCGCGCTCTACCTCTCGAAGAGGGTTACGTCTGGGACCCCGGACGCGATTCTGCTGTAAACCACTTTGGCCGCGCGGGGAAGAGAGTTTGAGAGGTTCGACCAGCCGGCTGTGTTGGGTCAATCACAAGGCGCTCGCTCGCGTCTCGACGGAGTGCGCGGGCCGACAAGGCCGGCGTGTGAAGACGCGCATAAACACTGGCCCCAGGCGCGGGAACCCCGCCGCCTCTCACCTCGGGGCTCTCTGTCAACCGGAGCGACCTCGGGAGTTCGCACCTGTTTGTCTGGCTCCCCACAGCGAACGAGTCTCAAACGGTGGGGGATACCACTGCAACGACTGGGTCGAAGCAGGGCCGGCCGAGCGGTTCGGTGTCGTCGGCTCTCAGGACAGGCGAACCTCCAGATCCACAGGATCGAGATCGTCTGACCACGCGCCATCACGCCGACGTATACCGAACTGTCGCGCAGACTGCCGGCGGCGAAGTACAAGATATCGCCGTCGCTGACCGTGATGTTGGCGCCTTCGACGGACTCGTAAACCCTGAACCAAACACCTTCCGTCGGCAGGCCGAACATCGTAACGTCCGCGCCGACGTTCCTGAGTGAAACAGCCCCGATGGCCCCCTCCGGCATGTCGATGCCGGCCAGGATATCCAGAAGCGCGTCGTCGCCGTGGTCCTGCGGGCCGTCCGCGGTCAGCGTCCCGGCTCCCGTCTTGGTAAGGATGCCGTTGGCGTTGAAGCGGATGGCGTCGAGCGCGCCGGGCACGGCGTTGACCTCCGTTCCGTCGAACGTGGTTCGCCAGTTCGTGGCGACGTTAAGCCCTCCGCTGCCGCCTATCCACTCCATCGTGCAGGCGGCGGACAACTGCACCGTCAACCAGTCGAGGTGAGAGGAAATGCGGACGACACCCATGGCGTCGCCGTAGTTGGAGTCAGGGTCGCCGTCCCGGTACGCAATGAAACTGACGATACCGGCAAGTTTCTGCCGGCCGCTGTCGGCCACGTCGTGGCGCCGCGTCCCGGCAGGCGCATGCTCAGCCCCTGCCGCGAGCAAGATTGCCACCATCGCCCCCCACAATCGGAGATTTCCAAGGTTAGACATCCTACATTCCCCTCGTAACGCCGCGCCAACCGTGTTGCTTTGCCCTTGTTGCATGGCAGATTGTCGATGATGCAGAGCCCTCTGGCTAGAGTCCGAAGGCTGCAAGCGTGGGATCCCGGCGGACCACTTCGGGCGGCACCTCGACGCCTCGATGCCGGCTGACGTACCGGGCCACCTCCCGGGACCGGGCCCGGATGGCCGCCTCGGCGATCCGGCAGAGTCGGGCTTCGGTCCTGATCAGATTGCGGAGCGCCCCGTTGCTGCTGGCATCCTGAAGGATCGAGAAGAAGGCATGCCGCTGTGCCCGGCGGGCGGCCAGGTCGAGCAACTCGCTGACCGGCCGGTCCATCAGGTCGTCGGGGCCGTGCGGCGGATACGTGACGCCGTCGAGCGCCTCATCCTGGCAGCCAGTTGCGGCCGCCTGTGCCGGATCCCCTGGCGGCGAGCACGAACGGTCGCCTTCAGGCCAGTTCGTGGGCGGTGGCAGCATTTGGCGTATCTCCTCCGCATTTCTGCTTACGGGCCGACTGCGGGCACAAGGCCAAGTGATTGCTACTGTTCGTCCGTGTGTCATCAGTCCAAAGGGGGACCACGTCGCCACCCCTCGGCGGCCTCATAGGCGGTGCCGCCGATGGTGACCGTGAGGTTCCCGCTCACATCGTCCGCGACGTGGGCCGCCGTCAACACCCAATCGGCGGCGATCAGCGTGCCCGAGCCCTGTCCGATGGCCGAGTCCACCCAACCGCAGGCCTCGTACTGCGACCCGGCCGCGAGTGCCAGATTACAGGCTGTCGTCCACATCGTGGCGGATCACGCCGGCGTGGCCGGTTTGTGCCCACAAGAGCACGCAAAGCGTCACCACGACCCACGATCGTTCGTGCCCCTCTTCCTTCAGCATTGCTTGCCTTTCTTCCGGGTTGCACCTTGCGGCAAGCCCGTGGCGGCCACAACTTGGTCGCCGCCACACTGTTTGTCGTGGAAGGCTCGGCGGGTACAACCGGAAAATGACCGCCTGCGTTCGAAGCAAAGTCATCGAGGCCAATCGAGCGAATCTGGCGACGAAACTGCTTGTCACCGGGGACTTCGCGGCTATACTATAAGTTGATCTCGAGAGAATGGCAGCTATGCTATAGAGTAAAGCGCCGGCAGTGTCTGTCAACCGGCGACGGTGCGATAGGCCAAGTAGTCGGGTTTGCTGCCAATTTGGCAGGCTGTGTTGGCTTCGACGGTTGCGGGGGTGTAGGACTTGGTTGTGCGGTCAACACGTGCGTGTCGATGATCCGTTCGCGGCAGCGCTGTCGAAGGCACGAGCAGCCCAGGTCCTCTGCGGGGGTGCACCTCGATCCGGATGTCGGGGATCGGGAGGTGGCCTCTCTGATCAACCAGTGCCTGGCGGAACTCGGGCCGGCGGACCGCGAGGTGCTGCTTCAGAACTACCTTTACCGAAGGCCGCAGCGAGACATTGCCGCGACACTCGGCGTGACCCAGCAGGCCGTGGCCAAGCGGATCGCCAAGGCCAGGGGGCGGCTTCGCTTCAACCTGCTGCAGAAGGGCATCGTGCCCGTTCTTGTCTTTGCTTTGGGCCTGATCCGGCGCGTTGCCAGGGCGGCGGCGCCGTCGACCGAGGCATTTCGCCTCCGTACCAGGAACCGGTTCGATCACTCCGGGACCGTTGCCGATACGGTGTCCGCCGGGGCATTCGCAACATCAGACGACAGCGATGGGGGCCGGACCCGCGACTGGACCAAAGGTCCCGGCGACGCTGCCCTGATGGAGCATCGCCACCCAGGCCGGCGGTCGGTGCGGGTGGACCCGGCCGTTGTGATGTGTGACTTCCTGAAATGGAGGAAAGGCAGGGCTGACGCGCCGGCGCCCGATCGGAACGCCGTCAATATCCGTGGTCCCATTGGCGGCATGCTGTCGTGGGAACACACGCGGCATTGGGACGGCAGCCGGTGTCATGCGGCTGTCGGTTACTCGGCACCCCACGCGGAAACCTTGTTGCCGGCACGCTTGGCCATGAGTGAGCCGGACGGCTTCGTGATCGTGGGTGGCCGATATTCCCCTCCCTCGCGGTTCATGGCGCCGGACGTTTGGGCGGACCTGGCTCGTTCCCCCGGCTTGCCTGGGGAGACCCTGGTTTTCCGCGGGTACCCTGAGTACGGACGGGCGATGGCAGGCGCCGGCAGCGGGCGTGTCCGTCCTTGGCAGGATGCGGATGCCGGCGAGTACTTTGCCGGGCTCACGCAGGAACCCGTTGTGTGGCCACGGAAAGACACTAGGCAGTCCGCCTTCTTCGCATACGTCTACGACGAACCGGCCGATGGCTGGGCACGCGCGGCTGAGAGGCCGGCGTGGCTCCGGCCGGGCGCAGCCGCCTTCTTGTTCGCCCGCCCCGAGAAGCCCCTCCCGCGCCCCGCCCCACTTGCCGACTTCCTTTTCGACGGAGAGGGGAGGCTTGCGGCTCTGCCGCTCGGTGCCGAAGATGACGGGACGTCTTCTGTCGGGGGTCTGCTTGCTCTCTACACTGATCCACTCTTTGCTCCGTGTGTCGCGCTCAGCGGAGACGGTTGGGACCTCGGCCACGTCTGGCTCGACCCGCCGGGGTGGCAGCCCGGAGCGTTCGCCGCGTCGCCGCTGGTCTGTTTCTTGTGGCGAACGTTGCCGGTGTGGAATTCGAGGTCGTCCGTGTCGAGGAGGTAGCCGATGATGTCGCCGACCTCGATGTCCTTGAAGCCGACCTCGGCGTCGGGCGACTCGGTGGCCTTGACGAACCAGGTGACCTCGTCAGCGGCCGGGCACGTGCTGCGGTGCCGCCGGGAGAAACTCCCACACTTCCCACTGAGTGGTCCCCCCGAGAATCGCCAGCCGGTTGCCGGCCACGAACGCGTCCATGTGCCAGCGCAGGTGCGGGCTCGTTTCATGCAGGGCCACCGTTCCGTCGGCCGTGAAGCGCACCACGTCGACGTGGTCCGGCGGAGGAAAGTCCCTGTGGGGTTCCGACCAGTTGAAGAGGGCGAACAGGCCGTCCTCGGCCGGGTACAGGCGGGGTGCCGGCGGGTAGTCCGACCTGGGCGGATTCGTCGCCTTCCGCACCTGCCACGTCCACCGCCACAGGGTGCGGCCCGCGGCGGCGTCGAGCGCCCACACGCGGTGCCTCACGGCGGCGTAAACGTGCCGGCCGGCGGGGTCCAGGGCCAGCGCCACACGGTCATGCTTCTCCTTGAGTTCGGGGCAGAGGTCGACCTCGAACACCGGCTTCCCCGTCCCGCGCTCGAGGGCCCTCACGTGCCCGGGAGGGCCCCCAAGGACGACGAGGCCCTGGCCGACGGCGACTTCGCTCAGCCGGTCAATCCCGCGCACCGTCCAGAGGCTATTGCCGGTTGCGGCGTCGACGCACTCCAGTTGGGTCGTCTGCCGCTGGTCCGGGACAAGCACCACGCCGCCCGCCTGGCGAAGGAGGGCGCGTTTGGGCGCGGAGGAATCGCTCGTCCACGGCGAGGTCTTGACCTGGCGGGTCCACAGCGTCTTGCCGGTGGCGGGGTCGAGGGCGTGCAGCGTGCCGTCCTCCTCGGCGGCCGTGATGACGGCGGGCCCGGCCGACAGGTACGACTCCGGGGCGAGGGAGAAGGGGCGTCTCCAGGCGGGCTGTTCCTTGCCTTGCTCGAAGAGCGCCGCCGTCCGGTCCCTGAGGGCGACGAAGACGCGGAGCGGGTCGAGCGCGGCGAAGTCGCGCGGCGACTGCGGCATCGTCGTCCATGTGCATTCGTCTTCCGACAACGGATCGGCCGCCTTCAGCCGGAAGCCGGCGTCGACGCCGAAGGCGCGGCGGCCCGCGCGCCGCGTGTTGCCGCACGTGCCGTGCGGTTGCCAGACGAACACCGTGCGGATACGCAGGTCGTCGCGTCGCGGCGTCCACCAGGCCTCCCAGTATCGGCGGCGAATATCGGAGGAATGGATATGGCTGTACCCGATGGACGGGTCCAGGTGATCGACCGCCCATTGCAGAGCGGCCTGGGCCTCGTCGAACCGGCCGAGCCCCTTCAAGGCCATGCCGCGGAACGTCGCCACGACGACCTTGTGCGATTTCTCCTTGATTTCATCCTCCGGCACATCGAGCAACCGATGGCAGGCCTCGTACCGCTCGGCGGCGAGGTACAGCCGCGCCAGGGCCAGGCGGAACCGCATCATGTCCTTCGGCAAGGCGGCGGGCGTCTTCAGCCAGGCGTCGACGCGGTCGCAGGCCCGCTGGCGCAGGCGAAGCAGATCCTTCGGCGGGGTCTTGCAGGCCACCGCGGAGGCCATCGCCGCATCGACGGCCGCCTGCGCGTCCTCCTCGCTGGCGATCGGCCCCGTCTCCTCGGCGAACACGTGGGGGGCCATCCGCCTGAGGACGGGCGTGAGCGCGGTTCGCAGGGGATCGTCGCCCGGCCTCGATTTCAGGAGCGCCCACAGATCGCGGACGATCTGCTCCTTGACGTCGGGCGGACAGCGCCTGTCCCCCGCCTCGCGGAGGAGGCGCTCGGCCAGTTCGGGGCGGCCCGCCAGGCGGGTGACCGCCTCCACCACCAGGTCGGGGTGCTCGGGGGCCACCGCGCCGACGGCGGCCCGAAGCACGTGCCACCGGGGATCTTCCCATGGTGAAGCGGGACCGCTTCCCGAGTTGCCCATCATCTTGTCGACGAGCCGACGGATGGTGTTGGGCGCCTTGCCGCTTTCAAGTTCGGCCGCAAGTTCCCTGATCATCTCCTGCCGCGCCCGGTCGGTCGCCGCCGACCCGTTCGGCCCCAGGAGCCGCAGCGTCATGGCAAGCCCGTAGGCTCGTTCGCCCGACAGCCGACTCCGCCAGGAGCGGATGCGTTTCTCGCACTCCGGCCACGCGGCCTTGCCGAGCATCCTGAGGGCGCCGGAGGTGTCGCCGAACATGTTGTGGCTGCGCAGCCGGGGACGGTCCAGCAGAACGGGTACGGCCGCCGGGTCGCCGATCGCGCCGAGGGCCTTGGCCGCGGCGAACGTCATCGGGCCGGACCCGCCGCTGGCGCGGAACGCCTCGACGAGCGGCCCGACGGCGGCACGGACCCGCTGTTGGCCCAGCGTCTTCGCGGTATCGGCATCCAGCGGGGCCTTCAGAAGGTCGGGAATTCGCCTCTCGAACTCCGCCGCGCGGCGCACGCGGATGAGCATCGTCGCGCCGTGCAGCGTGTCAAACAGGTAGATGCCCGGCGGCGGCGGGCGGCGGCTCGTCAGGATGGTGAGGTCGAACGGCCCGTTCATGCCGGGCGAGAGTTCGATCTTGTCGCGCTTCGGTTCGCCCATGTCGTGGGGGAACTGGTGCCGCAGGTCGTACTGCTTGGTTGTGGTCGGCTGGCCGTTTGCCTCAATGGCTCGCCAGTAGGCGAACATGCCGCCGAGGAGCAACGATGGCCGTTTCACAGGCCCCTCTGTTTTGACGCGAAACCGCAAGTCGATCGGCTCGCCCGCGTCGATCTCCGACGCCTCCGGGCAAACGGTCGCCTCGAGCCACACACCCCCCTCGCGGAGCGGTCCGGCCGTGTCCAACTTCCACGCAGGGGCGAACCGTTCCACCCACTCGCGGCGATCCTGGAGCGGGCGCTTCGCCATGTCTAAGGGCAGCCCCACACGGCTGAACTCGAAGCCGTGCCCGTCGTCGGTGGGGAAATCCTCCCGGTTGGCAAGGACCTCCAGCAGCGGCTCGCGGATGAGCGGCGAACGGATCTCGAGCAGCGCCCTCAGCGCCCAGCACCGCACCAGCGGATGCTCGTCCGCCAGCATCGGACGCAGCACCGGGATGAGCGCGGCGTCCGGTGCGCGGGCGATAGCCATCGCCGCCGCCGTCCGCACCAGCGGGTCCGCGTCGCGTGTGACCGCCTGCCAGTCGGGCGGCTGCTCGTCCAGCAGCGGGTACCGCTGGAGCGCCGCGATGCGGTCCCATCCGTCGAGTGTGTAACCGGACGCCCACGGGTCGACCGCCGGCGCTTGGCCGTTGGCGCACATTGCCACAAGGATCGCGACGAGAACCAGCCCGATCAGCGCAAGAAACGGAAGCAGGCGTCTCATGAGTGCGTTCCTCGCATGACTCCATGCGTGCCGATGGGCAGCGGCCTGCGCTGCGCGCCAACAGACCGAACTCTTACCACAGGGCTGCCGCCTTGACAAGCGGCAGGTCAAGCGAATCGCCGCACAAATCACCTCCCCTGCAAGAGTACTGTTCGGACGTGGGTGTGTCAGTTCTAGGGTTTGATCGAGATGGGCAATGTGGATTAGCGCCTCTGGTTGTGGTTCCCCGAGTCATCAGCGAGGCGTTACCGGCCAACGAGCGCCATGTGTGCCTGTGGTTACCACAAGAGTTCAGGCGGTGTCTGTAATGCCTTCTGGACCCCATCGGAAGGGGAAAACGAGACCAGAACCCGGTCGTGAGACAATGGCATAGCGGGCCCCCGCCACCAATCCTTTCACACGGGCCTCGGTGAGGCTACTGGCAACTTACCGGAGCGAGAGAAGAAGCGCCGGGACCAGCATGGTTTTGCCTTGTTGCAGGCTGTTTCGCCCGCGATAATGCCGGCCTCAACTCCCAGAACGTCGTCTACTCGACGGACAAGGCGAACCTGAAGGCGTTGGCGGCGGCGCTGGCGAGTCTGATGCCGAAGTGAGCGGCTGTCGGGCAAGACGGCCCTTCGCAGGAAGTGTTTAACAGCCATGCGCGTCGAAGACCTGGACGTCGACCAGGACCGGCTGGCGGCCGTGTGCGAGCGGTACGGCGTGGCGCGGTTGGAGGTCTTCGGCAGTCTCGCGCGGGGCGAGGCGCAGGCCGACAGCGATCTGGACATCCTCGTCACGTTCAAGCCGGGTGCCAAAGTCGGCCTGGCGTTCGTCGGACTGCAGCGGGAACTGGAGACGGTGTTCGACCGCCCCGTGGACCTGCTCACGCGTTCGGCGGTCGAGCGGTCGCCGAACAAGTACTTCCGCCGGTTCGCCCTCCGGAAAACGGAACCCCTCTATGAGCGCGCTTGATCCGCGCGAACGCGACTTGGTGAAATGCGAGGATATGCGCATCTGAGGCGAGCACGATGACCGACGCCGGCGAGACACAAGGCATTCGAGATCGGCTCGAGCGATTCGGCGACCCCCGAGAGAGTTGGCGGTGGGAAAGCGGGGAGGTCGACTATGTGGCGCAGTTTGGGCTCACCGCCTTCGACGTGCCGAAACTGCTGACCATTGCGCGGGAGTGGGCTGAGCCGATCGACTGGCCGGCAGACAAAGGCGACATGTCCGGCTATGCGCCGGTCCACGCTTGGCGGTGCTTGGCGCAGTTGGGGGCAACGGAGGCCGTTGACCTGCTGGGGGGGATGATGGACCCGCTGGACGCGGAGGGGGACGACTGGTACATGGAGGAGTTTCCCCACGCCTTCGCGTGGATCGGGCCGGCCTCGCTGGGGCCGCTTCGAGACTACCTCGCGGACCACACGCACGCCGTCTATCCGCGCGCCGCGGTCGCCGACGGCTTGCGTCACTTGGCCGGCCGTCACCCGGAGACCCGCGACGACGTGGTGAAGGTTCTGTCTGATGCCCTGTCCCGGTTCGAGGACACGGATGAATCGCTCAATGCGTTCATCATCACCTACCTGCTGGACTTGAAGGCGACCGAGGCCAACGAGATGATTGAGCGGGCCTACGCGGCCGACCGCGTGGACATCTCGGTGAACGGAAACTGGAACGACGTGCGCGAGGAACTGGGTATCGAGGGCTTGGGGCTTGTCCCGGAACACCTGGCCAGCCAGACATGGAACTGGCTCCCGTCGGATTTCGAACGCGTGGTAGAGAGGCTCGCGAACCCGCCACGCCCGTCGTTTGAAGCCGAGCCTTCCCCGCCCCTCCAGGCATCTCGAAAAGTCGGCCGGAACGACCCGTGCCCATGCGGAAGCGGCAAGAAGTACAAGAAGTGCTGCGGCCGGTAAGCGACGGCGAAAACGGCCGGATCAGGGCACAGCAAGTACAAGCACGGTGAGACAAACGAAGCCATCCTGGTTGTAGATGAAGTCCAGATTCCAGCACTAAGCGGTCCGAGACAAGTCCTGTAAAGTGTATGCGCGGCGGGTCTCCGCACCCGCCACGATTCATCGGGTTTTGCGCGGTGGTTGCGGAGAACCACCGCGCACAACTTATCTCGGACCGCTTGGGACAAGGTCCAGCCGATGGGGCTGAATACCTCGTAGCCGGTGGGCGCCCTTTGATCCGCTACGCCATCTACACCCGCCAGTCGGTCTCCAGGGACGACGACGGCGGGAAGTCATTGCGGTCGATGGTCTCCTGGAACTCGATGCCGCGCAGGCGCCATCGTAAGGAGAGCCGTCGGAACCGGTTGAGGAGAAGCCCGAGTAGCGGCGGCTCAATTGACGCGCAGGCCGCCGTGGCCGCCGCCGTCGGCCGGCGGAACGGGGTGATCGGGGTTCCGTTTCCACTCGGAGAGGCGGTTCATCTCGCGAACGGTGTCGATCTCG
>CAZEBQ010000073.1:3011-14833 GCA_964510295.1 uncultured Anaerolineales bacterium | reverse complement strand
CATTCCGAGCGAGCGAAAAAGAGTCGAGGAATCTCGCCGTTATGCGTGTTCGGACCACGAGATTTCCTGCGGGCACTCGGGGTACAGCGCTCCGCTCGCCCTCGCCTTTGGCGAGGGCTCGGTCGAAATGACATCGCTTCGAGAACACGCTAAACACGTACGGGTGCAAAGCACCCACCCTACAACCGCCGAGAACATGGTCACCCTTCGGGATGACCATGCCACGGGCCGGGTGAGCCCGAAAAAGCAGAATGTCCCCTTTTTCGGCTACCCCGTCTTCGGGCGGAGGGGCTGCCAGGGGGGGATGGTCTTGAGGGCTTCCTCGGATTGGAGCCACTTTTGCCAGGCGGCCTGGTTGTAGCCGAAGTCTTTGCCGGTGAGTTTCTTCAGGGCGGCCAGGACCTCGGGGTGCTCGGTCCGGACGCGCTGGTACTTGGGGATGGGGTTGCCGTGCTGTGTCATGGCGATGGTGGTGGCGATGTCAACGACGTCGACCTCGGGCAGTTCGATGAAGGCGGTGGCGATGCCGCCCAGGGGGGTGGCGGCCTGAATCGGGACCTGCCGGAACGGCCGCCGGGCGTCGCACATCTGGGCGCGGATATCGAGTTGCATCGTGCCGCTCCAGACCTCGCCGCCGACCATCCGGACGTCCTCGGTCACGAGCCTTTCGGCGAGCAGCCACACGGCCCGTTTCTCATCGAGGCAGGCGAGGGCGGTGGCGGCCCGGGCGCGGATGACCGGGACCTCCTGCATCGCGAGGTGGGCCATGAGTCGGCCGGTCGGTTTGTCGCCGCTGTAGGTTCTCAGGGCATTGACGGCCCGGCGTCGGTGGGGCGTGCTGCCGTCGCCGACGGCGATCTCCTGAAGGAAGGCCTGGGCCACGTCGGAGTCGGCCGAAGCGAGTTCCGTCAGCGCCTCAATCAGCAGGCCGCGATACCGCGCGTTGGGGCCGTACAGGACGCTGACCATCGGCCCGACGGCGGCCTCGTCCTTCATGGCGAGGATCTTCCGGCGGCCTTCCTGAAACTCGGCGGGGGTGCCGGAACGCAGATGGCGAATCTCGATGAGTCGGATCTTCTTGAGCCAACCGGTGTAAACGGCGTCGGCCCTCTCTTTGCTCGCGGCGGCTGTGGCCGCGTGGGCGGCGACGGCCGAAACCGCGACGACAAGGCCAACCCAGACCAGACGTCTCATCGCATTCCCTCCGTCACGCAGACCGTGGGTCCAGCGTTCTATTATACGACCGAGCGCGGCCGCGCGGGATGGATTTTCAGCGGAGCGGTCAGACGCCGCCGGGAGCGACGCGGTCGGCCTCGGCGGCGCCGACCTTGAGGGCCTGCTTATTGAGGTCGAGGATTTCGCGTTTTCCCGGATCGGCGCCGAGTTTCTTCTCCAGCAGCGAGATGAGGCCCTTCTCGTCGGCCAGGCCCTTGAGGCGTGCCAGGGCCCCGAGCATGATCATGTTGGCCACGCGGACGTTGCCGATACCGTTGGCGAGGCCCGAGGCGTCGATCTCCAGCAGCCGCGCCGTGCCGTGGGCGCCGGTCGGTTCAACCATCCCCGCGTTCGAGAGGACCATGCCGTCGGCGGCCGCGATCGGGGCGAAGCGGTCGTACGACATCTGGTTCATGACCACCACGGTGGTGGCCTCCTCGACGACGGGCGAGGCGATGGGCCGGTCGCTGACGCACACGTGGCAGTACGCCGTTCCGCCTCGCACCTCCGTGCCGTACGACGGGAAATAGGTGACCTCGTGATCGTGCATGAGCAGTTCGGCGGTGAACTTGCCGAGGGTCATCAGGCCCTGTCCGCCGAATCCGGAGAAGATCATGCGTTCGTCCACGGCATCCTCCTGGTTGTGTTCGGTGCGGCGCAGGTCCGCGTAACCGCGACCTTCCGGTCGCGGCTCGCAACAGCGCTTCTCACTTACCGTACCAGGTCGCGGCTCGGAACGCGCACGTCTCAGCGTTTGACGTCAACGCGTACGATGAGCGACCGTTTGAACGCCGGCAGCGCGACCTTGGCGCCCGCGACCCTGGCGGGCGTCCAGCGGTCGGTCCAGGGATCATACGTTCGGACGGTCGCGGCTGCAAGGTCCGGCAGGCCGTGCGGCAGGTTGAGCGCGGCGTCCGCGACGGCCCGGGGCGGGTTGCCCTCGTCGAGTTCGGTCCGCCACGTGGTCCGGGGATCGCGGAGCCAGGCGAGCAGCGTCCTCCGACCTTTCAGCATATAAACGCGCAGTGTCGGATGCTCCGGCGCGAGGACCTCGAACCGTTCGGCGGGCGGGTCGATGCCTTCGATGGCCCGCGCGAACCGTCCAAAGTGCCACCACAGGTCGTTCTTCGCCACGTCATGGTCCCAGTGCCAGATGTGTCCCGGCCCGGCGGCGCCCGCAAAAAACGGGGCGAACAGGACGTCGTGCAGGATGATGCCGTCGGTGTCCTTGGCGTAGAGTTTGAAAGGGCCCGCGTGCCGCGGCTCGACGGCGCCGCTCTCGGCCAGCAGCAGGGCCATCGCCCCGCAGACCGCAGGCCACGCGTTGGGTGAATGAGTCATGGCAACTCCTTCGCCGGCGCGCCATTTCGGACGACGGCTTGCCCTCGGCGCGCCCCCAAGTCTATCATGGATGATAGGTTAGGCCACACCCACGGGTGCGGCAAGGGCAATCCGGAAAGGAGGACGCGATGGTCCGACTATCCCGACGCGATGCGCTGAGGAGTATCGGACTGGGCGGACTGAGCCTCGCCATGGCCGCCACCGGCTGTGGCACAGACGAAGGAGAATCCGACATGGAAGAGACCGAGCCTGCGGTGGGTCCCCAGGCGTACACGCTGCCGCCCCTTGCGTACACGTCGCTGGAGCCCGTCATCGACGACCAGACGTTGGCGCTGCATCACGACAAGCACCACGCGGGGTACGTCAAGGGCGCCAGCGCCGCCGTGGCGGCCCTGGAGACGGCCCGCGCCGAGGGCGACTTCGGCCTCATCAAAACCTGGGAGCGGGCGCTGGCGTTTCACGGCTCCGGCCACGCCCTGCACACGCTGTACTGGACGAGCATGTGTCCGAAGGGCCGCGGCAAACCATCCGACGACTTAGCCGCCGCCATCAAGGCGTCCTTCGGCGACCACGAGAAGATGCTCGCCCAGTTCGCCGCCGCCACCAAGGCCGTCGAGGCCAGCGGATGGGGCATCCTGGCGCACGAACCACTGGGCAAGCGGCTGGTGGTGCTCCAGGCCGAGCGGCACCAGGACCTGACGGTCTGGGGCTGCATGCCCATCCTCGTCTGCGACGTCTGGGAACACGCCTACTATCTGAAATACCAGAACCGCCGCGCCGAGTACGTGGACGCGTGGATGGGGATCATCGACTGGGAATCGGCGAACAAGCGCTTCGCAGCGGCGACGGGGTAGGCGGCTGTGTACAGAGGTGCTTCGGGCCGACCCTCTTGGCGCAAAGGGCGGCAGCAGCACGCGGGAGAATCGTCGGCCAAGTCTTTTCAACGCAGAGATCGCAGAGGAAACGGAGAGGGCGCGGAGAACGGCGGGAGTTTGTATAACGGCAGAGGATGGCAACAGCCAGGCAGAAGGAACTCTTGCCCGGTCGCTGAAGCGACTGAGCGACACCGTAACGGAACAACGTAGTGACGAAGGGCTCGCGGACACCGGCGGCGCATCGCCACCTGCTCGGCGATGCCAGCCGCCCCCGCGGCTCACGCCTCGCGAGTTTCCTTCGTGTCCAACTCGCGGTTGAACCGAATCGCCGTCAGACCGCACAAGATGAGCATCACCGCCGTACCGACGTCGCTCGCGATCTCACCGACGATTGTTCCAACGCCCGCGAACGCCGTCACATACCCCGCCACGCCAACCGCAAACAGACCGTAGGCCAAAGGTGACATGTCGTTCTCCCTTCTAAAGTCGGCGTCCGTTACACAGCACCCGCCGGGCAAGCCCGGCGGCTAACTGGCCGCGCCGACACGTTCGTTACTCGGCTGCTCAGTCGCTCCGTTGCCCGGTCGCCCAGTTACTCAGTCGGTCCGTTACTTCGTCGTATCCTTCACCACCCCCGGCGGGAAGATCTCTTCCATCCATTGTTCGATGTACTCGACGGCTTTGGGGGGGGCGACGCGCCAGTAGGTGGGGCATGGGGAGAGGATTTCGATCAGCGAGAACGCCTTCAGGTCCCTCTGGACGCGGAAACTCTTTTTGATGGCGTTCTTCGTGCGGCGAATCTCCTTGGGCGTGCCGATGACGCACCGCTCGATGTACGCCGGCTGGTCGAGCGTCGCCAGCAGTTCGCACACCCGCAGGGGGTAGCCCTCGCCCGTGATGCTGCGGCCCTTGGGGCTGGTGGTCGTCTTCTGGCCGGGCACCGTGGTCGGGGCCATCTGGCCGCCGGTCATCCCGTAGACGGCGTTGTTGATGAAGATGACGCTGATGGGTTCACCGCGGTTGGCCACGTGGACGATCTCGTTCGTCCCGATGGCCGCCAGGTCGCCGTCGCCCTGGTACGAGAAGACGAGTTTGTCGGGCCGTGCCCGTTTGATGCCTGCGGCGACCTCGGGGGTGCGTCCGTGGGCGGCCTCGCACATGTCGATATCAAGGTACTGGTATGCCAGCACGGCGCAGCCGACGGGGGCCATGCCGATACAGGAGTCGCGGATGTCCCACTCGTCGATGATCTCGGCGATGATCCGATGGACCACCCCGTGCCCGCAACCCGGACAGTAATGCGTCCGGTTATCCTGCAGCGCCTTGGGGCGGCCGAGTTTGAGTTTCATGGCGGCTTGCATCGTGGTGGCTCCCTCACTGAGACGTGCTTTTGGCGTCGGCCGAGAGTTCGGGGATCCGCTTCTTGGCGCGCTGGCCGAGTTCGCAGCCGGCGAACTCGCGGACCAGTTTCCGCAGGATGCCCCCGGCCCGGGGAACCTGGTTGTTGGCGGCGGCCTGTTCGGCCTCGGCGAACCGTTTCTCGAACGCCTCGGCGAGCGCCCGGGCCTGGCGCGCGGCTTCCTGACAAAGGCCGAACGTATCGGACATGGCGGCGGCCTCTTTCAGCATCTTGTAAGCCAGGCCGGATTTCTTCCGCTTGACGAGTTCCTTCGACGCCGCGATCGCCGGCTCGACCGCCCGGAACTCGGTGTTCGCCAGGAACCAGTCGCGCATGACCTCGGACTTCGCGTCAACGGCGTGGCCCCGCCCCTTGTAAATCTCGAACGTGACCTTGGCGCCGAGTCGCTTGTAGGAGGCGACGGCGGTTTCGGCCGATTTCCGATACTGGTCGGTCTCACCGACGCCGATATAGACGGCCTTGCCCCTGCAACTACCGGGCCCGCCCGGCCCGCTGCCCCCGGCGCCGAGGATGAGGATCCCGGCCCACAGCGAAAGCGTCTGGCCGGCGATCCGGTTCGTCGTGAATCCGCCCTTGCTGAAACCGCCGATGAACAACTGCTCGGTATCGACGTTCAGTTTCGTGACGAGCGGCGGAAGGATACGCTTGACGTTCGCCACGTCCTTGCTGCCGCCGCTGCCGCCGCTCCCCCGCTCGTTGTACTCCATGCCAACGACGATGCACCGCTTGCCGCCGAGCACGTTCTTGAACGGCCACGTCGTCACGTTGCCGTTGAGCCCGTGATAACAGACGACGAGCGGCCACTTGCGGTCGGGCGTGTAGTCACTCGGCACGTACACGAGGTAGTACCCGTTGCCGCCGATCGAGGCGTCCTCGATTTTGGTTTCGGTGCCCGCGGGGAAATCGGGCAGTTCGGCCCATGCGGCCGAAGCAACCAGCAGGCCCAACGCGATGACAAGACCGTTTCTCATGTCAGCCGCCCTCCCGTCTCAACGGCAGTCATGCCGTACCCGGCGCCTTCGCCTGCCGGCTAGGGTGCGTCCTCGACTCATTTACGCCGTCACGATTCGTTGAATCTTTTCGGCCACCTCGGCCACGGTCGGCACGCCGCCGCCGGCGCGCCAGACGAGGTCCACGGGCGCGGGGTGACCGTACAGAGAGAGTTTCACGTCCTCGATCATCTGACCCCAACTCATCTCGACCACGAGGAACCTGGCCCCGCGTTTGGCCGCCGCCAGCAGCGGCGCCGCCGGGAACGGCCACAGCGTGATCGGGCGCACCAGCCCCGCCTTGATGCCGGCCTGGCGTGCGACCCGGGCGGCGCCGCGGGCGGTCCGCGCGCTCGTGCCGTAGGCGACGAGGATGAGACGAGCGTCCTCGGTCGCGTCCTCTTCCCACCGGGGCAGGGCCTGCTCCATCTTCAGGTACTTTTCCCTTAGACGCTGGTTGAACCCCTCGAGTTCCCCCGGCCGCCAGTAGAAACTCTTGACGACCCGTCTCTCGCGGCCGCCCGCAGCGCCGGTCAGGGCCCATGGGTGGTCCTGCACGGGGGGGATGTCCGTCATGGGCGGCAGTTGAACCGGCTCCATCATCTGGCCGAGTTGCTGGTCCGAGAGGATCATGACGGGGCACCGCCACGCTTCGGCCAGGTTGAACGCCTCGTAAGCCAGGTCGCACGTCTCCTGGACGGTGTGCGGCGCCAGGACGACTGTCCGGTAATCGCCGTGTCCCCCGCCGCGCGTCGCCTGAAAGTAGTCGCCCTGGGCGCAGCGGACGTCGCCGAGGCCCGGCCCGGCGCGCTGGACGTTGATGATGAGGGCGGGCAGTTCGCTGCCCGCGAGGTAACTGGTCCCCTCCTGCTTGAGACTGATGCCGGGACCGGAGGACGAGGTCATGGCCCGTCCGCCGGCGGCCGCCGCACCGTGCACCAGGCTGATGGCCGCCAACTCGCTCTCGGCCTGGATAAACGTGCCGCCCACCTCCGGCATGCGGGCCGACATGTACTCCGTCAGGTCGTTCTGAGGTGTGATGGGGTACCCGAAATAGAATCGGCATCCGGCGCGGACGGCACCCTCGGCCGCCGCCACGTTCCCCGTCACCAGGACCTTCTCTTCCGTCTTGAATGCCACGGTGCCGGCCTCCTCCCCAAGACAAGGTGTCGCATCATCTTAGGGCAGGGGCGGAGGAAGGGCAATGCAAAACGGCTGCCGAACCCGGCACGAACCCGCTGCGGGAGCAGCGGGGCATCCTCTCAGGGCACGGAACCCCTTGGCAGCCACGGCGACGACGGGTTCAGGCGTCGGCCGTCTCCCAGATCTCGATGGCCGCGTCGGGGCACACCTGGTAACAGAGCGTGCAGCCGGTGCACTCGACGCCCGCCTTCGGACGGGCGGGGCGGACGCCGATCTCGGTCAACTCGTCCGACATCTCCAGTGCGCCCTTCGGACACACCGCGACGCACAGTTCGCAGCCTTTGCAGTACTCGGTCAGGATTCGGACCTGATGGGCCATTCCGGTCTCCGCACCTCTCGTTCGCCGCGCCATGATAGGCCCAGCGGCGCCTCGATGTCAACTGCCGCGTCGGCCCGAGCGGCGCGGCATCCGCCGCGGCATGGAACGGGCCAAGCACCGAGCCCGCTGCGGCAGCGGCGGGGCATCCGCCGCGGCATGGAACGGGCCAAGCCCCGAGCCCGTCGCGGCAGCGGCGGGGCATCCGCCGCGGCATGGAGCGGGCCAAGCCGGGGGGCGTGACCGGGAGCTTCCGCTCCCGGCTCGGGGCGCACGTCACGGCTCGGGGCGCACGTCACGGCGCCGGCGGGGTCACCTTGACCGTGGCCCCGTCTTTGCCGCGCACGATGGCCATGTGCGGCAGACCGTAGTTGGTGCCGTCGCGGCCGGTGTGCGGGGGGACCTCGACCTTGCCGGCCGGGACGTCTCTTGAGAAGAGGCGGTCGGTGTAGGTGCGGTCGCTGCCGGGCGTCCTCCAGAGGATCTGCATGTCGGTCTTCTTCCACTCTTCGGGCAGGTTGGCGTGACCCCGCTGGTGGACGGCCAGGAAGACGGTCGCCGGGCCGTCGACCTCGAAGGCATAGCCCGCACCCGGCGCCTGCCAGGAGCCGCGCGCCACCATCACGCACGGCAGTCCTGCGAGGTCGTCCGGCATCTTGAAGATCTCGTAGCCGCCGGTGCACCGGTGCCCGCCCTTGCGGACCACGCCGACCTCCAAGCCGCTCGCATCCGGGACGGGCATGGCGGCGGCTTCGGCGGCGGCGCCCGTCGGTCTCAAGATTCCCTCGTAGTCGCCGCGGCCGGCCAGGATGTCGAGCAGTTCCTGAAGGTGCTGCTTGTACACGGCTCGCGGCACGGCGCCGTGTTTCTTGCAGAGCCAGGCGGCGGCGCCGGTGGCCACGCCCATCTGGCCGCACGTGTTCATCACGCGCGTCGAGCCAAGGGCGACGTGCGTAACGCTGACGTCGCGGCCGGCCATCATCAGGTTTCCGACATCCTTGGAATACAGGCACCGGAACGGAATCGGGTACGGCTTGACCTTGTTGAACTCGGCGTACGTGCGGAAGGGGTACTTCTTGAAGTCCTTCGGATAGTGCAGGTCGATGGGCCAGGAGCCGGTGGCGACGCCGTCGGGGAACTGGCGTGTGGCCTGGAGGTCGCCCTGTGTCAGGATGTAGTCGCCGATGATGCGGCGTGACTCGCGTTTGCCGCCCACGAAGGGCACGTGCGAGAGTTGCCGCCTGGCGTGTTTGGCGCGGTTCTTGCCGTTCTTGGCGTTCGACCAGGCGCCGTAGATGGCGCGGAGCATATAGTCGCGGATCTCCTCGGCGTCCTGGATCGTGTCAAGGTAGTGGCCGTACTCCCACGTCCAGTAGCCCTCGACGGCCTCCATGTCCTTGGCCACTTCCTTGCCCCACGGTACGTCGGGGAAGGTGCTCTCGGCGTCGGCCTCGACGGACCCCCACATGAGGCTGGTGCCGAGGGTCATCTTGTCGGGGGTGTCGGGTGCGATGGACTCGTTATGGGCGCGGCTGCCCTCGCGTCCGGTGCGGTACTCGGCGCCCGCCCAGTAGCCGATGGACCCGTCGCCAGTGCAGTCGATGTAGACGGGCGCCTCGAAGCGCACCTCGTTGCCCGTGACGATGTGCTTGCCGTCCACGCTCGTGATGTGGCCGCCCTTCGTGGAGGCGCGGAAGGCGTGGGTGTTCAGGAAGAGGGTGATGTTCGTCTCGGCCTCGACGATGGCGTGTCGGCGCTTGTCGAAGCGGAGTGTGGGATGCGGCGTGGCGCCGGCGCGCTTGTCGTAGGGCGCGTCGATCTCGCCGACGACGTTCGGACCCACCTGGCCGCCCGTGTGGACGCGGATCTCACTGCTGGCGTTGCCGCCCAGAACGGGCCGGTCCTGGACGAGGGCGACCTTGCACCCCAAGCGTGCGGCGGCGACGGCGGCGCCGGTCCCCGCGATGCCTCCGCCCACGACGACGGTGTCGAACTCGCCGGCCGACGGCGGGACGGCGGGCAGGCCGAGGCGCGTGCGGCGCCAGGCGTCCATCGCGTCGCCGGGTTCGCTCGGCGGTTTCGCCTTGGGGTCGGTCGTGAAGTAGAGGGCGTCGCACCGGCCCTCGAAGCCGGTCAGGTCCGCGAGTTCCACCCAGGCCCTCTTGCCTCGGACCTCGACCGTGCCGCCGTCCTCCCAGATCCAGCCCTTCCCCTTCATGCCGAAGACGACCGCCGCCGGAACGCCGTCGATGACAACCTTGAAGCGTCCCGGGTGATGTTCGGGAATCCAGTCCTTCGTGCGGACCCACAGACGGTACGTGCCCGGCTCGGGAAACGCGACCTGCGTCCGTGCGGGCGCGACGGGCCGGCCCATGCCGTGGGCCAGCAGGTACGGCGACCCCATGATGTCCATGAACTGCTGGTCGACGACCCACCCGCCGCGCTCGGCGAACGATTCGGCCTCAACGAGGACGTCGGCCCCGCGTGCGACACCCGCAGCGGCAACCAGGGACGCAAAGATCGACAGGATCGGTGCTATCGGCCGCATGAATTGTCCTCCTTGCAGCAAGGGTCGGAGTCGTTCTGTCGCGGCGGGTCAGGGTCCGTGTTTAGCGTACCCGCCGCGCATGTTTTTAAGTAGCATCACGTTTTCAAGTAGCGGCACGTTTTCAAACAGCGGCTCAACTGGCCACCAAGCGAGCACAAAGAGCCAAGTGACGTTGGAGGATTACTCGGTCAGTCTCTCGTACGGCCACATGAGGACACCGCCGTCCATGACGCGGACGTTCTGGAACGCGGCGGCCTTGAGGATGAGGGCGGCCTCGTAGCCCCGCAACGAGATCTTGCAGAAGGTGATGACCGGCTTATCGCGCGGCAGTTCATCGAGCCGGTGGCGCAGCGCGCCCAGCGGGATGAGTGTTGAACCGGGCAATCGCACCTGCTCGTACTCGCCAAGTGACCGCACGTCGAGGAAGACGACGTCCGGCTCCTGGTCGAGGATGCGGCGAACTTCCATGGGCGAAACGCCCACCATGTGACCGTCGAGTTTGTTCCTGGCAATGTTGGCGGCCGTGATGAGGTTGTCCATGGCGGGGGAATAAGGCGGGGCATAGCAGAGGTCGACGTTGGCGATCTGGTCGACGGTCATTCCGGCGGTGATGGCTGTGGCGGCCACGTCGATGCGTTTGGACCCGTCGCCGGGTCCGGTTGCCTGGATGCCGAGCAGACGCCGGGTCCCGGTATCCACGACGAGTTTCAACAGGAGCGGCTTGGCGGTCGGCATATAGTGGGCCTTGTCCGGAGCGGGCGACAGGACGGTCGTCACGTCGTAACCCGCCTGACGGGCGCGGACCTCGGTCAGGCCGGTCCGGCCGGCGCAATAGTCGAAGACCTTGCACACGCTGCTGCCGAGCACGCCCGGGAATGTATCATCCCCGCCGCAAAGATTAACCGCAACGACACGCCCCTGCTTGTTCGCCGTGGAACCGAGCGGCACGTAGGCGGGCTTGCCGGTGACCAGGTCAACGGACTCGGCACAGTCGCCGGCGGCCCAGACGTGGGGGTCCGAGGTGCACATGTGCTCGTCAACCTTGACGGCGCCGGTGGGACCGATTTCGAGGCCGGCCTCCCTGGCCAGGTCAACGGTCGGGCGCACGCCGATGGCCAGGACCACCATGTCGGCGGGCATCTCGCCCGTATCCGTGACCACCTTCTCGACGGCGCCGTCGCCCTCGAACGCCGTGACCTTGGTGCCGGTCAAGACTCGAACGCCGTGCGATTCCAGGTGCTGCTCGACGAGTTTGGCCACCTCCCAGTCGAGCATGCTGAGAATCTGGGGCAACATCTCGACGATGGTGACGCGACACCCCTTCTCGACAAGGGCCTCGGTGACCTCCACGCCGATCAGGCCGCCGCCCACTACAACCACGTCGTGGGCCTTGCCCTCGGCCAGGGTACGGCGGATGCCCTCGGCATCGTGGACACCGTGAAGACAGAAGATATGGGTCAGGTCGATGCCGGGAATGGGCGGCACCACCGGCCGGGCGCCGGTGGCCAGGACCAGTTTGTCGTAATCGAGCCACGTTTCCTTGTCCGCCTCGGGCCCGCGGACACGGACCCGTTTGGCGGCCGGATCGATTTCGAGGGCCTCAGTCCGGTTCAACACGTTGACGTTCTTGACCTTCTGGAAGAAGACCGCATCCCGCACAACGCCGATGGGCGTGCACATCAGTTCCTTCTGTTCCTTCACGACACCCGAAACGTAATAGGGCAAGCCGCAGCCGGCGTACGAGAGAAACTCGCCCTTCTCAACAATGGTGACGTCGGCGTCCGGACACAGCCGCACAACCTTGGCGGCCACCTTCGGCCCTGCGGCCACGCCACCAATAATGACAACCTTCAACGGCTCAGGCATTCTGTTGACCTCCTCCACATGTGGGAACGATTCCCGGCACGGCGCTTGC
>CAZEBQ010000073.1:0-2911 GCA_964510295.1 uncultured Anaerolineales bacterium | reverse complement strand
GGGGATCACCACCGTGTCCCTTTCCGGGATGGAGCCGCACGCGTTGGGCGGCTTCGGTGGGGGAACCGGTCCGGCATAAATTTTGCGTAACCCGGCTGGTTCTTTTGTTATTCTACGTATAGAGGCAGTGTCGGAGACGGTCGCCCCCGTCGGCAGGCGTGACCGCTACGGACAGATTGCCAACACCCATAGCCGCTGGTCCCCGTGGGCGTCGAGACGAACGTTCACATTTCGGACACCGTTGCAAGCGAGCAGGAGGGGCGTATCGTGAAGTCCTATGGCTGGGCCATCGTGGCAGGCGTATGGACCCTGACCATCGTGGCGGCGACGGCGCCCGCCGCCACCATCATCACGTCGTCGAACCAGACGTTCATCGGCAAGATCATCGAAGAGACGCCGCAGCACATCGTCATCAAGACCGCGAGCGGCACCGTGACCGTGCCGGTCGTCACGATTGCCACGATCCAGCGGGACATTAATCCGAGTGCGCCGAAGATCGTTCCGACGCGCATCCATCCGATCAACGCCCACAAGGCGCTCGGCGAGGCGAAGGCCGCCATCACCAAGGGCGAGTGGGCCAGCGCGGGGTGCCTCCTGGCCGGGCTGCTGGAACTGCCGGCCACGACGTTTCCCCACGAGAAGCGTCTGGCGGCCACGGCCACACTGGCCACCTGCTACCTCCAGATCAAGGACCCCAAGGGCGCCGCCAAGACCTTCACCCAGCGGGCGACCCTCGTGATCGGGGAAAGCAACAAGCGGCGGCTGCTCGCCACCGCCGAAGCCCTCGAGAAGGCCGACACCATGATGGGCTTCACCGTCGACGGCAGGCCCGTCCCGGACTACGACGAGGCCATCGCCGCCGCCATGGGCTGGAAGGCGAAGCAACTGCTGACCGAGGCCAAGGAGATCGGCGCCAAGGCCACCGATTTGAACGACAGGAACACCCTCGAGGGGGCCGGCAAACTGATCGTCGCCAAACTCAACGAGGCCGACCTGTACAGCCCCGGCTTCAGCGTCACCCACCGCGAAGAGGCCCTGGCCTCGCTCGCCGACAACATCATCCTGTCCGCCAAGAAGGCCGTGGAGATCTGTACCAAGGAACGCGTGATCAACATCAGCCGCTACTGGAAAACCAGCGCCGCCAGCGTCAAGCACGCCACGGTCTTCAACAACTACGTCACGAAGTACCTCGGCCGGCGACAAGCCGCCGAACAAGGACTTAACAACCTCAAGGTCTTCGCGCCGAAGGTCCAGGCGCCGGACTTGTATGCCAAGCGGGCAGAGACTGAGATCGCCCCACTGCTCAAGCAACTCGACGAACTCCAATACCACCTGAGAATGCCCGGCATGGAGCACAAGGTGAAAATCGTGCTCAGGCAAATCGGGTCGCAGTTCAAGTAAACCGGTCCAACCGAGCCTGTTGCACGAACCGCGCAGCGGCCTTCGGCACACACCTCTGTACGGACCAGGCCGCCGCGCAGAACGTAGCGTAGTCGTATTAGGGGCAGCCGGGGCGAGGATTCTGCGGAACATTGCCGCCCCGGCCCGGTCTAACATCACAGACGCGAGAGAGGGCTCGGTTTCGACGCGCGACGGCGCACGCTCGCATGTAGAATATTTCGCTCGTCGCGCCGACACAGGAGCGGAGCGCTACCGGCGACGAGCCCGGCGGCGCGATCCCGGCGCCCACGGACCCGCAGGGGGAGTCAACCATGTGCTCAAAGGCAAGCATGTTCGGTCACCGTTGCGACGGCGCGAGGCGGCGTCGGGCGTTCGGCCTCGCCGCCGTCGTCGGCAGCCTGGTCCTCGCCCTGGCCACACCCGCACTGGCTGACAGCGTCGTCACGAAGACGGGCGAAACCTATACGGGCACCATCATCGAAGAGAACGCCAAGGAGGTGGTTCTCAAGAGCATCAGCGGCAAGAAAGTCATCCCGCGCAACATCATCGAAAAGATCGAGAAGTCCGGGGCCAAACCGACGCTGAAACCGGGCGACAAACCCCAGACCGACGACGAGCCGCCACCCCCGAAGATCGAACCCGTCAAGGTCGATCCCGGCAAGGCGGCCGACGCCCTCAAACAGGCCCGCTCGGCCCTCGTGGCCGGCGACTGGGTCAAGGCAGGGGGATGGCTGGAAGGGCTGCTCGCCCTCGACCAGAAGACCTTCAAGCACGACGACCGCGTCCGGGCAACGGGAGCCCTGATTACGTGTTACCTGCAGATCAAGGACGCCGTGGGCGCCGCCAAGGCCATCGCGCGGCGGGCCCAACTGGCCCAGGACCTCAACGACAAACGCCGCCTCCTGGGCGCGGCCGAGGCCCTGCGAACCCTCCGGTCCGTCGAGGTGGGCGGCAAAACGCTCAGCCGCTTCGAGGAAGTCCTCGAGGCCGCCATGCCCTGGAAGGCCGGCCACTGCCTCGAACTGGCCAAGCAGCAGGCCAAGAACGCCAAACGGCTGAACGAGCGGGCCCAACTCGACAAGGCCGCTGACCAGGCACTCAAAGCCCTGCGCGAAGCCAACATCTATCAGCCAGGATACAGCGGCGAGCACGAGCAGGAAGTGATCGCCGTCCTCATCGACAACCTCCTCCAAGGCGGACGCGCCGCCATCGCACACTGCGAAAAGGTGCGCCCCCAACTGACCCAGACCCGCAACCTCCTCAGCAAACCAGCCGCCAGCAGGTGGAACGCCATCGCCAGGGTGTACCTGTCGAAACGGGCCATCGCCGAACAGGCCCTCAAGAGCCTCAAGTCCTTTACCATCAAGTATAAGGCCTCCGACCTCTACGCCCAGCATGAGGCCGACATCACCCAACTGCTGGCCGAACTCGACGACTACCAGTACTACCCCAAGGGAACTCCGTTCGGGTACGGCTGGTACGGCGGGTACTCGACGCAGCGGATGAAGAT
>CAZEBQ010000072.1:0-15216 GCA_964510295.1 uncultured Anaerolineales bacterium | reverse complement strand
CCCGGTTACGGACGGGCCGGCTATTTCCTGCGTCTGGCCAGACTCCAGGGGTAGGCGAAACGGGGGTGGTCGGGGCCTCGGACAAGGGCCGCATGGCACAGGTGCAGATGGGCGTTCCCGCGTCCGTCGGTTGTCGGTTTCGGCCTCATTCCACGGCAGGACGGCTTGCCGACTCGCGTGCAGCGTTGACAGGTCCGCCTGATTCGGTATCCTGATTGGAGTGTCATAGGAGTCCGACCGCACTCCCGTGGGCGGAGCGTTGCCATGGCGAAGAAACGACGCGCGGCAAAGGGCGGGGCCGGTAGCAAGGTCACGATCAAGATTCCTCGCGAACTCTACGAAAATCTCAGGGGCCTGATCGACGGCACGGGGTTCCGCTCGGTCACCGAGTTCGTCGTCTCGGTGATGCGCGACCTGGTTGCCGGCGGACCCTTTGACGAGGAGACGAGCCTGACGTCCCGCGAGATCGAGATGGTCCGCAAACGCCTGCGGGCGCTGGGGTACCTGGAGTAATCGGTCGCCGGCGAGGACGGACTCTGTTGCGATGGCTCGTCCCGGTGCGGACCGCCGGCGGGGGGATGTGAGGAAAGCACGCTTGACTCAGCAGCAGACCTACCCCATCGCCGAGGCGGTTCGGCAGGCGTATCGGCGGGGGGAAGAGGACGAGGCGATGGAGCCGAGGGTCCTCGTCGGCCACGGCGAGGCGCCCGTCGGACGCATCGGCGACGGCGATTACGTGATCTTCTACGACATCCGCGGCGAACGCGAAATCGAACTGACCGAAGCGTTCACCGACCCCGAGTTCGCGCACTTCCCGGCCGCACCCATCCGGACGCACTGGGCCACGATGATCCGGTACAGGGCGGACCTGGACGTGAAGGTGGCGTTCCCGCCGCCTGAGTCGCTCCCCGACACGTTGGCCGAGTGCCTCAGCCGGGCCGGCCGCACCCAGACCAAAGTCTCGGAGTCCGAGAAGGCCATCCACGCGTCGTTCTTCCTGAACGGCAAGCGGTC
The DNA here is from genome assembly GCA_964510295.1 of uncultured Anaerolineales bacterium. GTDB lineage: Bacteria > Planctomycetota > Phycisphaerae > FEN-1346 > FEN-1346 > JAUVZF01. The sequence goes on along the minus strand of CAZEBQ010000072.1, from coordinate 14,202 downwards.
CGAGCCGTTCGAGGGCGAGACCCGGGTGGTCGTTGCGAGTCCGAATACGCTTCATTACGACGAGGTGCCCGAGATGTCGGCCCAGCGGGTGGCCGACGCCGCCATCGAGGCGATGGGCGGCCAGGACGATTTCCTCTTCGTCAATTTCGCCAACGTCGACGTGCTGGGGCACATCGAGAACCGCGAGGCCATCCTCAAGGCCCTCGCCACCGTTGACCGAGAGGCCGGCCGCGTCATCGACGCCGCTCGCGGCGCCGGCGTCACGGTTCTGGTCACGGCCGACCACGGCACGGTGGAGAAGTGGTACTACCCGGACGGCACCGTTGACACGGGCCATACCGACAGCCCGGTTCCGCTCATCGTGGTCGATGCGGCGCTGGACGGGCGGACCGAGGGCGTCCTGCGCGACGGCGGTGCGTTGACCGACATTGCGCCGACGGTCCTGGCGCTGCTTGGCATCGAGCAACCTGCCGCCATGACCGGTACCAGCCTCTTTGCCGGGGACGTGCCGGCGCACGACCGGCCGCGCGCCCTCGTCCTGCTTCTCGACGGATGGGGCGCGGGCGACGGCGGCGACGGCGACCTGACGGCCGCTGCCGACACCCCCGGCTTCGACGCGCTGCGGGCAAGGTATCCGTCGACGCGGCTGACGGCGGCGGGTGCGGCCGTGGGGATGCCCGACGGCACGGTCGGCAACAGCGAGTGCGGGCACCTGCACATCGGCGCCGGCCGCGTTGTCGCGTCCGACCGGGTCCGCATCGAACGCGACATCGCCGACGGGTCGTTCCGCGAGAACGAGGCCTTCGTCTGGGCCATGGAAGGCGCCAAACGCGACGGACGGGCCCTGCACCTGATGGGCATCATCTCGTTCTACTCGAGCCACGGGTCCGTCGAGCATCTGCTGGAACTGGTCCGGATGGCCCACGCCCGCGGCGTGCCGGAGGTTTACATCCACGGGATGCTCGGTCGCCGCGGCGAACGGCCGGAGAGCGGGGCCATCTATTGCGGGCAGGTCGAACGCGAGTGTGCCGCCCTCGGCACCGGCCGCCTCGTTACGATCATCGGGCGGTTCTGGTCGCTCGACCGCGAAGCGAACTGGGACCGCATCGAGAAAACCTACCGGGTCCTGGTCGAAGGGCAGGGCATCCCCGTGCCCGAAGCGGCGCCCCCGGGCCCGTCGAGCCCGCTGCGGGAGCCGCGGGGCACGTCCGGCAAGGGCGACGTACCGACATAACAGGAGGACCTCCATGCCCGACAAACGTAAAGTCGCCGTCATCGGCTGGGATTGCGCGACGCCCCAGTTGATCTTCGACCGCGACCTCGACGACCTGCCGAACCTGAAACGGCTCGTCTCGGGCGGGGTGTACGGCCGCATGCGATCGAGCGACCCGCCCATCACCGTGCCCGCGTGGACGAGCATGATGACCGGCGTCGACGCCGGCGCCCTGGGCTTCTACGGGTTCCGGAACCGGAAGGACTACTCGTACGAGGGCCTGTCGTTCGCGACGAGCCTGGCCGTCAAACGCGAGCGGGTCTGGGAACGTCTGGGGCGCGAAGGGCTGCAGAGCCTTGTCATCGGCGTTCCGCAGACCTTTCCGCCCAAGCCGTTCAACGGGCGCATGGTCACGAGTTTTCTGACGCCGAGCGTCGAGAGCCAGTTCACGCACCCGCCGGGCCTGAAGGACGAGATCGCCCGAATCCTAGGCGGCCGGGAGTACCTGCTCGACGTCAAGGGCTTCCGCACCGACGACAAGCAGTACATCATCGACCAGTGCCGCACGATGGCCGAGCAGCGGACCCGTATCGCCACGCACCTGCTCGCCGCCGCGCCGTGGGACTTCTTCATGATGGTCGAGATGGGGCCGGACCGCATGTATCACGGCCTGTGGTCCTGCACCGACCCGGCCCACCCGAAGTACGAGCCCGGCAACTCGTATGAGAACGCCATCCGCGATTACCACGTGTTTCTGGACGCGCAACTGGGGGATGTGCTGGCGGCCGTCGGCGACGACGCCGTCGTCTTCGTCGTCAGCGATCACGGGGCCAAGAAGATGGACGGCGGCATCTGCGTCAACGAGTGGCTCCTGGCCAACGGGTGGCTGACGCTGGCGGAACCGCCGCCCGAGCCCGTGCCGCTCGCCAAGTGCACCATCGACTGGTCGCGCACCCGCGCGTGGGGCGAGGGCGGGTATCACGGCCGCATCTTCATGAACGTCGAGGGACGCGAGCCGCACGGCATCGTCCCGAAGGCCGACTACGAGACCGTCCGCGACGAACTCGCCGCCGCCCTCGCCGCCGTGCCCGACCACGAGGGTCATCCCATCGGCACGCGCGTCCTCAAGCCCGAACAGATGTACCGGACCGTTAGCGGCATCCCGCCCGACCTCACGGTTTACTGGGGCGACCTCGATTGGCGGAGCGTCGGGCAGGTCGGCACCGGCCGCATCCACACCTTCGAGAACGACACCGGGCCCGACGACGCCAACCACGATTACCACGGCATCTTCGTGATGTACGACCCGAACCGCCCGGGCGGAGGAAGGGAACTCGAGGGCGTTCACCTGATGGACGTGGCGCCCACGATCCTCGGCCTCTACGGTCTCGACGGCGAACCCGACGTCCAGGGAAAGCGGATCCGGTTTTAGCGGCGAGCCGAAGGCGAGGGCCTTGGCAAACGGGGGCCAGCAACCCAACGAGGAGCCGTCATGGCTGACGAACGCGTGCCGCTCGCGCGGCCGGATATCTCGCAGGACGACATCGACGCCGTCGTCTCGGTTCTCCGGACGCCGCACCTGAGCCTCGGACCCAAGTTGCCGGAGTTCGAGCAGGCCTTCGCCTCGTTCATGGGGCTGGCGCGTGCCGTGGCGGTCAACTCCGGAACGAGCGCCTTGCACCTGCTCGTCCGGGCGCTGGGGCTCGGACCCGGCGACGAGATGATCACCAGCCCCTTCACGTTTATCGCCTCGGCCAACTGCGCCCTGTTCGAGGGCGCGCGGCCGGTGTTCGTCGATATCGACGAGACCACGTGGAACATGGACGCCGAACGCATTGAACCGGCCGTCACCGGGAACACCAAACTCCTCCTGCCCGTCCACATCTTCGGACGCCCGATGCCGATGGACCGCGTTATGAAAATCGGCCTGGCGCGCGGCATCCCGGTCGTCGAAGACGCCTGCGAATCCATCGGCGCCACGTACCAGGGCCGGCTGGCGGGGGCCTTCGGACTGGCGACCACCTTCGCCTTCTACCCGAACAAGCAGATGACCACCGGCGAGGGCGGCATGGTCGTCACGGACGACGAACACCTGGCCGACCTGTGCGTCAGCCTCCGCAACCAGGGCCGCGACGCCGGGGCCGGCTGGCTCGCCCACGCCCGACTCGGCTACAACTACCGCCTGTCGGACATCAATTGTGCGCTGGGCATCTCGCAACTGGCGCGGCTGGGGGCGTTTATCGAGGCCCGGGCGGGCGTTGCCGAGCGGTACCTTGAGCAACTCGCCGACATCGAGGAACTCGTCCTGCCGCCTCCCTACACCGACGGCAAGATGTCGTGGTTCGTCTTCGTGGTCCGTCTGGCCGACCGGTTCACGCAGGAGCAGCGCGACGCCGTCCTGGCGGACCTCCGCGACCAGGGCATCACCTGCTCGAACTATTTCACCCCCGTTCACCTGCAACCGTTCTACGCCGACCTGGGCTACCGGCCCGGTGACTTCCCCGTCTGCGAGAAGGTGGCCGCCCGCACCTTGGCCCTGCCGTTCTACAACCGCCTGACGGAAGCAGACCAGGACCTGGTCGTGGAGAGCCTGAAATCCGCCCTCAGGCGGCTGTAGGCAGAGTGTATCGCAACCTTGACGGCTGCGGGACCCGGCCCAGCCTTGCAACAGCGTGTCGCTCGGGCCATAATGGCGGCGGGCGGCTGAAGGGTGCGGACTTTTTCGCTGTCTGTGCGTACAAGACGGGGGAATTACGAGGTATATGATATGCGGCGATGGCGTTTGCTCTCGATGGTTCTGGCGGTGGTGCTGGGTATCGGCGCCGTCTGCGACGCGCTCTCCGGGCCGGCGGCACACGCGGCCCAGAAGAAGGGCGGGGGGAACAAGGGAAAGGCGTCGGGCGGGAAATCGCAAACTGGGGGAGCCCAACAGCCAGGAGGCGGCCTCACCGACGAGCAGGTCGTCAAGGCCATCGAGAAGGCCCAGAAATACCTCATCAGCCAGCAGGGCGGAGGCGGGGCATGGCAGGAGCAAAAGCATCACCAGTCGCCGGTTCCGTGCGGCCACACGGAGATGGCCCTGTTCTCGCTTGTCTACTCCGGCGTTCATCCGAACCGCGAGGCGATCTCCAAGGGGATGAACGCCCTGATTTCGCGGGGAACCCTGGGCTACACCTACGCCACCTCCATGCGGGCGATGGCCTACGCGCACCTGCAGAAAAAACTCTCGGGCGCCAAACGCGACCTCGTCCGCAAGGCCCTCATCGCCGACGCCATGTGGCTGGTTCAGGCTCAGGGTAGTCACGGCGGCTGGAACTACACGAGCCTGGGCGGCTCCGGCGGACGGTACGACCTCTCGAACACCCAGATGGCGATGCTCGCCCTGCGCGAAGCCGCCCTGGCCGGCGTCGAGATTCCACGCTTCGTCTGGGAACGCAGCATGAAACTCTACTTCGACCTCCAGAAGAGCGATGGGGCATGGAACTACGGCCAGCACAACAAGGGCCTGGGTCAGAACACGCCAGGATACGGCACCATGACCGCCGCCGGACTCGCCAGCATCTTCATCACCATGGACAACCTGAACCTGGCCAGCGGGTGTCCCTGCCAGAATGGACGCAGCGCCCGCTTGGGCGGCGACTTCGACCGCCGCGTCGATCTCGCCCTCGGATGGCTCGGAAAAAACTTCAAGCCCGACGTCAGCCCCAAGCATCCCAACGGCCTCGACAAGCACAAACGCTACTGGCTCTACAGCGTCGAGCGAGTCGGCATCGCCGCCGGGTACAAGTATTTCGGGACCCGCAACTGGTACAAGGAGGGGGCCACGCACTTGGTCCACGCCCAGAGCGGAAACGGCTCCTGGGGCGGCATCCCCGAGACCTGCTTCTGCCTCCTGTTCCTCTACAAGGGCCGCGCGCCCATCCTCTACAACAAACTCGAATACAAGGGCCAGTGGAACAACCACCGTCGCGACATCTCCAACCTGACCTCCTACATCGAGAAGGTCAAAGAGCAACCGTTCCACTGGCAGATCGTCAGCCTCAAGGCCCCCGTTTCGGAACTCCACGACGCGCCCGTCCTCTACATCACCGCCGAGACCCCGCCCGAATTCTCCGACGCCCACAAGAAGAAACTCCGCCAGTTCACCGACACCGGCGGCACGATTCTGCTGGAGGCGTCGTGCGGCAGCCCGGAGGTCCGGAAGTGGGCGCAGGACTTCATCAAGGCGGTCTGGCCCGAGTGGTCGTTGAAGCCCCTCGGACCCGATCACGGATCGTTCAAACACCCGCACCCGCTCAAGCAGCGGCCCGAGATCCTGGGCCTCCACGACGGCGTGCGCACGTTCCTCTTCTACGCCATGGACGACATCTCCTGCGCCTGGCAGATGAAGTCTTACGCCCGGCGCAGTTACCTCTTCCAGTGGGGCATCAATCTGTTCACCTACGCTACCGACCAGAGTCCGCTCAGGGCCAAACTCCAGGCTCGCCAACCCAAGGAGAAGGATCGGTACCCCGGTGCCGCCAGGTCGGGCGGGCGCAGCAACCTGCGCCTGGCCCGTGTCAAGTACGACGGACCGGGATGGATGACCGGACGCAACTACCGCGTGTTCCAGGGCCTTGCGAGCCACCTCAGCGCCAAGGCCGGCGTCTCGCTGGCCGCCGAGGAGAAGGGCGTCAAACCGTCGGACCTCGGCGGCGTCGATGTTGCCTACCTCATCGGGCCCGGCGAGATCGCGATGCCCGAGGCCCAGAAGCAGGCCCTCAAGGCCTACGCCGCCAAGGGCGGGTTTCTCTGGGTCGAGGCCGCGAACGGATCCACCGAGTTCAACGGCGCCTTCCGCAAACTGGCCGCCGAGGTCGGCTGGCAACTCAAACCCGTGCCGCAGACCCATCCGCTGATGACCGGTCGCCTGCCGGGCGGCAAAGGCTACGGCCTTATCTCGGGTGTCCAGTTCAGCCGCTCGCTGCGGGTCCTGCGGTTGGCCCGGCCGCACGCCGACCTGACCGGCATCTACCTCGGCGACAAACTCGTCGGCGTTTACAGCGCCTTCGACATCCTGTTCTCGACGACCGGGCACAACGCCTACGGCCGTCGCGGCTATAAGAGCCAGGACGCCCGGGCCGTCGCCACGAACATCGTCCTCTTTGCCGCAGGCCGGCGGGCGGGATGACCTCTGACCGTGGCCGCGCCTTCGGACGTGCAGCGCCATCGGAAGGAGACCTCTGTTGAAGCGACGTGCATTCCTGCGCACGTTGGGTCTGTCGGCGGGGCTCGGTGCGGTGGCCGGATGCGGCCGCGAGGCAGCCCCCCCCCGCCGGCGGCCGAACGTCGTCTTCATCCTGACGGACGACCAGCGCTGGGATACGATGAGTTGTGCGGGGCATCCGCTGCTCAAGACGCCGCACATGGATCGCCTTGCCGCCGAGGGCGCCCGCTTCGCGAACATGTTTGTCACGACGTCGCTGTGTTCGCCCAGCCGCGCGTCGTTCCTCTCGGGCCTGTACGCTCACAGCCACGGCGTTGTGAACAACTTCACCGACTACCCGAGCCCAATGACGAGTTTCCCAATGCGGCTGCAAGAGGAAGGGTACGAGACGGCCTACGTCGGCAAGTGGCACATGGGCGAGGCCAGCGACGACAAGCGGCCGGGATTCGACTACTGGATCAGCCACAAAGGCCAGGGCAAGTACTTCGACAACGAGTTCAACGTCGATGGCACGCGCGAGGTCAAGAAGGGCTACTACACCCACCGCGTGACTGACATGGCCGTCGAGTGGCTCAAGCGGCCGCACGCCAAACCGTTCCTGCTTATTCTCGGACACAAGGCGCCGCACACGCCGTTTACGCCCGAGCCGAAGTACGAACACCTCTTCGATGACGTCGCCATAGCGTACCCGAAGTCGGCCTTTCATCTGGAGGGCAAGCCCGCCTGGGTGAAGCAGCGGATTGACACGTGGCACGGCATCTACGGGCCCATCTACGGGTACCGCAAGAAGTTCCCCGACACGCGGCCCGAGAGCGTCAAGGATTTTGCGCGCTTCGCGCGGTCGTACCTGGCGACGATCAAGTCGGTCGACGACAGCGTCGGCCGCGTCTACGAGGCCCTCAAGGAGACCGGCCAACTCGACAACACGCTGCTGGTCTTCGCCGGCGACAACGGCATGTTCCTGGGCGAACACGGTATGACCGACAAGCGGACCATGCACGAGGAGAGCATCCGCGTGCCGCTGCTCGTCCGGTACCCGGCGCTCGTCAAGGGCGGGACCGTCATAGCGGAGCAGGTCCTGAACATCGACCTCGCGCCGAGCGTGCTCGACGTCTGCGGTGCGACGCCGCTCCGGAACATCCACGGCCGCTCGTGGAAGCCGCTGCTCGCGGGCGACGCGCGCGCCTGGCGCACCGCCTGGTTCTACGAGTACAACTACGAGAAGCAGTTCCCCTACACGCCGAACGTGCGCGGCGTGCGGACCGACACCTGGAAATACGTCCACTACCCCCACGGTGACGGCGGACCCGACCGTCACAAGGCGGAACTGTACAACCTCGAGGACGACCCGGGCGAGGCGAAGAACCTGATCGACGACCCGGCCTGCGCCGATACCGTGGCCACGCTCAAGAAAGAACTCGCGCGCCTCATGCAGGAGACGGGCGCCTTGCCGGACAAGATGCCGCTTGACGAAGGCGTCAAGAAAGAACTGCCGCAGGAGTCAATCCGCTAGGCCGCCGCATCGGGGGAGGAGATCATGGGCAAGGTTCTCAAAGACCGTCGTGGTGTTCTCGGGGGGACGATTCATGGCGTCAGCCCGAAGTTGGCGAAACAGCGGCAGTTTCCGCCGCCCCTTGAACCCCTGCCTCCTGCCGCCGCCGAACTCCAGTGGGCCATCGACGTGTACAAGATGGAGCACGGCCTCAAACGCATCTCGATTCTCGAATTGATCGACGTCCTTGAGGAATTGGGCTACCACCGCGACTGAGCCGGGCTTCGGCACGTCGGCCGGGTGCCATGCTTTCGCTCGCGAAAGCATGCAATCGAATTGCCGGGGCACGCCCCGGCCTACTGGCTACCGGCCAAGTTCCTCGAGCAGCCGCACGGCCGCCTCGGCTATCATCTCGCCGCCGCCGGGGGCAACGCGCGAGTTCACCGTCTCGTAACTGCCTTCCTTGAAGGCCTTCGTCGTCGGGATGTAGCCGGGCGCGTCCTGACACAGTTCCACGACCAGCGTCGTGGCAAACGGCGACGCCTTCTTGATGGCGAGGCCCAAATCGACAAAAACTTCGCCCGGCAGGCCCACCAACGCCACGTCCTTCGAGAGGCGAAAGACCTGGACCTCCAAAGGCAACGTGTCGCCTTCGCGCATCTCGACCGCGAGGATTTTGTACGCCTCCACCTGCTTGAGGAACGCCAGGTCGCGCGTGCCGACCTTCCCCATCGCCTCGCGTGCCCACGCCTTCTTCCCGGCATCGTACTGCTGGAGCGGCGCGCGGACGATCTCGCGACGGACGGCCAGCGCCGGCGTCGCGACCGTTTTCAGGCTTGCCGCCTTCACCGTCTCGGCCAGCGTGCGGCCGATGGTCTCGGTCTTCAGGCGTTCCTTCTTCGTCACGTCGATGTGGTTGATGTCGCCGCAGGTCCCCGTGCCGAACAGGAGCGTGAAGCCCTCACCCCACGCCTCCCGCAGCCCCTGCTCCAGGAAGTACGGGAAGTCGGCGTGGTACTTCGTGCCGCCGACCGTGTCGAGGTGCAGGGCGAAACTCGCAATGCCCGCCCGCACCGTCCCGCCGGGGTCGCGGAGCGTAACGAGGCCGACCTCCGGATCAATCGGCCCGGCCGCGCCGACGATGTCCGGATTCAGGACGCCCGGATTGAACCGCACCGAGCCGTCCTTCATGTGGAACCGCCGGTTGAACGCGAGGCCCTGCTGCTGACACGTGCCGGCCGCAAGCGAGACGGGCTTGAGGGCGGACGCGGCATCCGCGATTCCCTGGGCGAGTTTCGCCGCAAGGAACTTCGGATAATCGACCGCCTCGCACGGATCCTTGCCGTGCCGGGCGACCGCCCGCTCGTGAAGATGCTTCCGCAGGGCGCCCCAGTACAGCGGCCCCGTGTGCGAGTGCGTTGCAGCAAGGAGGATGTTGTCGCGGGGGATGCCGGTCCGCTTGCTCGCCTCGGCCCGGGCCCGGCCCGACACGTCGAGCGACAGGCCGATGAGGTCGCACGAAACGATGGCAGCCCGCACGTCGCCCTGCTTCAGCACGAGCGCCTTGGCCATCAGCGGCGTCGCCGTGCCGGTGCTCAGACGCTCGCGGAAGTACCCGCTCATGCGGTAGCCGACGGGCGGCGTGATGTTGCAGGCGGCCACGCCGGCTTCGAGCCCCTCGGCGCCGGCCGTGGGCGCCTGCCCCAGCAGGAGTGCGGCCAGCATGGACCATGCCGCTACGGCCATCGGGATCGTCTCCGGCTTCATTTGCGTCCCTCCAGATACTGCGCGGCGGGCAATCCTGCCTGCCGCGCTCGCTTGTTGTTCCGCGACGCGGCGGGCAAGATTGCCCACCGCGCTCCGCGTGCCGGCTTCATTTGCGCCCCTCCACTCGGAAGTTGCGGAAGTGCAGACAGCCGTCAGGCGCCGTCGTCTCGACGTGCCCGAACAGGAAGAACCGCCCCGGCCCTGCCGTCGCCGGCACGAATTCGAAGTCGGAAGCGTAAGCCCGGTCGTCCACGCCGACCGTGATCGTGCCGGTCGACTCGCGGTAGGTCCATTCGAACCGGATACGGTACCACCGGTCGGCCTTGAAGGCGGGCCCGATGGGGAAAATCCGCGTTGCCTTGCCGCGGACCTGCGGCCAGTGCTGGTTGGGAGCCGCGGCCAACGATGCGCGGGGCGCGGGCGGCGACGGCGCCGCGCGGGGCGTGTCGGCCGGGCTGCATGCCGGGGCGAGAAGGAGAGCGCCTGTGCAGAACCAGCAGGCCGTCTTCACCGCCATCCCCCTTGTGGCTGGGCGGGCGTCAGCCCCTCCGGCCGACGAGTTCCTCGACGAATCGGCGGGCCTTCTTCGCTTCCGCAAGCGTCTGGGCGAGGTCGCCGCGCGCCAGGCACTCCACCACGAGCGGTCCCTGCGTGAAACCGCCCTTCGCCAGATGCGCCATCACCTTCGGAAAGTCCACCTGCCCCGTGCCGGGCGTCAGCATGACCTCCTTCGGGTGCTTGTAGTCCTTGATGCACATGCCGACGACAAGGCCGTCGACGGTGGCGGCGTCGGTCACGGGGTCGAGTTTGCCGTCGCTGTAGTAGAAGATGTTGCCGGGATCGTACCAGATGCGGAAGTTGTTGTGGCCGACCAGTTCGATCGTCTTGCGGCATTGGGGCCCGGTGGCGTTGAGGCCGCCGTGGGGCTTGACGCTGATGCCGATGTTCTTCTCGGCGGCGTAATCGCAGCATTCGGCCACGGCCTTGTAGTACGGTCCGTGGAGGTTCTTGTTGCCGATGCCTCCCATCATGAGGTTGTCCGCCCCGCACGCCGCACAGTTGTCGATGAGGCGCTTGAGCCCTGCGATACCGGCCTCGAGCGATTTCGCGACCGGGATGCCGCCGCCGTACACCGACGGCACCTTCAGGCCGCGTTTCCGGCACTCCCGGCCCACCTGCTGCGCTTCCTCGGGCGTGGTTTCGACCGAGATGACGAGCCGTGTCTTCGACTTGGTCGTCATCAGGCCGACGTATGTGTAGCCCGCCTCTGCGATGGCGTCGAGGGCTACGCGCCAGTCGTACTTGTCCCAGGGGCGCGTGTAGATGCCGATCTGCCAAGGGCCGGCCGCAGCGCCGCTCGCGGCCGCCGGCGCGGCGCGGGATGCCAGGTGAGCGGCCGCGATGCCGCCCAATGCCAGGGTTCGACCGAGAAACATGCGGCGTGAGAGCGTGTTGTGTGCAACCATCGGCGGAGTCTCCCTTGTCTGACCGGCGTCTGGCCAAAGCAGCCCACGTGTGCCTGTATCGCTTTGCGCGGTGGGTGCGGAGACCCACCGCGCCCGGCTGTATGGCTTTGCGCGGCGGGTCTCCGTCCCCGCCGCGCCGGGCTGTGCTTCACTTAAACGTGAAGCGCCCTACCCCTGGCGGATTTCGCGTTTCCGGGCGTCGTAGACCTGCCGGCGGCCGGTGTCGAAGGCCGTCATCGCCATGATAACCGCCACGGCGTGCTGGTATCCGGCGTCGATGTCGGCGTTGCACGGTTTCCGGGTGCGGAGGCACTGGAGCCAATCGAGGAAGTGATCCGGCCGCGCGACCTCCTCGACGGGTATCTTGCCTCGTATCGCGCCCTTGTTCTTGCTGCCGCCTTCGGCTGTCAGGACGGGGGCGTGCCAGTTGACCATGTCGAGCGTTCCCACGTCGCCGAAGATCTTGAGACTGTTGCCGCTGCCGTTGCCGAAGTTCGTCGAGTACGAGACCATGAATCCTTCGGGGTAGACCCAGAGCGCCTGGACGTGGTCGGGGCAGGTGAACTTCCGCTCGTCTTTCCACGTGAAGGTTCCGCCGAGGCAGACGGCGCTGGTGGGGAATTTCGCCCCCGTGATATAGTGCACCAGATCAATGAAATGGCTGCCCAGACCCGGCACGGCGCCGTCCGAGAACTCGCGGTACCCGTACCAGCCCGAGTACAGGACGGGGTCGAAGGGCCGGTTGGGACGGTCCATCAGAAACTCGTTCCAGTCCACGTCCTGCTTCTTCACGTCCTTGACGTACCCGTACCAGTACGGGCGGGTGCTGTTGCGGCACTGCTCGATGCGGCCGACTTTGCCGAGGATACCCGTCCGGTACAACTTGCGGCAGCCGGTGAAGGTTGGGAAACTCCGCAGTTGCGTGCCGGCCTGGAAGACGATTTTCGCGTCGCGGACGGCGTCGCAGGCTGCCACGAGCCGGTCGAGACGCTTCGCCAGCGGCTTCTCGCAGTAGACGTCTTTCTTGGCCTTGGCGGCGGCCGCCAGGTGCGTCGTGTGCTGGTGATCGCACGAGGCAATGGTGACGGCATCCACGTCCTTCAGGGCCAGCAGGTCGCGGTACGACGTGAAGGTGCGGGCGTCGCGGCCGTACCATTCCTTGCACTTGGCGGCGGCCATCTCCTGACGGACCCGCCACGGGTCGGCGACGGCCGTGATCTCGACGTTCTGGGCCTTGGCGTGCTTGTGGATACCCGGCATATGGGCGTCCAGCCCCCGGCCGCCGCATCCGATGATGCCGATCGACACCCGATCATTCGCCCCGGGAACGCGGGCATAACTGGCGGCCGTCATCGCGAGGGCGGCGCCGGCCGAGGCGGTCTGCTTGAGAAAACGGCGGCGGGATGAAACCTGAGACATGGCAACTCCTCCGAAAGGGTGTTCGCACAGGTCGCGAGCGACTCAAGACAAACCACACTTTCTATCTACCGGCGCGGGCGGCCCAAGTCAATGAGGTTCCGGCCGCGCGGGACGGGCGCTCGGGGACTGGGGGGCACGAAGTGTGCCACCTTGGCACGGGCAGTTACAGCCGCTGAAGAAACCGCATGCGGCGCGACAGGTTCATGGCCTCGTAGCGGCACATCTCGTGGCAGCAGAAGCAGGAGATGCACTCGGCATAGTCGATGGACGGGCCGGCCTCGGTCATCGTAATCGCCCCGACCGGGCAGGCCTGGGCACACGAGCCGCACTTGACGCATTTCGCGTACCGGACCACCGGTTGCGTGACAAACAGGTGCGTGGCCAGGCGGCTGATCCACGTGCCGAAGCCCATGCTGACGGTGCACGTCTTGAACTTCGGCACGACCTCGAAGGGGCCGTCGATGTCGATTTCGGCAAGGTCCGCCGGTCCCAGGCCGCGCTGCTCGGCGATCCGAAGCATCGGAACCGCCCGCGGCTCGATGCCCATCATGGCCGCCAGACATGAGTCGAGGGCGACGGCGTTCGTTCCGGCGAGGATGCGGCCGACCTGCCTCGGCCGGCCGCCCGACGGTCCCTGGCCTTCCATGGCGACGACGGCGTCGATGATGATGAGGTCGGGTGGGCGGACCTGGTAGACGTCGACGACGGCGCGGGCGAAGTTCTCCGGTCCGACGGCCTCGCGGTGCAGACGTGTCTTCTCGGCGCCGACGAGGTGGCCGAAGGTGTTCTTGATGGCTCCGGTGATGCCGGTGGCGACGTGGGTCTTCATCTTCGGCAGGCTGACGAGGACGTCGCATTCGAGGACCTCGCGCGAGAAGGCGAGCCGGTCGGCGAAATCCGATTCGAGGTCCGTCTCCACGGGCGAGGCGCCCAGGTTGACGAAGCGGTCGCCGGCGGCGTCGAGGATGCCGGCGACGCGTGCGGTGTGTTCGTTCGAGCCGTAGGCCCGCATGCCGGAGTTGTCGCCGACGATGATTCGGCCCGCGCCGCGCTTTTCGAGGGCGGCGATGGCGGCCGCGACGACGGTCGGATGCGTGTTCACATGCCGCTCGGGCGGCATGGCGCCGAGGATGTTCGGCTTGACGAGGCAGGTGCGGCCATCGACGGGCGGGGCGTGATCGGCAACGGCCCGATCAACGGCCTCGCCGACGTGGCCGTAGTCGGTCGGGTAGATGCTGACGCGCGGGGCGCTCACGCTCACCTCAGGACAAAGTAGCCGTGGCCGACGATGTCGAAGACCTTCTCTTCGAGGACCTCCAGGTCGGCCGCCGCAAACATGGCCCGCCACCGGTCGGCGTTGGCGATGGTCTGGTTCGTCAGGTCGTGGAACAGGTGGTGTTCCAGGAAGGCGGTGGGGTGACGCCTGAGTTTCTCGTGGGGCTGCTTGCAGAACTCGCCCACGTAAAGGAGGGCCTTGGGGAACGCGGACCGCAGTTGCTTGACCAGCCCCACGACCTTCGCCTCGCCTTCCGAGAGGTACTCGTGGTAGGTGTCGACGGCGGTGATGGCGTCGATCTCGGGGTGGGCGGCGGCGATGGCGGCCAGGTCGAACATGTCGGCCTCGTGGACCTCGATGCGG
>CAZEBQ010000071.1:1985-15266 GCA_964510295.1 uncultured Anaerolineales bacterium | reverse complement strand
TTATGCCTGTTCCTGGTGGCCTGGGAAGGCCACCAGGCGGACAAGAAGGCGAAGTGACTGGTTCAGGAGGCCAACCATGACGAGTACCCGACGTGCGTTTCTGCGACAACTGGCTGGCGGCGGCGCTTTGGCGGCGGCTCCCGGCATATCCCGTGCCGCCCCGGCACAGCGGCGAAAGCCGAACATCGTCTATATCATGTCCGACGAACTGGGGTACTACGAACTCTCGTGCATGGGGCACCCGCATATCAAGACGCCCAACGTCGACCGAATGGCCGCAGAAGGTGTGCGCTTCACCCAGGCCCTGGCGGGGGCGTCGGTCTGCGCGCCCACGCGGTGCTGCCTGATGACCGGCAAGCACGCCGGCCACACCTCCGTCCGCAAGAACGACGGCGGCACGCCCCTGCGGGAAGAGGAGGAAACCGTCGCCTCCGTCCTCAAACGCGCCGGCTACGCCACGGGCGGGTTCGGCAAATGGGGCTGCGGCGGGCGAGGCTCCACCGGCGTGCCCGAGAGGCACGGCTTCGACGTCTTCGTCGGCTACTACGATCAGGTCCACGCCCATTCTTACTATCCGCCTTACATCGTCCGCAACAGCGAGGAGATGGTCCTGCCCGGTAACCGCGGCGGCCGCACGGGCCAGACCTACTCCCACTACGTCATCTTCGATGAAGCGAAGAAGTTCATCCGCGCGAGCAAGGACCGGCCCTTCTTCTGCTATCTGCCCGTGACCCCGCCGCACGGCATGTTCGACATTCCGGACGACGACCCTGCCTGGGCGCTCTACAAGGACAAGGAGTGGGCCGGCGAGGCCGCCCAGTACGCCGCCATGGTTACGATGGTCGATCGCCAGGTCGGCGAGGTCTTCGCGCTGCTCGAGGAACTCGGCCTGGCCCGCGACACGATCATCTTTTTCTGCGGCGACAACGGCGGCAACGACTACTTCCGCGCCAAGGATAGCCCGCGCGGGTTCCTCGGACCCAACGTCAATCCGAAGACCGGCAAAGCGTTTCGCGGGCACAAGGGCAACCTGTACGAGGGCGGCCTTCGCATTCCGATGATCGTGCGCTGGCCGGGCAAGATCCGGCCGGGAGGTGTCAGCGACTTCCTGTGGTACTTTCCCGACGTCCTGCCGACCCTCGCCGAACTCGCCGGCGCCGCCGCGCCGAAAGACGTCGACGGCATCTCCATTGTGCCCGAACTGCTCGGCGAGGAAGCCGCAGGACGCAAACAGGTGCCGCACGAGTTCCTCTACTGGGAATATGGCTCGCAGACGGCCGTCCGCATGGGTCACTGGAAGGCCATCCAGCCCGGAAAGGGCAGGGACTGGGAACTCTACGACCTCAGCAAGGACCTCCTGGAACAGAACGACCTCGCCGCCGAACGCGCCGATAGGCTCGCGACGATGAAAGCCGTCGCCGAGAGGGAACACGAACCGGCCCGGCCGGGCACCTTCCACGACCGCGACCTCCACGAGAAGGACCGCCGCGCCAAGTTGGGCGATACCCGGCCGCAGGCTTCCGGCAAGGTCAACGCGCTCTCGCAGGACGGCCTCATCCCCCGCAAGGAGTGCAAGGTTCTCCGCGCGAGCAGCGAATCCAAGGGCAACGGCAGACTCGCCCGCCACGTCCTCGACTCGAACCCGCGCACCCACTGGCACACGAACTTCCAGGGCGCCGCCGAGACGCACCCCCACGAACTGGTTATCGACCTCGGCGCCGAACGCACCGTCCGCGGTTTCCGGTACCTCGCCCGGCAGGACGCCGGCTGGAACGGCGCCGTGAAGGACTGCGAGTTCTACGTCGGAAGCGATCCGAAGCGTTTCGACAAGGTTGCCGCCAAGACGACCTTCCGCAAGATCAAGACGGCCCAGGAGGTTGCCTGCGAACCGGTTCGCGGCCGCTACGTCCTGATGCGCATCCTCTCGGAGATCAACGGCGCCCCATGGGCCTCCATCGCCGAACTCGGCGTCGTCGGCGAGTAACCGCGCGCCGTTGCGCCGTCGCCCTTGCGCCCGCGCCGTGTTGAGCCGTCGGCCACAGGTGTTTAGCCGTCGGCGGCACGCCGTCGGCGGCACGCCGACGGGGCCGGCTGCGGCGTGCTTGGAAGCGAACGTGCGTCGCCGTCGCGGCGACGGCTAAACGCTGCGTCGTGTTGGTAAACGCTGCACTTTGCGCGGCGGGCAGTCTTGCCCGCCGCGCGACGGATGCGCCGGGCTGTGTTTAGCCGTCGGCGGCACGCCGACGGGGCCGGCTGCGGCGTGCTTGGAAGCGAACGTGCGTCGCCGTCGCGGCGACGGCTAAACGCTGCGTCGTGTTGGTAAACGCTGCACTTTGCGCGGCGGGCAGTCTTGCCCGCCGCGCGACGGATGCGCCGGGCTGTGTTGAGCCGTCGGCGGCACGCCGACGACCGTGGCCGGATGCGTCACGTCGGCTTGTACCACGCATCAATCAGCCCGCGCAGCCGCGCTACCTCGTCCGCGTGCTGGGCGGCGAGGTTCCGTTTCTCGTGCGGGTCGGCCACCAGGTCGTAGAGTTCGACGGCACCGTCCGGCACGGCGGCGGCGTTTGGCACACACAGTTTCCACCGTCCGCTGACGCACCAGCGCCACAGCAGACTGCTGGCGGGCTTGTGGATGTCGACGGCGTCGTGCGTGTACACGGCGCCGAAGACGGCCTCGCGGCCTTTGAGTGCCTTCTCATCCAGCAGGTTCACCCCCTGCATCTCGGGCGTCGGTTTCAGGCCACACGCCGCCAGGATCGTCGGGGCGAGGTCGATGCTGCTCGCGACGGTCTCGTCGTCGCGCCGCGGCGTCACGCGGCCGGGCCAGCGGACCATGATGGGCGTTCGGACGCCGCCCTCGAACCGCGTCCGCTTCGACCGCGGCGCGTACCGCGAAGCGTTCGGATTC
Source organism: uncultured Anaerolineales bacterium (assembly GCA_964510295.1). GTDB lineage: Bacteria > Planctomycetota > Phycisphaerae > FEN-1346 > FEN-1346 > JAUVZF01. The sequence continues at coordinate 12,355 of CAZEBQ010000071.1, read as the reverse complement.
TGAATCCACCCGTTGTCGCACACGTACAGGACGAGCGTGTTCTCGGCAAGGCGCTTCTTGTCCAGGTAGTCGAGCAGTTGCCCGACCGTCTCGTCGAACCATTCGCACATGGCCCAGTACCGGGCGACGTGGATCGACGGCGTTTTGTCGCGGTACTTCTCCAGCAGCCGCTTGGGCGGGTTGTGCGGCGAGTGCGGCAGGAAGGGGGCGTACCACACGAAGAACGGTTTCTCCCCCGCCGCGTCCAGAAAATCGTGAATCACCTGCAGCCCAGCGCGGCCGATCGCGAGGCCCGCGTCGCCGTGACGACCGCCGCGCTTCGGGTCGCCGTGCGTCATGCCGTGGGTGAACCCGCCGCGGCTGTGGTGCCCCATCCACCACTTGCCCGTCTGGAGGCTCACGTACCCCTTCTGCTTGAGGAGCCTCGGCAGGGTGGGCACGCGTTCGATGTTCGAGATGACCTGTTCGCGCAGCGCCAGCCGCTCTGCCGGCCAGCCGCCCTTGCCGCCCCCCTTCGGCGGATCGTTCGACGTGATCCGGTTCTGGTGCGGGTGCAGACCCGTGACCATCGACCCCAGCGATGGGCAGCACAGCGGCGCCGTCACGTAACTGCGCGGCAGGAGCAGGCTCTCGGAGGCCAGGCGGTCGATGCGCGGCGTGCGGACCGTCGGATGGCCGAGAAATGAGTAATCGCCCCAGGCCTGGTCGTCGCTGATGATTAGGACGACGTTGGGCGGCCGCCCGCCGTCGGCCGGTGCCGCTCCGGAACCAAGGCAGCCGGCAGCCAGTGCGCCCGAGAAGGCGGCGCTGCGTTTCAGGAACTTCCGACGGTTCTGTCGCGTTTGGTCGTCCTCGCCCCGAATCGGCCCTGACGTCATCCTCCATCCTCCCTTCAGGAGCGGCCCCTGCCGCACGGCACACCATTGTGCACGCTTCGGCCGGCAGAGTCAAACCATGAGAGCGGTCCGCACGCACGGCATCTAATACGACAACGCTCTCGGATTCTTCTGCTGGAACGACCGAGAGCCCACCGGACACATCGACATCGACTACTTCCATTGCGCCTACGACGGACCCAAAGGCAACCCGTGAGGTGCCTCCCGTGACGCGGCAGGCCGCGGCTTGCCCCGCGGGGCACATTACGGCCGCATGAGCAGCACGCGGCACGGTGTGCCTTCGGCGTCCATGACCCGCAGGGGACCGCAGAACAGGTCGTAATCGCCGGTTTCCAGCCCCTCCAGCGCCAGCCACTCGATGGCGCCCTTGATGGCGCCGCTGCCGAGAATCGCCATGTGAGCCGGGTAGCCCGGCGTGTGGCGCGGGTCAAGCGACGGGGCGTCGATGCCGATGAGCGTCGGCCCCAACTCGGCCAGGTACGCCGCCGCATCGCCCGAAAACGCCACAAACCCCTCGTCGAACCGTTCGGCGATCCAGGCCGAGTTCGTCGTGCGGAAAAGAATCCGCTTGCGACCGGCCAGGTCGAGGCCTTCCAGCACGTCGCGCGTGATGAGGGCGACGTCGCCCACGTCGACCAGCACGCACGGCCCCACGAGGGCCTCCGGCGGGATTTGGCCGACCGTGGCTCCGCCGTCGATGAAGTGCAGCGGCGCGTCGATGTGCGTGCCGGTGTGGCTGCTGAAGGCCATGCGCGAGTTGTTCGCGATGCCGCTTTCGGCGATGGTCCGGACGAACTCCAGCGAAAACGGCGGATCGCCGGGCCACAGCGGCATGCCGGCACGCATCGGAACGGTCACGTCGTAAACGGGCATGGCGGTTCTCCCAGAGGGCTTACGGGCACAGTATACATTGAGCCGGCGTGTTTTTTCTGGAACTTTTCGCGGTGGCTGCGGTCTCATACAGTAACGCAGGTCATCCGCACCCGGTGTACAATCAGACCGAACGGGCGGCACGTGAATCGAAAGACCTTGCTTCTCGTTGTGTTGGCACTGTGGGCGGCCGCACCGCCCGCCGCAGCGAGCATGCGCAGCGACCTGGTGCGCGAGATTCTACGCCGCGTCCCGCAATGGCCGGGTACGGACGTTGAAATCCCCGTTTCGGTGTACGAGGCGTACGTCCGCGAACTTGCCGAGGGGCCCACCCCACCGCAGCCGCCTGTCGCAACGTGGACCGAACGCGCTCGTTACCGTCTTGGCATCGACGAGAAGGAAACGACGCTGGCGGCCACGTTCGACGTGGTCCGTCTCCCCGGCAAAGGTGGGACGGCGGCGCGGCTGCTGCCGCCCGACTTCGCCTGGCGCGACGTGATGGTCGACGGCCGCAAGGCCGAACTCCGCCGGGCCGACGACGGCTGGCTCTATTTCGACGCGATGGAACCCGGCCGGTACCGCGTCACGGCAACCGCCACGCTGAAATCGCAAACGACCGGCGACGTGCACCGAATCGAGTTCGGCACGGCTCCCGCCGGCTGGACCAGCGGGGCCGTCGATTCCGACGGGGCGTGGGACGTGCGGTTCTCGCGGTCGCCGCTCTCGGTCAAGGGAACCGGCGCCGGCACGCGCGGCACGGTGGGCCTTCGCGCGGGCGATCGGCTCGACATCAGGTGGCAGCCGCCGCAGCCGCCCGTGCACCGGGCGGCCCAAATCGCCACCGAAGCCCACGTCGGCTGGACGCTGGCCGACGGCGTGCACCAGGTGCGGGCGGTTCTGAACCTCCGGCTCTGGGGCGGTGAGACCTCGCTGATGATGGTAAACCTGCCCCCCGGCGCCGACCGCGTCCGCATCACCGGGCCCGACGTCCGCGAGGTCCAGACCGCCGGGGACGCGGCTCGTGTTTTTCTGAGGGGCGCCGTCCGGCAGCGGTCGCGGCTGAACGTTGAATTCGAGGCGCCGCGACCGGCGACGGGCCGCATGACGCTGCCGGCGTTTGGTGTCGAGGGGGCCAGCCACCGCGGCGGCACACTGGCCATCGCGGGCGGGGCGGGCGGCGTGTTGCTGGAGATGGACTCGCCGGGCCTGGCGGCCATGGCGCTTCACGATTTGCCCGACCGGACGCGGGCCCTCCTCGCGGCGACGCCCGTCTACGCGTACCGGGTGACGGGACCGTGGGAGGCGCGGGTCGACCTGGTGAGCATGTCGGAGTTCCCCGTTCGCGAGACGCTCATCGACAGCGCCCTGTACACGGTGCTTTACCGTCCGGACGGGCGGGTGATGACGAAGGTCATCTACGAGGTCCGGAACCGGGCGCTGCAGTACATGACGGTGGAACTGCCGGCCGGTGCGGAACTGGTGGTGGCCCGCGTGTCGGAGGAGCAGAAGAACCTTGCGCGCGGCCCCGGCCGCACGGTCTACGTGCCGCTCGAAAAGAGCGTCCTGACGACGGCGGGCCTGGTGAGTTTCCCCGTCGAACTGGTGTATGTGATGCGTGGCGAGAGGCTGTTGCGCTCCGGAAGGTTCCGCTTGCCGCTGCCGCGCGCCGACCTGCCGGTGGCGTACGCGCGGTGCGCGTTGATGGTGCCCGACGGGATGCGGGTGGACGAGTGGCAAGGCGTGCTCCGCCGCACCGACGTGTGGTCGAGCGAGACGGCGGAACTGGAGTTCGAGTACGGCCGCGGGCATCTGGCCGAGGGGCTTCAGCCAAAGCCCGAGAAGGCGCCGGACTTGCCGCCCGCCGGAAAGGAGCCGCAGAAGCCGAAAGCCCCGGGACTGCTCGATGCGATCGGCCATCTGTTTCGGCCGTCCGACACCAAGTACAACGCGCTACTGCTGAGAAACCGCCAGATGGATCGGCCCCGTGAGCAAGGGCAGACGGGTGCGGTCGAGTTCGATGAGCGGGCCGGGGCTCAGCCACGTGTGCTTCAGGGCAAGAACCTCTTCCGCGCGGGGACAGACTACTACCGTCAGGGCAACTACGAGAAGGCCGCCGAAATGTTCAGGGAGACCGTCGCCGCGGCCCCGAAATCGCTCGAGGCCAACAAGGCCTTGCAATACCTCGGCAACGTGGCGGTCGCCCTCGGGAAAGGGAAGAAGGGCGAGGCGAAAGAACGAGGCCTGCGCGCTACCGCCAAGGCCGTCCAGAAGACCCAGCAGTGGGGCAACATCGAGTTGCGCGAACGCCAGAAAAAACTGCTCGCCCAGGCCGACCTGGCCGTCCGGCACGGCAAGCAGGATCAGGCCGAGGCGGCCTATCAGGTCGCGGTCAACCTGGCCAGGCAACTCGGAGTGCGGGGCGAGGAGGCCCACGAGCAGGAGGCCGTGGTCCGCAAGGCCCAGACGTACCTCGACAAGCGTGGACGGGAGCGCAAGGAAGCGAGTGAGCAGGTCGCGGGCCTCCAGCAGCAGGTTGAGGTCCTCCGGCACAACATCACCCAAGCGGGGGGTGAGGAGATGCAGCAGGTCGTCAGGGCGCTCGTCCTGACCGATGTGCCCGCGCTCGGCCGCTTGTTCCGAAGCGAAGACGGCGCCGTGCGAGAGACTGCTCCGGGCCAGACGGCAGCCCAGCCTGCGCCTCAGGTTGAACTGGGCGAAGCCCTGGCCGAGCAGCAGGTCACGCTGGAGGGTGGGCGGAGAGGCGGCCTGGGGACGGGCGGCGGCTTCGACTATAAATCGGCGTACGCGCCCAACAGGGTCGAGCAACTCAGAAAGCAGGTCGAGCAACTCGAGTCTATCCAGAAGCAACTGGCACGCAAAAAGCCGGACACCAGCGGCCAAGCCCCCCGCTTCGAGGTGGGGGATGCGACCGTGACCGCCCGACCGGGCTCCGGCAAGGCAGCCGGCGCCCTCTTCGGCACGACGGACGCGGCATGGGAGGTCCGGGCGCACTTCGGCCGCCAGGTGGCCGAGAAGGCCGAGGACCTGAAGGCCGAGGCCCGCAAGGCCACCGAACTCGCCCGCCAGGGCCGCCTGGCCGAGGCCGAGCGGCTCCTCGGTGACATCGAGAAACGGGCGCACGCCACGGCGGGCGCGGCCGACGTGCTCGCCCGACGGGGCAGGGCGGCCGACGGCGAGTACGCCGGGCTCGCGGGAGTCCCCGCCCAGCACAGACCGAAGGCGCCCGTTGCGGCGACACGGCCTGTCCCCCTGGGCGGTATCGATGAGGACGGACCGGCCGAGGGCCGCCCGGAGTCCGATCGCATCGCCGTCCTGACGCCGTCGGTCGCCGCCAAGCCCAAACCGTCCGTCGTGGGCGGGGCGGTTGCCGCGGCCCCACCGCCGGCGCCGGCCGTGCCCATCCGGCCTCGCCGGCCTGCAGGGACCGCCTCGACCGACATGGGGCTGACGCTGATCCCTGAGACGCCGAGCGTGGCGCACGGGCGGTCGCTTGACCCTCTTCTCAGGCAGACCGGGGTCGAAGGGAAAACCTCGGCGAGGGCCGGAGAAGCGGAGACGCGGCGCGCCGGACCCGACCTTGCCCCGGTCACCGCGACGGCGAGACGCGACAAGGTACCCGCCGTCAAACCCGACGTCGGGAAGCCGCCGCGCGGATACGTGACGTTTGAGGAGACCGCCGACCTGCGGGGTGTCCGCGAGGCCCTCGAAGACGTGACCAAGGCTCGGGATGCACTGGCACGCGAGGCGCGCCGGCAGGAGAAGGTGAAGTTCAACGTCGAAGATCTTACGGCCAGCGACGACAACGGCCGCCAACTGGTCGACTTCGTCGCGCGGAATTACTCGTGGGCGTTCGCGGGACAGCCGTCGGGAGAGGACGTGAGCGGCATCGTTGTCCGGAACGGCGCGGCGGTGAAGGCGGACGCCATGCGGCGGGGCACGGGCCGGCAACCCAGCATCACCGGCGGCACGGTCTTTTTCGACACCGACTTCGGCGGCGACAGGGTCACCTTGAAGGCGGATGACAGCGGAAGCCTGGTTGTTGAGAACCGGCCGGATGCCGTGAAGGGGGTCCAGAAGGTCCTGGAGCGGCTGCGGCTGAACCTGGGTCAGCGTGTGGCGGTCGCCTCGCGCAACTTCTTCGTCGATGCCGACACGGCCCGGGCCGCGGGCATCCGGTGGAAGACGGGCGCAAACGGCGTCCGCTACGCGGTGGTCAACGACGGGCAGATTCGAGGCGTGATGGACGTGGAGCAGCGCGACATCGGCGCGGCCGGCTCCGGCCAACTGCCGCCGCGCGACGCCTACCAGGAAGCCATCGTCGGCACCGACGCGCTGCTGGCCAACGGTCTGCCCGTCGCGATCAGCCGCGCGGGCGACGAACGCAACACCCTGAGTTACAACGGAAACACGCTTCAGGTGGCCCATGACGACTACCTGCTCGTGGATAACGGCGGGTACCTGACGGCGGTCAAGTCCGGCCGCATGCAGCACTGGTCGGTCGAGGCGGCGCCGGTGCGGTTTCCCGGCGTGCCGGCGGTCGTCGTGGTGCCTACGGTCGGGTACACGGTCAAGTTCGAGAAGACGTTGCTCGATGCAAGCGATAACGTGGAACTGGTAGCCGATTACACGTGGCAAGGAGACGAGCGATGAGAATGCGGAACTGGCTGATGCCGACGGCCCTGGTGGTGGCGGTCCTGGTGAGCGCCGCGGCGCAGGCGGCTGCTCCGAAGGCGAAGCCTCCCGCCGCGCCCGCCGACGGCGACAACAAGGTCACGCTGTCGTGGGAGAAGTTCAAGGCGGTGACGGGCCTGTCGGAAGACGACCTGAAGGCGCGCGAGGCGGGCGCCTTCACGCTGTCGTGGCAGGAGGTCCAGGACCTCTTGGGCATCAAGATCGAGAAGGTGGGCCAGGCGAAACTGCGGATTCCGTGGCAGGAGTTCAAAACGCTGCTGCTGTGGAGCATCCAACAGAAGAAGCCCGAGACGCCGCCTCCGCCCACCGACTTCGCCGTCACCAGCGCCGAGTACGTCGGCGACCTGTCGAAGGACGGGGCGGTGTTCACGGCCACCTTCAAGATCAGCATCCTGAAGGAAAAGGACTGGAAGGTGATTCCGCTGCTGCCCGCGACGGTGGCCATCCAGAGCGTGACCCTGCCCGCGGGGGCGTACCTGAGGCTCGAGAAGAGCCATTACCAGGTGATGACGGCCGCCGGGGCGGGCGATATCGAGATCACGGTCGTCTTTGCCGTGGCCGTCCAGGAACAGGCGGGGTCGCTCTCGCTGAAGTTCGACCGGGTGCCCAGCGCCACGGGCGTGCTCGACCTGAGGGTCGCCCAGACGGGCGTTGATATCGACATCGTGGGAGCCCAGTCGGTGGTCAAGAAGGAGGAAGGCCAGGCCACTCGCGTGGCGGCGGCGCTTCCGGCGGCCGCGCCCGTGCAACTGTCCTGGGAGCGGGCCATCCCGGAGGCCGAGAAGGTGCCGCCCAAACTCTACGCCGACACCCAGACGCTCGTTGCCGTGGGCGACGGTATCCTCATCGGCCGCGAGCGGATCAACTTCAACATCCTGCACACGGGCGTCCGCGTGCTGAAACTCAAACTGCCCCACGGCGTCAGCATCCTCGAGGTCAAGGGCGACCGCGTGCGCGACTGGCGCGTCGCGAACGACGAACTGAACGTGGCGCTGAGCGCCGAGGTCGTCGGCGCCTACGCCCTGAACGTGACCTACGAACAGGCGGCGGGTGCCCAGCAGGCGGCGGCGCCGCTGCCGATCCTTCGGGCCGCCGACGTGGTCCGTGAGAAGGGCCACATCGGCGTGGTGGCGCTGGCGAACGTGGAACTGTCGGCGCCGACTCTCGAGGGCGCCACCGCCATCGACGTCCGCGAACTGCCCACCGAACTGCTCTCCATGACCAGCCAGCCGATCCTGCTGGCCTACCGGTACGTGACCGACACCTTCGACATACAACTGGCGATCAAGAAGCACGAGGACGTGGACGTGCTGGTCACGATCATCGATTCGGCCGTCGTCACGACGATGCAGACACTGGACGGGCGGCGGATTACGAAGGCCGTCTACAACGTGCGGAACAACCGGAAGCAGTTCCTGCGTCTCGCGATGCCAAAGGGGGTGGAGATCTGGTCGGCCAGCGTCAGCGGCAAGTCGATCCGCCCGGCAAAGGACGACCAGGACCGTGTCCTCATTCCGCTCGTCCGCTCCGAGGGAGCCGCCAGCGGGCTGTCGGCGTTCCCGGTGGAACTCGTGTATGTGGAGAAGGAGGCGCCGGGGGCCGAAAAACCGTCGCCCAGAGGAACCCTCCACATCGAACTGCCACGCGCCGCCGAGCCCGTCACCCACTTCATGGTGAACCTCTACCTGCCGAAGGAGGGCACGTACACGAAGGCCTGGTCGAGCGACCCGGCCATCGAGGGTCCGCTGACGCCGGTGAAGGAGTTCCGCCAGTTGATGGGGGTCATGGGCCGGCCGAGGGTTCATGCGGAAAAGGCCGCCAAGGCGCTTCAGGCGGCGGCTCAGGTCAAGGCCGACACCCGTGCGACGGCCGCCGGCGCCACGCCCATCCGCGTGAACCTGCCGATTGACGGTCAACTGTTCCGGCTCGAGAAGATTCTGGTCCTTGACGAGCCGCTCTTCATCGACGTCACGTACAGCGGGTGGGACAAGTAGTTCCCCCCTGGCGCTAAGCGGCGAGCACGCCGCAGCGCCGGTGTGCGGTAAGGCGCGGTGGGTCGCCCGACCCGCCGCGCCTGCTTTAGGCGCCTCGGGTGGCATGGCCACGCTTGCGTGGCCATGTGCCAACTCGCGCCGCGCCTGCTCCATGGCCGCGCAAGCGTGGCCGTGCCACCCGTCAAGGTGCCCAAGGGCGCCGGCCCGGTTTTCATTTTCCCGAAACTCGCCCCGTGGTATACTGTTCACGCTGGTAGCAGCCCGCTTTGGGCGGGAACTATTGTGATTTGTGCGCGTGCGCTCACGCGTCTGCGAACCGGGACGAGGGGGTAGGAGACACGACCGTGACGACCTCACCACTCTCGCTGTGCCGTGCGCCGGCCGTCGGGTTGGCGCTTGCGGCAGCGGTGTTGCTTGGTCCGGGCGTGCCGCGTGCCGGCGCTGCGGGCAACCGCAACGAGGCCGCGCGGATCTATCGGACGCTCTGGGAGGACCGCGTGACGGAAGCGGAGCGGCACGTCCGGTGCGCCGCCATTCTCGGGCTCGCCAACACCCAGGGCATCGACGCGATGGATGAACTGGTCGTGGCGATGAACAGCCCGGACCATCAGATTCGCGCTGCTGCCACGCAGGCGGCGGTCTCGATGCCCGGCGAGGAGGTCACCGTGAAGTGGGTGGCTCATCTGGCAGCCGTGTCGGCCGACGCCAAGCCCGGCGTGATCGCCCTATTGGCTGAGCGCGGCGGCAGGGCGGCGCAGGATGCGGTCCTTGAGTCGATGAGGCAACGCGATGTCAACGTGCGGCTGGCGGCCATCGAGGCGGCCAGGTCGTTCGAAGGCACGGGCGCCGTGCCGCCACTCATCGCCTTCCTGGCATCGAAGGAGCGGAGGGAGCACGACGGCGCGCGCCAATCGTTGGAGCGCATCCCGGGCGACGAGGCAAGCGCGGCGGTGGCGTCGGCGCTGGGTGCGGCGGGGCCGGAGGTCCGGCGCGATCTGCTCGGCGTTCTGGCCGCCCGCGGGGCTCGGGATCACTCCGACGCGGTCCTGGCCGCCACCAGCGACGCCGACAAGCGTGTCCAGGAATCGGCCCTCAAGGCCCTGGAGGTGCTGGGTAACGAGAAGCACGTGCCGGCGGTGGTGAACATGGTGGTCAAGACCGACAGCGGCGGCGTGCGGGGCGCGGGCGAAAAGGCGCTCGGGGCTATCTGCGAGCGGTCCAACCGCGATAACTGCGTCAAGACGATCCTGCCCGCCATGGCCGCCGCGAGCACCGACGCCAAGTGCGCGCTCATTCGCGTCCTCGGAAAGGTCCCGAGCAGGACGGCTTTGGATGCGGTGCGAGCGGCGCTCAAGGACGCCGACGCCAGGATTCAGAATGCCGCCGTGCGGGCCCTGTCGGACTGGCCGAGCAAGGCCGTCGCGCCGGACCTGCTGGCGATTGCCAGGGGCGGGCGGAATCAGACGCAGCAGGTGCTGGCCCTGCGCGGGTACGTGCGCCTGGTGAAGGAACAGAGGCTGAACGGCGCCGAGAGGGTCGCCATGTACAAGGATGCGATGGCGGTGGCCAGGCGTCCCGACGAGAAGAAGATGATCCTGTCGGCGCTCGGCGAGGTCAAGGCCATCGAGGCGATCCGACTGATTGCGGCGTCGCTGGACGATGCGGCGCTCCGTGAGGAGGCGGCGGCGGCGGCGGTTCGCATCGGACGCGAGTTCCGCGGCGAGGTGCGCAAGGAGCCACTCAAGGCCGTCATCGTCCCGACGATGGAGAAGGTGCTCCAGGTGTCGCAGAATAACAACGTTCGCCGCGACGCCCAACGCGTGCTCAAGGAGGCCAAGCGTAAGTAACCCGCCGCCGCCCGAGCCCGCTGCCGAGCCTGCCGCCCGAGCCCGCCGCC
>CAZEBQ010000071.1:0-1885 GCA_964510295.1 uncultured Anaerolineales bacterium | reverse complement strand
CAAGCGCCGCGGTGTATGCGTCGCGCCGTGGCGCGTGGCCAAGCGCCGCGGTGTATGCGTCGCGCACACGAACGGGCGCGCCCGATTGGGGCACGCCCGTTTCTCTTGGCGGCGCTGGAGACGCTCACTTCAGCGGCGTCACCTTGATGTTGCGATACCAGACGGGCCGGCCATGGTCCTGCAGGCCGAGGCACCCGACCTTGGGCATGTCCTTGTAGGCGGTCTTGAACTTGTTCTTGGACCCGTCGGGGTTCTCGTGGGCCTTGGTCCACTGGTCGAGGTTGATGCCGATGATCTGCTTGTCGTTCAGGACGATCTTGAGCAGGTTCCCCTTGAAGGTGATGACCATGTGGTTCCACTCGCCGACGGGCTTCTCGGCGGCCACGCTGGGGGCCTGGATGTCGTAGACGGAGCCGCAGTCGTGTATGCCGGGCTTGCGGTCCGGCCCGTAAGAGGGGGAGATCTGGATCTCGATGGACCCGTGCAGCCAGTTTTTCTCGCCTTCGGCGGACCGCAGAAAGATGCCGCTGTTGGTGCCCTTGGTGGTCTTGAATTCGAGGTCGAAGATGAAGTCGCCGAACATCTTCTTGGTCCAGATGTTGCCGCAACCCTTCTGCCAAGTCAGGACACCGTCCTCGATGGTCCACTTGTCGGCGGCGGGCTTCTGCCAGGCGCTCGTGTCCTTGCCGTCGAAGAGCGTCACCGGCTTGCCGGGGGCGCGGCGGGGCGCGGCATAGACCTTCACGCGCACCGGGGCGGGGCCCTCGGCCTTCTTCTTCTGCGGGTTGACCTCGTCGGGGACGAGGGCCGGCTTCGGCGCGGGGCTCAGTCGGGCGGTCGGCGTGGCGTCGGCCGGCAGGTCGCCCAAGGCGTACTGGATGCCGTCCAGATAGTATTTCAGGATGGTGGGGTTCCAGAAGATCTCGTTGCGGTGGCCGAGCGAGCAATAGAAGACGCGGCCCTTGCCGACCTGGTGGAGCCAGGAGACGGCGAAGTCGCGGTCGGTCCGCTTGATGCCGCCCTTCTTCATGTTGATGGCGTTCGTGTCGAGGCTGAGGAGCACCCGCAGGCTCGCGCGGCTGTACGGGTCGCGGAACTGGTAGATCTCGTCCGTGATGGCGAATCCCTTGCCGCCGAAGACCTTCAGCAGCGGGTGGGACGGGTCGTCGAGTTTGATGCCGACGTTCTCGTGCCACGGATGGCCCGAGAAGTAGCCGCCCATCATCTTGCCGAACTCCGCCCACTTGTAGAAGCAGTCGGTGGCGGCATGGACGCCCACGATGCCCCTGCCGCTTGCGATGAACGCCAGGAGGCTCTTCTGCAGCCCCTCGTCCTCGAAGAGCGTGCCGGTCGTGTTGTTGAAGACGACGGCGTCGAACTGGCGGAGCGTCTGCGGCCGGAAGACCTCCGGGTCGAGCGTCGAGACGCTCGTGTAGGCGCCCGTCTTGGCGCCCATCAACTCAATCGCCTTGGCACCGATCGGGATGGACCCGTGAACGAAGCCCTTGCACAGACTGAAGATGAGCAGTTTGCGGGCCTTCTTCGGCTTGACGGTGGGTGCGGCGGGCAGGGCCGCTTTGACTTTCTCAATCTGGTCGGCCTTGACGTCCATGCTTTGTGGCTTCTTCTGGGCCGCATCCAGCCCGGTGACCAGCACCGCCACGGCCAGGACGACTATCGTCAGTACCACCCATGTGCGTCGCATCGTACTCTCCTTCTGCTGGTTCGCGTCCAGGGACGCCCGTTCCGTGCGGCTCTTTCCAACGGCCCCGGGCGGGGCCGTCACAGGTTAAACTCGTCTTGCCGGAGAATAGGACGGCAAAAGCGGGGTTTGATTCAGTCAGCCGGCCTTTCGCAGGGTTTCAGGGTACTGCGGGCAGGTGAG
>CAZEBQ010000070.1:0-15327 GCA_964510295.1 uncultured Anaerolineales bacterium | reverse complement strand
CAAATCTCACATCTCAAATGGCAAATCTCAAATCTCAGATCCCACATTTCAAATCCCAAATCTCAAATCCCAAATCTCACACCTCAAATCTCACATCTCGGATTGGCCATCGTTACGCGCTCCGCGTTCCGGGCTATTGAATCCTGCAAAACCTATGTCACAGCCTTCCGAATTCGCGGGCGCCACCGTGGCACGGGTACGGGTGGTGCCGCGGTCGAGCCACGGCAGGCTTGCCCCCTGGCACGGGTACGGCTCGTGCCGTGGCCGGCTGCCAGGGTGGCCGGCGGATGGCCGGCCATCCGTGTAGCCGGGGCCGGCGCACGGTTTGACTCTTCAAACGGTGGCGCCCTCTTTGGCACATTGGTTTTGGAGGATTCCATAGCCGATCCGGCATCCGGGGTGCCGTCATTCGGCTTCCATCCAGTTCGCTCCCGACGCCACGTTGACCTTGAGCGGCACCTTCAGTTCCATGGCGCCGACGAGTTCCTCGGTGATCCACTCCTGCTCGGTCTTGAGGTGCTTTCGGGGCATCTCGAAGATCAGTTCGTCGTGAATCTGGATGAGGAGGCGGCTGGGCCGGTCCTCGCGGCGGGCGCGGCGCCAGATCCGGTTCATCGCCACCTTGATCAGGTCCGCCGCCGACCCCTGGATGACCGTGTTGATGGCCGTCCGTTCCGGGAAGTTCAGCCGCTTCGGGTCCATCTGGTCGATGCCGTCGATCCATCGCCTGCGGCCGAGGATGGTCGTGACGTACCCGTCGGCCTTGGCGCGCGCCAGGACCTCGGCCGTGAAGTCGCGCACGCCCCGGTACCGGCTGAAGTAGTCGTCGATGAACCGTCCGGCCTCCGCCACGCCGATGCCGAGGTCGCGCGACAGACCGTAGGCGGTCTTGCCGTAGATGAGGCTGAAGTTGACGATCTTCGCCACCCGCCGCATCTCGTGCGTCACCTCGTCCTCACCGACGCCGTGGATCTGGCCGGCGACGAACGCGTGGATGTCGCGGTCGTCGGCGAACGCCTGCACGAGCGCCGGGTCGCCCGAGTAGTGGGCGAGCATCCGCAATTCGATCTGCGAGTAGTCTGCCGCCAGCAGGACCCATGCCTTGCGGCCGGGCACGAAGGCGCGGCGAATCTGGCGTCCCTCTTCGGTCCGGATAGGGATGTTCTGCAGGTTCGGCTCCGACGAACTCAGCCGCCCCGTCGCCGTCACCGTCTGGTTGAACGACGTGTGGATGCGCCCCGTCTCGGCGGAGACCAGCCGGGGCAGCGCGTCGACGTACGTGCTCTTGAGTTTCGCCAGTTGCCGGTACGCCAGCACCAGCCGGGGCAGGGGATGGTGCCGGGCGAGTTCCTCCAGGACGGCCGCGTCGGTGGACGGCTGTTTGCCCTTGGCCGTCTTCTTGATGGCCTTCAGGCCCAGTTCGTCGAACAGGACCGTGGCCAACTGTTGCGGCGAGTTGATGGCGAACTCATGCTCGGCTTCCGCGTAAATCGCCTTCTCGAGTTCCGACAGCCGCCCCTCGAGGTCTACCGAGATCTCTTCCAGGACCTTGACGTCGACGGTCACGCCCGCCTCTTCCATTGACGCGAGGACCGGCACGAGCGGCATCTCGACGTCGCGGGCCAGGGCCGACAGGCCTTTCTCCTCGAGTTCCTCGACCAGTCGCTCCTTCAGCCGCCACGTCACCACGGCGTCTTCGACGGCGTACTCGGCCGCGTCGTCGATGGGAACCTCGTCCATGCGGCGGTCGTTCTTCTTGGCTCCGAGCAGGTCTTCGAGCGGAATCATCTTGTGGCCGAAATAATCCAGCGCCAGCGCGTCGAGGCCGTACCGGCGGCGGCCGGGGTTCGCCAGGTACGCCGCCACCATCGTGTCGAAGATCGGCTCGGCCAGTTCCAGGCCCGCGCGGCGGCACACCAGCAAGTCGTACTTGACGTTCTGGCCGACGAGCAGGCGGCGGGGGGCTTGCCCGTTGCCATGACTGGCCCCCTGCGTGAGCAGGGGGTAGGCGGCGAGGGGATCGCTCTCGGCGCCCTTGCCCCCCGCCTTACGGCGAGGGCTGGTCATGGCGTCACCAGGCGCAGCGCGTGCTTCCAGCACGGGTCCCAGCGCCGCCTTGACCGTTTCGAGGTCGAGGCAGCGCGCCTGGTCGAGCCCCATCAGCGGCACGTAATACCCCTCGCCCTCCGACCACGCCAGCGACAGGCCGACCAACTGGGCCTCGTTCGGCGCCAGGCTCGTCGTCTCGGTATCGAACGCGAAGGCCGGCTGCTGTGCGAGCGCCTTGGCCAGGTCGGCGAGTGCCTTCTTCGTCTCGACGACGTGGACCTCAATGCCTCCGGCGGCGGCGGCGCCTTCCAGGCCGAACTCCTCGATGAACCGGTTGAACCCCAGGTCGCGGAACAGCGCGACCAGTTCCGCCGTGTCGTACGACTCCGGCGTCCGGCACGTGTCGAGGTCCGTCTCCAGCGGCGCTTCCGGCAGCAGCCTCACGAGGTCGCGGCTGCGGAGGGCGTCGGCTTGGTGCGCCCTCAGACGCTCGCCGAGTTTGCCCTTGACGCTATCGGCTTGGGCCAGCAGTTCGTCGAGCGTGCCGTACTCGGCGATGAGCCGCACCGCGGTCTTTGCGCCGATGCCCGGAACGCCGGGGATGTTGTCGGACGCGTCGCCCATCAGGGCCAGCATGTCGATCATCTGCTTGGGCCTGACGCCGCGCTTCGCTTCAATCGCCGCCGCGTCGAGACGCTCGAACGTCTTCGTGTCGAGCACCGTCACGCCGGGTCCGACGAGTTGCTCCAGGTCCTTGTCGCGGGTGCAGATGACAACATCGAGGCCCGCCTGGCGTCCGCGCTCGACCATGGCGGCGATGCAGTCGTCGGCCTCGTATCCGGGCGACTCGACCGCCGGCACGTCCAACAGCCGCAGAATCTCGTGGACCCGCTCAATCTGGACCGGCAGGTCGTCCGGCATGGGTTTGCGGTGGGCCTTGTACTCGGCGTACGCCTCGTGACGGCGGGTGGGACCGGGCAGGTCGAAGCAGGCCGCCAGGTACTCCGGCTTCTCCTCGCGCAGAATCTTCAGCAGCGTGGCCACAAACCCGTACGTTGCGCCCGTGGGCTCGCCCTTGGGGCTCGTCAGGTCCTTGATGGCGTAGTAACTGGCATACAACTGGCCGTGGCTGTCGATGAGATAGAGTCGCTGGGCCATCGGGATTCCTCTCCTTGCCACAACCTATCTCTCCAGCGCGGCAAGTCAAGCGCGATATCGGCGCCGCCCCAAGCCCGCCGCGCCCGACGCCGCGAGCCGACCGTGCCGGGCCGCGCCCGCTGCGGCGAGCCCGCTGCGGGAGCAGCGGGGCACTCTCTCGGTCCGTGGCCCTCACCCCCGCGTGCCCCCATTTCCCGCCCGCGATACGCCTGTGCCCGAGCGTATAACGTGATGAGGAGCGACCCCCGGGGGTTGCGATCTCCCGCAAGGGCCGGAGAACGGTTTTTTTGTTGACAAGACCTGAACCCAAATCTAGGGTTGCTCGCGGGTTAGGGAGGGCGACGCCGAGCCCGCAAGGTCGATGCGCCTTTGCTGTTTTGCCTGCCGGTCCGCCGGCATCCCTCATGGGCCAGGCACTGGTTCGAATCGGAGGTTGATTGATGGCCAGGCGACTGATTCGCGCACGACGCGCCAGTCCGTACCTGTTGTACCTCGTGATCGCCTTCGCGGTCCTCACCGTGGCCTGTGCCGTGGGGTGGGGCTGGATGTACAGCAAGGCCAACCAGACTGAACTGAATGTGTTCGGTCCGCTCCGCATCGAGAACGCCGCCGGCGACACCGAAGCACTCTGGCGAACCCTCCAGGGCGCCTACGGCGAAGACGGCGCCAACCTCTGGGATGTCCTTGAGAAGAAGACCGAGCGGGCCAACGTCTATCGCGGCGAAATCCTGCGCCTCAGCACCCGCCTCACCGGTGACGTCTTCGATACCCAACGCGGGACGGAACTGCGGCAGAGCGTCAGCGACGTCCTCAAGACCACCAACGACATTCTCGTTCAGACCGGCCAGGCCGTCCAGGAAAGTTACGCCGTGGGGGGCGACGCCACCACCGCCGACGTGAGGGCCACCCACATGGTGGCGGCCATCCGGTCGCTCGTCCAGCGCATCAAGGCGCTGGTCATCCAGGTCAAGCAGGACGCCACCACCGTTGGCGACCTCCAGACGCAACTGAAAGGCCTCCAGGACGAACTCGCCGCCGCCAAGACCGAACACACCCGCGAGGAGGCCCAGTTGCAGCAGAACCTCGACGACGAGAAGGCACGCATGACGACCGCTCGCGACAATGCCATTCAGCAGTCCGAGCAGTTCAAGCAGATGAAACAGGAGACCGATGACCGGAGGTTGGTCGAACAGACGGCCCACGGCCGCGAACGCGACCAACTTAACCGCAGGATCGCTGTTCTCACGAGCCAACTTAAGGATATGTCAACGGTCGTCGCAAAGTTCCGCAAGGTGCCCACCGAGACCGGCGTCGACGGCCGCATCGTCAACATCGCCGAGCAGGGCGTCGTGGCCTACGCCGACCTCGGCAAGAAAGACGGCGTGTTGCTCGGCATGACGTTCTCGGTCTTTAGCCCGAATGAACTCGGCAAGACCGTCCCGCGGCCCAAGGCTCACTGCCGCATCGTCAAGATCATGCCCAATGCCTGCGAGTTGCGGATCTACGAACTCCAGGGCGACAACCCCGTCGTCATCGGTGACGTGCTCCACAATCCGGTCTATGACCGGCAGCGGCGGATGCGGTTTATGCTCATCGGCAAGGTCGACATCGACGGCGACGGCGTCGATGACGGCGAGCAACTGAAGGCCCTCATCCAGGAGTTCGGAGGACGCATCGACACACGCCTGACCGTGCAGACCGATTACGTGGTCGACGGCGAAGAGCCACCCGTCCCGGCGCCGCCTGTCCCGGGCGTCTCGCCCCAGGAACGGGCGGAATTCGACGCCAAACGCAAACTCTTCATCGCCTATGTCGAGGCGAAGGCCAACGCCGAGAACTTCAGCATCCCGGTCCTCTCGCTGAACCGGTTCCTCGGTCTCGTCGGCATCGCCGGGCAAAGTTAGCCCGAAAGGACTCAGCGCCTCAAGGCGGGGCCGGCGCCGTGGTCGGCCCCGCCTTTTTTCAATGCCATTCGAACGAGGCCGGGCGCGCCCTTCTGGCAACGATTTTGGCCGCGACCCGCCTGGCCGACGAAATCCCGACCTTCCGGGACGATGCCGCGGGCGGCAGCACGCCGCCTGCGCCGGAACCTGCAATCAGGGGGCACGTTGGTGCAAATCTCAAAACGCGCGGCAGGCATCCAGCCGTCGATGACCCTGGCCACGAGTGCCAAGGCGAAGGCCATGAAGGCCTCCGGCGTCGACGTCGTGGGCTTCGGCGCCGGCGAGCCCGACTTCAAGACCCCGCCTCATATCTGCGACGCTGCCGTCGCCGCCGTCCGCGACGGCCATCACGGGTACATCGTGCCGTCGTCGGGCCTGGCCGAACTGAAGGAGGCCGTGGCGGCGTACCTCGATCGCAAGTGCGGCCTGGCGTACGAGCCGTCGCAGATCTGCATCACGACCGGCGGCAAGTACGCCCTCTTCGAGGCGTGCCTGACGGTCCTGAACCCCGGCGATGAGGCCGTCCTGCCGGCACCGTACTGGGTCTCGTATCCCGAGCAGATCCGCTTCGCGGGCGCCGAGCCGGTCATCGTCGGCGCAGGGGCCGGGCAAGGCTTCAAGATCACGCCCGACCAACTCGCTGCGGCCGTCACGGAGAGGACGCGCCTCTTCATCCTCAACTCGCCGTCGAACCCGACCGGCGTCGTCTACACGCGCGACGAACTCGCGGCCCTGGCCGAGGTGGTCGCCGGCCGCGACATCTGGGTTTTCAGCGACGAGATCTACAACGAACTCGTCTACGAAGGTGTGGACACCTGCTCCTTTGCGACGCTCCGCGACGATCTGCCGGCCCAGACCATCACCTTCGGCGGCGCGTCGAAAACGTGGGCCATGACCGGCTGGCGCATCGGATGGGCCGCAGGGCCACACGACCTCATCGGTGCCATGGGGCGGCTGCAGAGCCAGTCCACGTCGAACCCGACCTCCATCGCCCAGTACGCCGCCGTCGCCGCCCTCACGGGGCCCGAGGAACCTACCCGCGCCATGTACGAGGAGTTCGA
The DNA here is from genome assembly GCA_964510295.1 of uncultured Anaerolineales bacterium. Classification (GTDB taxonomy): domain Bacteria; phylum Planctomycetota; class Phycisphaerae; order FEN-1346; family FEN-1346; genus JAUVZF01. The sequence continues at coordinate 9,116 of CAZEBQ010000070.1, read as the reverse complement.
CCGCCGCCGCGTCTACATGGCCGACCGCCTCACCGCGATGGACGGCGTGACGTGCGTGCCGCCGCAGGGCGCGTTTTATACGTTCCCCGACTTCGCCGCCGTCTACGACCGCGTTCTCGGCTCCGAGGTCGAAGGCCCCAGGAGCGTCGCCTTTGCCGACAAGGTCCTCGATGAGGTCGGCGTGGCCGTGGTCCCCGGCGCTGCCTTCGGCGACGACAACTGCTGCCGCCTCTCCTTCGCCATGAGTATGGAGCAGATTGAGAAGGGCCTCGACCGCCTGGAGGCGTTCCTGAAAGGGGCAGGGCCGGCACGTTGACCCGTCGGCGCCTACGCCGACGTGATGGGGTCCCGCTGCTCGAACAGCAATCGCCGTCGCCATGTCGGAGACAGCCGTCGGTCGTTCGCCGGCAAAGAGGCTGTTTCCCGTCCCCTCTTCCCTCGCGGGAGAGGGCAGGGTGAGGGGGAGGAGCCAGAAGACGGAGACCCCTGCCATGAACGCCGCTCGCGTTGTGCAGATCGGGCTCGGGATGTTTGCCCTCGCCGCCGTCAGCGGCTTCGCCACCGCGGCCTCGGCTCAGGAGGTCCACGTCTGGGAGAAGGTCGAGATCACCCTCGATGCCGACGGCCGGTACGCCAGCCCGTACACCGACGTCACCGTCTGGGTCGACCTGGAGGGGCCCGGTTTCCGGAAGCGGTGCTACGGGTTCTGGGACGGCGAGGACGTGTGGCGGGTCTACGTGGCGGCCACCGCGCCCGGCACGTGGCGATGGCGGAGTGGCTCGAAGCCCGCCGACGCCGGCCTGGCGGGCCGCGGCGGCCAGTTCCACGCCGTCCACTGGACCCAGGCCGAGAAGGCCGCCAACCCCCTCCGACGCGGATTCATCCGGGCCACCGCGAACGGTCACGCCTTCGAGCACGCCGACGGCACCCCGTTCTTCCTGCTGGGCGACACGTGGTGGGCCACGGCCACGTTCCGCTACCCGTGGTTCGACGACGACGCGCCGCGTCCCCTCGGCCCGAAGGCCGGCTTCAAGGACTACGTCCGGTACCGATCCAAGCAGGAGTACAACGCGATTGCCATGATCGCGGCCTTCCCGCACTGGCATAACGACGGCAAGCCGCGAGGGATCAAGATGAAGGACGGCACGGTCATCCGCGCCGCCTGGGGGCAGGCCGGCACGGGCAGCGCCAAGACGATGACCGACGAGGCCGGCCGGCGGCCGTTCCACTTCCCCGGCAAGGTACCCGGCTACGAGCAGGTCGTGCCCGACCTGGAGCGCATCAACCCGGCGTACTTCAAGGGGCTCGACCGCAAGGTTGATTACCTGAACGCCCACGGCATGGTGCCGTTCATCGAGGTGGCCCGCCGCGACATCGGCCAGGTCTGGCGCAAGTATTATCCCTGGCCCGAGTCGTACGCGCGGTACATTCAATACGTGTGGAGCCGGTACCAGGCCAACGCGTGCCTTCTGAGCCCGATTCACTTCGACACGCCGCACCAGAGCATCCCGGCCGAGCAGTGGAACCGGGCCGCCAACGCGGTGATCGACACGTACGGCCCGCCGCCTTTCGGCTCGCCGCGCGGGACCAACTCCAACCCGTCCTCGCTCCGCAACTGGGCCCATACGGACGTGGCCCGGTGGCTGACGTTCCACCAGGTCGGCAACCGCCGCACACACGACCTGTACGAGCACCTGACCGCCATCTTCCGGGCCGACCCGCCCGTGCCCGGCCTCAACGGCGAGCCGTACTACGATGGCATGCTGGACGCCGAGCCCGGCTTCGCGAAGGCGGCCCTGTACTGCCGCTCCGCCATGTACGGGAGCGTGCTTTCCGGCGGCCTCGCCGGCCACATCTACGGCGCCGGCGGCTGGCAGGGCGGCATGTGGAGCGGCGAGGTCGAACCCGAATCCAAGTGGCCCATCTGGGACGTCATCCGCTGGGCCTCCGCCGACGATATGCGGCACCTGAAGCACTTCATCCTGTCGGAGGGGAAACGCTACCAGGACCTCGTGCCCCAGGCGGAACTCGTCTCGCCGAGCCGCAGGGGCAAGCCGAACGCCTGCATCGGCTGGGCCTACGCCGCCCGGACCGACGACCGGGCCCTCGCGATGCTGTATTTCGAGCGGGCCTGCCCGCGGGCGGCCGTCTCAGGCCTCGTGCCGAACGCCGCGTACCGCGCCAGGTGGTGGGACCCGCGCGAGGGCGGGTGGTCCGACTCAGGCGGCGGCACCCTTGAGACCGACGCCGACGGCCGGGCCGCCCTCCCGCCGTTCCCCGACGGCAACGGGCCGTCGCGGAACGATTGGGCCCTGAAACTGACGAAGGCGTAGTGCCGGTTCCGCAAGGGGAGGTCAGTCGAGCGTTTCCTGAATCAGGGCGCACACCTTCGGCCCGAGGACCGAGAAGTCGAACTCCTTTTCGACCCTTTCACGTCCTGCGTGGCCCATCCGCTCGCGCAGGGGCGCGTCGGCCGCAAGGCGTTCAACGGCCGCCGTCCACTCCTCGGCCGTCGTGGCATGCAGGCCGGTCTCCTCCGGCCGCACGTACTCGGCGTTGATGCCCACCGGGCTCGTCACGACCGGCAACCCCGCCGCCATGTACTGAAGCACCTTGAACCCGCACTTGCCGCGCGTGTACGGCGTGTCGGGCAGGGGGGCGATGCCGATGTCGGCCTCCGCCAGCAACCGGGCCTCGTCCGCCAGACGCCACGGCACGTTCTCGACTTCCAGGCCGGTGACCTCGAGCCTGGCGTCGGCGATGACGCGCAACGCCGCACCCGGCACGTGGCGGCCGACGGCTTCGAGCACCGGGCCCAGCGTCCGCAGTTGCTTGAGTGTGCTCGCGCTGCCGACCCATACCAGCCGCACACGCTCCTGCGACCCGCCGGCCTCTTTCGGAGGGAACGCGCCCGCGTCGAGCCCCGTTGGAATGACCTCGACGCGTGCCGCGCCGCCCAGACCAGCGTGCGTCGCCAGGTTGGGGCTCCCCGCGAGGACCAGGTCGGCCCTGGCGGTCGTCCGCTGGAACCTGCGCTCGCGGCCGGGGTGCGGGGCTTCGGGCGAGCGTGCCTGGAACATGACGGCGTCGTCGAAATCGTAAATGAGCGGCCCCGCGCCGCCGAGGGCGACGGCGTCCCACCACGTCAGCGTTTTTCGGTGGAGGAGAACGCCGTCGAACTGACGCGCCCGCCGAAACGCCTCCCGCCGCGCCAAGGCGCCGGCGGGCAGTTCCACGACCTCCGTCTCGATGCCGCGTTTGGCCAGCAGCGGCAGCGACGGCTCAATCCGTTGGCGAAACGGTGCGCCGCGGCGGTCGCGCGTCAGGACGAGCAGACGTTTCGTCTCGGCCACGGAATGTCCTTTGTACGTTAGGCGCACGTTGAGCCGTCGGCCGCACGCCGACGGGAATGGGCACCGCTGATCCAACGGCAACGTCCGTCGCCGTGCCGGCGACGGTTAAACGGGTTAACGGCAACGTCCGTCGCCGCGTCGGCGACGGCTAAACGGGTTACTCGACCGGCACACCGATATCTGCGAGGATCACCTCGCCGGTGCACTCGGCTGCGCCGGGTTGCGCGAAGCCGGTTTTGAGTGCGGCCATGGTGACGGTTCTCGTCGCGCGAATGGTCGGCCCGAGGGGTCGGCCGGTGTCGCAGTCGAGGCCGCTGGGGATGTCGACGGCCAGGACGGGCCTGGCCGCCGCGTTGACGGCGTCGATCACGTCGGCGTAGGGCTGTCGGATTTCGCCGCGCGTGCCGGTGCCCAGGAGGGCGTCGATGATGAGGTCGGCCGCCGCCAGGAGCGGTTCGAGTTGAGCGACGATTTTCTGCGGCTGTCCGTCGAGTGCCCGGATCTCGAACCCCATCCTTTCGAGGATTTCGAGGTTCGTCGCCGCCTCGCCGCGCACCTGTTCCCGTGCCGCGAGGAGGATGACGTCAGCCCGTAAGCCGTCCATCGCCAGGTGCCGCGCGACGACGAACCCGTCACCGCCGTTGTTCCCGCGACCGGCCAGGATGACGACCTTCGGGTCGGCCGCGCCCTGAATCATGTCGCGCGCTGCGGCGGCGATCTGGCGACCGGCGTTCTCCATCAGGACGACGCCGGGGATGCCGAGGTCCTCGATCGCGTGGCGGTCGAACTGGCGGATCGCGTCGCGGGATTTGGCTTGTGTCATGGTATGCCTCGGTTCGGAACGGGCGCGGCGGGCAGGCCGGCCGGCTAAATGACGTTGTTAAGCATGGCGATGATGTCGGCCTTGGTCACGTTGCGCGGGTTGGCCTTGGTCGAGCCGCTGGGCAGGCTCTCTTCGGCCATGGCGTCGAACGTGTCGGGATCGAGGCCGTATGCCTTCAGGTGCGTCGGCAGGCCGCACGCCAGGAGCAGGCTCTGGGCGTAGCCGACGGGGTCGCCGCCGAGGACGTGGCGGAGCGTCTCGAACTTCTCCGGAATCGCCTCGCGGTTGAACTCCAGCGCCGTCGGCAGCAGCACGCCGCAGACCAGCCCGTGCGGCACGCCGTAGCGGATGCCGATGGGGTGAGCCATGCCGTGGACGACGCCCAGCCGCGCGTTCGACAACGCCAGGCCCGCCATCGTGCTTCCCCAGGCGGCGGCGGTTCGGAGTTCGATGTTCTCTGGCTGCGTGACGACGGTGGGCAGGGCCGTGACGAGTTCCTCGACGGCCCGCAAGGCCACGGCATCGGTCATGGGGGTGGCGTTCCGCGAGACGTAGGACTCGATCGCCTGGACGAGGGCGTCGACGCCGCTCATCGCCGTCACCTCGGGCGAGCAGGAGACCGTGATCTCGGGGTCCACCAGGGCGACGGCGGGAACCATCGACTCGTGGCGGATACTGGCCTTCTGCTGCCGCGCGTGGTCGCTGATGACGCCGTTGTGGGTCATCTCGCTGCCCGTGCCGCTGGTCGAGGGCACGGCGATGTTCGGCAGCACCGGCCGCGTGACCTCGGCCGCGCCGTGGAACGCGCGGGTGGGCTCGTCGCGCCTGGCGAGCGCGGCGGCGACCTTGGCGGCGTCGATCGCGCTGCCGCCGCCGAGGCCGATGACGACCCCAGCCTCGTGCTCGCGGACGACCTGCCGCAGGCGATCCACCGTGGTGACGTCCGGTTCCGGCTCGACCTCGTCGAACAGGGCCGGCTCGACGCCGGCTTCCGCGAGGCTCTTGAGGGCGCGGCCGGTGACGCCGGCCCGGGCCATGGCCTTGCGGCCGGTGACGAGGACGGCCCGGCGTCCGAACCGCCGGGCCTCGTCTCCGAGCATCTCGAGGGCGCCGACGCCGAAGAGGAATCTGCCCGGAGCGCCGAAGGTGGAGATGGCCAAGGGTTGCCCTTTCGGTTCGCATCGCGCCGCGGAAACTCTGCGGCTGACCTCCACGCACAGCGCCTTCGTGGCGCTCGATTTTCGACCGTCGATTATAGGCGTCGGGAAGGCACATGCAACCCTGCGGCGTTTTGGCAAGTGCCAGAGGGTGTGGCAAGTTTTTCTGGCGAGCGCAGGCGGTTGTAGCGCCGGGCTTTATGCCCGGCGGCCGTTGGCTGCGGCACCGGCCAGGATGCGCCGGGGATAAACCCCGGCGCTACGGCCAAGCGGCAGGAAATCGTCCTATGCCAGAAATCGTTGCCATGTCCTGCTGCAGGCTCTGCGGTGAAATCGCTTGACGGTTCGAGGGCCAGGTTTTATAATCCCGGTTCTTTTGTTGCTCTTGCCACGTGCAGGCAGGCCGAGTGCTTGAAGACCCAGGAGAGATTTGGCATGCTGAAAGAGATTCGTATTCACGGCCGCGGCGGTCAGGGCAGCGTGACGGCGGCGGAAGTCCTCGCCAAGGCTGCTTTCAAGGATGGGACAATCAGCCAGGCGTTTCCGGCGTTTGGTTCCGAACGGATGGGCGCCCCCGTCCGGGCGTTCTGTCGCCTGTCTGACAAGGCAATCCGGACCCGGGCCGTCATCGAAGAGCCGGACTACCTGATCGTCCAGGACCCGACGCTCTTTGGCCAGGTCGACATCTTCGGCGGTCTGAAGCAAGGCGGTATCGCCGTCGTCAACACGGAGAAACCCGACGCGATCGACGTGCCGCAAGGCGCGGTCCTCAAGCCCGTCCCTGGCACGAAGATCGCGCTGGACGTTATCGGCCGGGATATCTCGAACATGGTCATGGTCGGCGCGTTTGCCGGCCTGACGGGCCTCGTGAGCCTGGCGTCGATCCAGGAGGCCGTGAAAGAACGCTTTGCCGGGAAGGTCGGCGACCTGAACGCCCAAGCCGTTGAGAAAGCCTACCAGGCGGCCCAGGAGGCCAAGTGACCCGCGCGTCGGCAAGGTCATCGCCGCGGTAGCCGCACGCCTTGTCCAGCCCTCGTTGGGTCCAGCAAGTGAGGAGTAACGATGAGTAAGAAACTGTTGAGCATGGAGAAACTCTCCATCGGATGCGTTGCGCTGCCCGGCGGCAGCGTGACGAACAAGACGGGGGCCTGGCGCTCCATGCGGCCGGTCTTCAAGCACGAGAACTGCATCGGCTGCCGCGCCTGCGAACTGGTTTGCCCCGAGGGCTGCGTCTTCGGCAATCCCAAGGAGAAGCACTTCGACTTCGACCCGGACTACTGCAAGGGTTGCGGCGTGTGCGCCACCGAGTGCCCCGTGGACGACATCGACATGGTCAGAGAGGAGAAGTGATGGCCGAGAAGCAAGAGATCCTTGAAGGCGCCATGGCGGTTGCCCACGCGGTCGCTCGCTGTCGGCCGGAGGTCATTGCCGCCTATCCCATTACGCCGCAGACCCATATCTCGGAAGAACTGTCGCAGATCGTCGCCGACGCCGACCTCGACGCCGAGTTCGTCAAGGTCGAGTCGGAGTTCGGCGCCGCCAGCGTCATCTGCGGCGCCAGCGCCGCCGGCGCCCGCGCCTACACGGCCACCTCGAGCCAGGGCCTGTTGCTGATGAGCGAGGTCCTGTGGAACATCGCGGGCATGCGGTTGCCGGTCGTCCTGGCGTGCGCGAACCGCAGCATCTCGGCGCCGCTCTCGATCTGGTGCGACCACCAGGACGCCGAGGCGATACGCGACTGCGGCATCATCCAGTTCTACGCCGAAGACAACCAGGAGGCCTGCGACCAGCACCTCATCGCCTACAAGGTGGCCGAAGACAGGCGGGTTCTGCTGCCGGCGATGGTCAACCTCGACGGGTTCCTTCTCACGCACGTCTTTGAGCCGACCATCCTGCCCGACCAGGAACTGGCCGACCGGTACCTCCCGCCGTACGAGGCCGTGCTGAAACTCGACCCGGCCAACCCCGCCACCTTCGGGGCCTTCACCGAACCCGACAAGTGCATGGAAGGCCGGTGGATGGTTCACGACGCGTGCATGCGGAGCCTGTCGGTCATCGAGGAGGCCTCCGCCGATTTCGAGAATCTCTTCGGCCGCCCCAGCGGCGGGCTCCTCGAGCAGTACAGGAGCCAGGACGCCGAGACGGTCCTCATCGCCAAAGGGTCGCTGTGCGGCACGATCAAAGACGTGGTGGACGAGATGCGCGACGAGGGGAACAAAGTCGGCCTCGTCCGCATCAAGACCTACCGCCCGTGGCCCACCGCCGCCGTCCTCGAAGCCGTCTCGGGGGCGAAGCACATCGCCGTCATCGAGCGTGGGGCCTCCTTCGGCGCCGGCGGCGTTATGACCCCCGAAGTCAAGGAGACGCTCTTCGACGCCGGGATGCAGACACCGGTCAGCGGTTTCTGCGTCCAGTTGGGCGGCCGCGAGGTCCCGCCCGACGGCATCCGCGAAATCGTCGACCGTGCCGCAAGCGGCGAAAAGCAGAAGGCGTACGAGTACTTCCGCCTCAAGAAAGAGATCCTGCCCGAACTCGTGCCGGGAGCGTAATGCGTTCAGCCATCGCCGGCACGGCGACGCCAGTCAGGCGCAGACGGAGGACACGGCGACCTATGCTTCGTGTCATCGAGCGGCAAACAATTGAGGAGGCGGCGCACCTTTTGCTCAAGGCGGCCCCCGCCGGGTCGCGGGTGATCCTTTTCGGATCCTACGCGCGCGGCGACGCCGACCCGGGAAGCGACGTGGACTTCCTCCTCGTCGAGCCTGAAGTCGAGGACCCGATGGCCGAGGAGGTGCGGCTTATCAACGCCCTGCGTCCCACGAGGCTGGCGGTGGATGTGGCGGTGATGAGCCTCAAGGAGTTCGAGTACTGGAAGGATACGCCGAACACGCTTGCGCGGGAGGTGGCCAGGGAAGGCAAGGTGTATGAACAAGTCACCTGAGCATGCCCGGCCGAGCAATGACAATGAAGGGGTTGGCGTGTGCCAGCAAGATGCCCACAAACTGACTGGTGTTGGGGCGGTGTGATATGGAGCGAGTAAGAAAGCAATGAAGCGGATACTCTGGGATGAGGCGGATCTGGTGCGACCAGTTGACGGCACCTCGTTCGACGCCGCCACGGACATTCGCATCTTGACGAATCGTAGCGAAGCTTTCCGGTGGGCTGGGGATGTTGTTGTAAAGCGAGCGTTTTCGGAAGGACTTGATACCCTAAACGCCAACGAGCATCTGCGGCAGGTAGGTCTTGGCTCATGCAAGTACCCGGATTTGCCGTTTGCTGTGGGCAGCCTGTACGGGCACCAGATAGAACTCTTGCTCAAAGCCATAATTGTTCTAGGTCGGCGGTTGGCCGGGCTGAAGGGCAGTTTCCCTCAAACCCATGATCTCGAGGTGCTGTGGGGCGAAGCGCAGCGTGCCATAGAGGACAATGGCGTCCAGGCTAAGGCGCTCACCGTTGATGAGGCCGGAGCCCGAATAGGGAAACTGGCAGCGGTTGAGCGCGGGACAACCGGATTCCGCTATCCTGCGCACAGCCGCTCTTGGGATACGCTGGCTCGCGGGATGGAGGACCTGAGGGAGTTGGCGGCGCCGCTTGGAGAGTACTTGAGCGAGTGCACCCTGAACTTGTGGCGTCGGAGAACGGATCAACGGTTAGGTCAGGCATATGGAGGAAACCCCGTGAAGTTCGATTACAGCGATCGCGTTTTGGTTCCCGGCTACACGTCGTGTCCGGGTTGCGGCGAGGCGATGGCGATGCGGATTGTCGCCCAGGCGGCTGGCAAGA
>CAZEBQ010000069.1:0-15390 GCA_964510295.1 uncultured Anaerolineales bacterium | reverse complement strand
CACCGTTGTTTTCAGGAGCGATTTCTCGCCGGACCTTCTCTCGCCCTTCGATTAACACTACAGCGCCACTTCGTGCGCGGCGGGTCTCCGCACCCGCCGCGCAGCCCCGCAAACGGCCCTTTACGCGCGGTGGGTGCGGAGACCCACCGCGCGAAATGCCGAAGTGGCGCTGTAGGGTTAAGGTCGAGCAGAAACTTGCCTTGCCCTCGCGCGTGCCGCGGCGCCCTGCCTTGGGCGTGCCGGCCGGGACGCGACACTCCGTCGCGTCAGCGCGAGGTTCCCACGTCGTACCCCCACTCGCGTTTGGCGGGGAGTTCGTCCTGGTATTGGACGTGGCCGTCGGCGTAGAGGTAGTTGGCGCCTTTGCCGGGTTCGTCAACGAACGGTGCGGATGCCCGGCGCGGGTGCCACTCCCACCGCTCAGCGAGACCGCCCTGGCGGAAGGGGATGTTGAACTGGCTGCCGACGGTCTGTCCGGCCGCGCCGCAGAAGAACAGGATGACGCCGGGCCACTGGGGAAACTGCCTCCGCTGTTCCGCCACCGTCGTGCACGACTGAAGGCCGTTGAAGTCACCGTCGCCGCCCGTGCCCCACTCGCATCCCGCCTGCCGCCGCATGTCACCCGCCGTGCGGAAGAGAATGACGTTCAGGGCGTAACTCTCGGGCGGGGCGTCGAGCAGCGCCGCACCGTGTTGGCTGCCGGGCGGCAGCACGTCGGCCCCGCGCAGGTCCGCCTTGGGATCGGCCGGGCAGGTGTACACCTCGAGCGACTGGACGTACGGCCACAGGATGATGCTCCAGTGGGGTCCGGGCTGGCCCCATCCGTCGGCCGGCCGTTGCGGGGCCATGGCCAGACCCGTCTTGGCCTCGATCTGCCGGAACAGTTTCTCCGGCGGCTCATTGATCAGGATGGGCGGCCACACGCCGCCCGAGTCGGTCATGTATCGCTCGTAGGCGGTGGCGATGGTCCGCAGGTTCACCTGGCACTGGAGCATGTACGCCAGACCCACCGCATCGAAGATGACCGGTGTCAGCAGCGCTGCCAGGACGGCCACGATGCTGATGACCACGAGCAGTTCCAGGAGCGTGAACCCGCGCGGTCTGCCACAGGCCTCGCGCGGCGGGTCTCCAGACCCACCGCGCGCAGAGATGCGTATACGCGGCGGGTGCGGAGACCCGCCGCGCACAGAGATGGCTATGCGCGGCGGGTGCGGAGACCCGCTGCGCGCAGAGATGCCTATGGGCGGCGGGTGCGGAGACCCGCTGCGCGCAGAGATGGCTATGCGCGGCGGGTGCGGAGACCCGCTGCGCGCAGAGATGCCTATGCGCGGCGGGTGCGGAGACCCGCCGCGCGCCCGCTTCAAGTGACGTGTGTCGGGCCGCTCAGCCATCATGGTACGAGGAACGAATCGGCGGGTGCGCGCGGCAGGTTGAACGGGTCATCGGGGCGGCCGGCGTCGGGCCGGTAGATGTTGTCGTGCCGGAGACCGTTTCGGAGGGCGCCGCAGAAGGGGGTCGTGTGCCATTCGACTTCGCCGCTCAGGTACAGCACGTTCTGCCCGGTGCCCTGATGGTTCAGGCTGTTGGCCTCGGGGCAGTCGTCGGGGGAGACGACCGGCTGGCGGACGAGGTCGGTCCGCGTGTACGGGTTGCGATCAGCCAGGATGGCGAGCCGGGCCGGATGAATGGCACGGACGGTGGTCGGCGGGGCGAACACGGCGCCGCTGGAGTGGCTCTCGGGATGGGTGAACTGGTTCTGGTACGAGTAGGAGCATCGGCCTGCCCGGAGGCGTTTCAGGAACCGGTCTTCGGCCGGCTCGGCGCGGCCGGTGGCGGGGTCCATCGCCAGGAACCCCATGACCTCCGGCGAGTCGCGCGAGTTCAGGCTGGGCCGGTCGGCCGTGGCGGGGCAGACGAGGATTGACGGCAGCGTGTAGCCCTCGCGGACCAGCAGCCAGAGGTTCGCCTGGTTACCGACGGAGCGGACGTGCGGCCAGGCGCAGGTGCCGGGGGCGTCGAACCGGCTGGGATAATGCCACCCGTCTTTTGGCACCGCGCCGCCCAGCGGGGAGGCGGCGCCGCAGTCGGGAAGCAACCCGTCATGGTCGATCGCGTACAATATCATGGCCTTGCTGAGCGATGCGAGATGGGCCGCGCACACCGTCCGGTTGGCGACGTCTTTGGTGCCCACGACGGCCGGGACCATCGCCGCCGTCAGGCAGACCATGCAGCCGATGGTGACGAGAAGTTCGGTAAGCGTGATGCCTCGCCGGGCCCCCATGTGCCTGTTTCCCCGAGAACGGGTGACACTGTGACAACAGCCTGGCACACCTGCCGCGGCTAAGACAGCCGTATGGCACGGGAATCTTGAATCGGCGGGGGGTCTTGATGCAAGAGATTTCGCACGATTTTTGCAGAGAAATCCAAGGCGCCCCGCTTCCCCCGAGCCGGGAGCGCTACCCCCCGTGGCACTCGCCGCGCCGGCGCCGTGCCACCTTCCCGTAGCCGGGGTGGTACACCCGAAGCCCGTTTCTCGTTGACCCCTCGCGGAACCCGCCTACAATACGAGGTGCACCTTCTTCGAGGAACGCGATGGCGGATGAGCAGTCGCCTCTGGCCTTTGTGACCGGCGCCACCGGCATGATCGGCAGTCATCTCGTCCGGCGTCTGCTCGACGTGGGCTGGCGTGTGCGGGGCCTGGTTCGCGCGACCAGCGACACGGCATTGCTGGAGTCCTGGGGTGTGGACTTGGCCGAAGGCGACGTCGGCGACCCCGCCGGCTCGTTCACGCCGCATCTGGAGGATGCCGACTACATCTTCCACTGCGCGGCGATGGTCTCGGACTGGGCGCCGCTGGGGGAGATGGTCCGGGTGAACGTCGAGGGCACGCGGCACCTGGCCGAGGCGGCGATCGCCTGCGGACGGGTCAAGCGGTTCGTGTACCTCAGTAGCATGATCGTCTTCGGGATGCACCCGCAACGGAACTATGACGAGTCGGCCCCACTTATTCACACGGGCGACCATTACAACCTGACGAAGATCCGCAGCGAGGAACTCATCCACGCGTTCGTTCGCGACCGCGGCCTTCAAGCCGCCATCGTCCGGCCGCCGTACGTCTACGGGCCCCGCGACCGCCAGGTGCTGCCGAGGATTCTGGCCAACCTGAAGGCCGGGACGTTCAAGTTCATCGGCTCCGGCCGCCATCCCATCACGTTCGTCTACGTCGGGAACCTCGTGGACGCCTTGCTGCTGGCCGCCACCCGACCCGACGTCGTCGGCGAGGTGTTCCTCGTCACGAACGGCGACCCGATCACGCGTGTGCGGCTGTTGGAGATCATCTGCGAGGAGACGGGGTACCCGATGCCGTCGCGGCACGTGCCGAAATGGCTGGTGCGGCTGGCGTGTCCGATCTTCGAGGGCATCTACTCGCTTCGCCGAGGCGCCGAGCCGCCGCTTGTCAACAAGGCGCGCGTCAAGTTCATGTCGGCGCCCCTGACCTACAACACCGACAAGGCCCGGCGCGTTCTCGGCTACCAGCCGCACGTTGGCACCGAAGAGTCCCTCCGCGAGACGCTTGCCTGGTTCCGCGAGAACCGCCCCGACCTGATGCCCGCACGCGATTAGTACCCCAACGCCACTTCGCCGTTTCGCGCGGTGGGTCTCCCATTTTGCGCGGTGGGTCGGGAGACCCACCGCGCGGGAAGTGAGATTGTAGTATAAGCACTACAGCGGCACTTCGTGCGCGGCGGGTCTCCGTACCCGCCGCGCAGCCTGGCAAACGGCCGTTTACGCGCGGCGGGTCAGGAGACCCACCGCGCGGGAAGTGGCCTTATAGCCCGTAGGCCGGGGCGCGCCCCGGCAGCGGTAGCGGTGCCGGTAGCCATCGCCGGGGCGGCGTGTCGCTCTGCCCCGGCCTACGTGCCGTCCCCCGCTTTTGGGAGTTGAACCAAGAAACAGGAGTCAGGCCGGGTGCTCAGTCTTCACCTTCGTGCGCCATGGTGTTGGCCAGGCGGATGATCTCCTCGACCGAGTACGCCTCGCCGCGCGCCGTCGGGTCGAGCCCTGCCGCCGTCAGCCGCCGGGCCCACTCCTGGGGCGAGGCGCCGGCCGGGTCGGCCAGGGCGAGGCTTCTCGGGGCGCGTTTCCGCCGATGGGCGAACAGACCGTCGATCGTTTGGCGAAACACGGCGAGGTCCGCCACCTGGCGCCGCCGGGCAGCGCTCGGCCGGATCCGCACCATCGCCGACCACACGCGGGGCTGCGGCCAGAATACGCTCGGCCCCAGACGCCGCAGCACCTCCACCGCCGCCAACCCCTGGACCAGAACGCTCGCGGGGCCGTAGTCCGACGTGTCGGGCGCGGCGACCAGACGGTCGGCCACCTCCTTCTGGACCGTGAAGACGAGCCGCTCCGGAGGCGGGTCCGCCCGGACCAGTTCCGCAACCAGCGGCGTGGCCGCCTGGTACGGCAGGTTGGCCACCAGTTTCACGGGACCGCCGAGTTCGCCCCGGCGCCGCTCGACCGCCTCCAGGACGGCCGGGGCGACGCGGTGCTTGTCGGCCAGGACGTCGGTGACCAGCAGGTCGAGACGAGCGGCGTCGGCCAGACGGTCGCGGGCGACGGCCGCCAGGCGTGAGTCGACCTCGACGGCGATGACGTGCCCGGCTGCGGCCAGCAGCAGGCCGGTCAGATTCCCGACGCCGGCGCCGACCTCCAGGACCGTGTCGTCGGGGGCGAGATCCGCCGCCTCGACGAGCATCCGCATGAGGTTGCCATCGACGAGAAAGTGCTGCCCCAAACGCCGGTCCGGGCGCAGCCCCGCCTCGGCCAACATCGCCTTGATCTCGCGCTGGGTGGGAGGGTGGTTCATCACGGCCTCTCTGCCGGGCACCGTACCGATTGTAACCTTGTGCGACGCATCGAGCGCAGCCAAAAACACAAGCCGCGTGCCGGTGTCGGCAGGCATCCGCACCGACCCGCGATTGGGCCTTGCTCTTTCGAGCGGAGGTGGTACTATTCGGGCGGGAGGTGTTTGCGATGGCCAAGACCCTGCATCTGACGGCCGTGATTTGGCGTGAGGGGAAGCGCTTCGTGTCGAGGTGCCCCGAGATCGGGGTGGCTTCGTTCGGCAGGACCCCCGTGGCTGCCCGCAAGGCCCTTCAGGAAGCCGTCGAACTCTGGATCGCCAACGCGAAGGAACTCGGCATTCTGGCTGACATCCAGCCGTCTCTCGAGAAGGCCGAGCGATACACCGCGCCGCTGGAAGTGGCTGTCTGAGCCATGAGCAAACTGCCAGCCCTATCCTCCAGGAAGATCATTGCGGCCCTGCGCCGAGCGGGGTTTGTCGAGGCGCCGCACCGAGGCAAAGGCAGCCACCGCGCGTTCTGCCGCACCCACGCAAGAGGTCAGACACGCCTCGTCATCGTGCCCCAGGGCAAAGACATACCGAAGGGGACGGTTCTGGCGATCCTGGAGCAGGCCGGCTTGGGCCGTGACGAGTTCTTGGATCTTCTGTGAGGCGGCGGCTACGCACCCGTGCACGAAAGCCGAGCCCCCACTGTGCCCCGGGCTCGCTCTTGCCACTCAGTCTGCCGCGCGTTCTCGCCCGACCATCTCGACCGCCAGACGCAGGGCCGCCTTCATGCTGCTTGGGTTGGCCAGGCTGCGGCCGGCGATGTCGTAGGCCGTGCCGTGGTCGACGCTCGTCCGGACGATGGGCAGGCCGAGCGTCACGTTGACCGACTCCTCGAACGCGACGGTCTTGATGGGGATCAGCCCCTGGTCGTGGTACATGGCCACCACGAGGTCGAACTTGCCCTGCATCGCTTGGTGGAAGGCCGTGTCGGGCGGCAGGGGACCGAAGGCGCAGAGGCCGGCGGCGTTGGCGTTCTCGACGGCCGGGCCGATAATCTCGCGTTCCTCGTGGCCGAACCGTCCGGCCTCGCCCGCGTGCGGATTCAGGCCGCACACGCCCAGCCGCGGTACCTCGACGCCGAACCAGCGGTGGACAGCCTCCGACCCGAGGCGGCAGATCGCCACGATCCGCTCGGCGGTGATCGACCGAATCGCCTCGGCCAGCGCCACGTGAATCGTCACGAGGACCACGCGAAACGGTCCGCCCGCCAGCATCATGGCCACCTCGCTTGTGCCGAACTGCTCGGCCAACAGTTCCGTGTGCCCCGGCCACGAGTAGCCCGCCAGGCGGATGGCTTCCTTCGAGATAGGCCCCGTGACGATGGCGTCGATCCACCCGCGTTTGGCGGCCTCGACGGCCGCCAGGATGTACCGGATGCTCGCCTCGCCGCTCGCCATGCTGGGGCCGCTGGGGGGGAGGCCGTCGAGATCGGCGTCAACCTGAACGAGTTCGGCGCCTGTAAGTTGGCCGTCCCATGTGTGCCGGCGCTGCGTTTGCGTGAGAAACGACGGCTCGGCGCCGGCGAGTTTTGCCCAGCGCTCGGCCGACGGTCCAAAGACGCCGAAGCGGGCCAGGCTGCGGACCCCGTCGTCGGCAAGCGCCTTCAACGCCACCTCCGGGCCGACCCCTGCCGGGTCGCCCAGCGTGACGGCGATTCGGGGATGTGACGCGTCGGGCATGATGACCCCCATAGCGGCTAACGCGCCGCGCAAGCGCGGCGGCTAACGAAGCGCGCCGTGTTAGCGATTGCGCGCCGCGCGAGCGCCGTGGCTAACGAAGCGCGCGAGCGCCGTGGCTGACGAAGGGCGCCCTGATAGCGGTTGCGCGCCGCGCGAGCGCGGCGGCTGACGCGGCGCGCCGTGTTAGCGGTTGCACGCCCTGTTAGCCGCCGAGTTTACTCGGCGCGTCCGGCGCTCAGTCGAGAAAACCCGACCGGGCGAGGACCTCCATCAGGCGGCGGTTGGCGGCGTCGGCGCCCGCGCCGGCGGCGAGGGCGCGGCGGACGTACTTGGCGAGGAGGTCGGTCTCGAGGTTGGCGCGGTCGCCGGCTTTCAGCCGCCCGAGCGTCGTCTCGGCAAGCGTTGTCGGAATCAGGGCAACGCTGACGGCCGGCCCGGCCTCGACGACCGTCAGGCTGACGCCGTCGATGGCGATGGATGCCTTGGGTGCGATCTCCGGCAGGAGTTCGGCCGGCGTCTCGATTCTCAGCACCCATCCCCCGCCGCGCTCGCCGTTCTCGATGATGCGGCCTGTGCCGTCGACGTGTCCCGCGACGATGTGCCCGCCCAGGCGGTCGCCCGGCCGCAGGCTCCGCTCGACGTTGACCGCCGTGCCCGGCCCCCACGAGCCGAGGGTCGTCCTGGCAAGCGTTTCGGCGACCGTGTCGAAGGCGGCCACGGAGCCGTCGATTCGAGCGACGGTCTGGCACGCGCCGCTGAGGTTGATGGAGTCGCCCGTCGCCACGCCCTTGGCGGCGTCTTTCAGGTCCACGCGCAGGCGCAGGCCGGCCGCCGTTCGGCCGACCGATACGACCTCGCCGACGGTTTCCACCAGTCCCGTGAACATGATGTTGCCATCGTATGCTGGGCGCCGGCTGCCGTCAAGCAGCGTGTCGATGGCTTGCAGGTTCCGGGCATGCGGCTATACTGTCGAGCCGCGATTAGGATCTCGCGGGTGGCATGGCCACGCTTGCGTGGCCATGAGCGTCAACGTGCAGAAGGCGTTGCATGGCCACGCAAGCGTGGCCATGCCACCCGGCCATTCCGAGAGCCGAGCCGATGCTCAGCGACGAGACACCGTGCCTTGCGGACCTCACGCCCGACCCCGCCCGCTGGTGGGGCATCGGGGAGGTTGTGCACCTGGCCGTCCCGATGGTGCTGAACACGGTCAGCATCACGGTGATGCAGTTCGTGGACGGGTGGATGGTCTCGACGGTGAGCAAAGAGGCGCTGTCGGCCCAGTTCATCGGGGGCATCTCGGCGTTCGTGCCGGTCTGCTTCTTCATGGGGCTGCTCTCGTGCGTCAGCACGTTCGCGTCGCAGAACCTGGGTGCCGGGCGGCCGGAACAGTCGTCGGTGTACGGGTGGCACGGTCTGTGGGTGGCGTGGGCTGCGGCGGCGTTGCTGGCGCTGCTCATCGTGCCCGCGCCCCATCTGATGGCCCTGTTCGGTCACGAGCCGCACGTGGCGGCCCTTGAGACGACGTACTTCCAGATTCTGTTGGGCGGCTCGTTCTTCGCCCTGTCGGCCCGGGCGCTGGGCGCGTGGTTCGTGGGCATTCACCGGCCGGGCATCAACCTGGTGGCGGGCGTCGTCGCGAACGTCGTGAACGTTGTCGCGAATTGGGTGCTGATCTTCGGCAAGTTCGGGTTCCCGGAACTCGGCTTGGCGGGCGCGGGTATCGGGACGGTCCTCGGCTTTGCGGTCGAGGCGGCCGTCTTGGCGGTGGTCTTCGTGTCGGGGGTGGTGGGTCGGCGGTTCGAGGTGCGGCGCCAGTTCGGGTTCCGCTGGTCGGCCGTCAAGGACCTCGTGCGGATCGGCGCCCCGGCCGGGGCCGTCTTCAGCGGCGACATCCTGATGTGGACCATCTTCATGGGCCGCGTCCTCGGCGGCTTCGGCACGGCTCACTTGGCGGCGGCGGCCGTCCTGAACCGGTATTGGCACCTGTGTTTCATGCCGGCGATCGGCGTCAGTTCGGCCGTCACGGCCATCGTCGGCCGCTACTGCGGGGCAGGGCGGACGCACCTGGCGTGGCGGCGGGCCCACGCCGGATTTGCCCTGGCCGAGGTCTACATGGTGAGCACGGGACTGGTGCTCTGGGTGGCGCGCGGGCCTCTGGTCGCCATCTTCAACGAGGCGGGCGACCCGCTGGTCCAGTCGATTGCCGAGCGGGCCATGCTCGTCATTCTCGTGTGCCAGGCCTTCGACGCCATGAACGTCATCTTTATCGGCAGCCTGCGCGGGGCCGGCGACACGCTCTGGCCGGGCATCGTCCAACTGACCCTGTGCTACGGTCTGGGTCTGGGCGGGTCGTGGCTGGTGGCGACGTTGAAGCCGGAGTGGGGCAGTTTCGGTCCGTGGGGCGCCGTCACGGTCTACATTGCGGTCCTGGGCCTGGTGATGTGGGGTCGGTTCCTGGGCGGCAAATGGCGAACCATGCAAGTGGTCCAACCGCCGCACGCCGTCCCCGTGACCGACGAACCGACCTCCCTGCCTCCGGGGTGAGGGCAAGCGGCGCCTGCCGGCGACTCCTGACCGCGTGGCCGCGCTCGATGGCTTCGGGGTGGGTTACGGGGGCCGGGTGAGGTTTCGCTCGCGCTGGAGGCGTCTGTATGTACTTTCCATGTCCATCTTCATCTCGTTGAGTGATTCCTCGGAGATGGGCGCGCCGTAGCGTTCGTCTTTCAGGAGTTTTTCGAGTTCCTTGAGGGCGACGGCGCACCTCTTGAGTTGGGCCAGAGAGCGGTCGGTGCGCTCTCTCCAACTCTGTCCGCCGTCGACGAAGTTGCCGCTCTCGGTGACGTAGCAGGTCTGGTGGTGGGGGTCTTCGCGCGCGGCCTGCCTGAAGTGATGGAAGAAGAGGGTTTCGTGCTTTTTGAGTTTCTTGGTCCGCGTTTCGGTGGTCTGCTTGACCCACGCCGGCAGCCAGACGGCCTTGGCGACCTCGGCGTCGCGGAATCCGATCTGGTTGAGCAACTCGTCTTCGGTGGCGGCGATGCCGCTGGCCACCTTGAACTCGAGGGCCTCCTGGCTTGTAAGGGTAAGCAGTTTTCCCTTCCTGGCGATGACCTTGCCTCGCTTGAATCGCTTGTCTTTGGCGTGCTCGCCGCGGAGTCGGCTGGCCTCGTCTTCGGTGACGATCATCTGCTTGCCGTCGAGCCAGACCTGGACGGCGGAGAGGCTGTTGTCGACCATGGCGTCGGCGATGACGGGCGAGTGGCCGCGCTGCTCGGCCAGGCTTCGGAACTTCGCGCGAAAGGCGCTCTTGAACTTCTCGTCGACCTCGGCCGAGCCGGTCCACGTGAGGCGGTAGGGGGTGGCGGCCCCGATGGTCGTTCCGGGCGCCATGAGGATCTTGTGGGTGGCCATGCAGATATAGGCCCCGGCCGAGAGGGCCTGCTTCTGGCCTCCCTCGACCCACGAGATGGTGGTGGCCCAGTCCACGTTTTTGACGCACTCGATGATCTTCTCGGCAACGTAAACGTAGCCTCCGGGCGTGTCGATGTGGAAGACGACGACGGCGGCCTTGCGTGCCTTGGCTTCCATCAGGGCCCGGTCAATGGCCTCGGGCAGGCAGTTCTGCTTGATGGGTCCGGTTATGGGGATGATGAAGACCCGCTTCTCGTCCGCCGCAGCGGGCTTGGCGGTGTCGGGCGCGGGGGGGGCGCGGGTGTCCGGCTTCGGCGTGTCGGGCCTGGGTTTGGGGGCGGGGGCGTCGGCCTCGATGATTTTCCACTCATCGAGTTTGATGAACCGGATGCCGCCGTCCTCCAGTTTGAAGCCACGGCGCTGGTTGATCTTCTGTTGGGTCAGCGTGCCCGTGATGGTCTGGCCGGTCTTCTTGTGCTTCAGCGTGGCGCCGTCGGACGCGACGGTGAAGGCCGACACGGCCGTCAGGAAGGCGGCGAGAAGTGAAAGGGTTCCTCGCGTGGCTGTCTGCATCCGTATGCCCCCCGGAAAGCAGCGACACTACGACCCTATCAGTAGACCTCACTCTCAGTATGCGCCCATCCGCGAGAAAGGCAAGAGAAATCTCAAGTAGTTCGCGGTTGGGGTGTGCGCCTCTTCGCACGGCGGGTGTGGCCGGCCCCCGCGCGGGAAGCGTGCTTTGCGGCGGCCGGGGCTTTGCCGTCGGTCAGGACCAGCGGCAGGACCTCCTCCACGTTTTGCACGTAGTGGAAACTCATGTCGCGCCGGATGTCTTTGGGGATTTCTTCGACGTCCTTGCGGTTGCGCTCGGGCAGAACGACGGTCTTGATGCCGGCGCGTTTGGCGGCCAGAACCTTCTCCTTGACGCCGCCGACGGGCAACACGAGTCCCCGCAAGGTTATCTCTCCGGTCATGGCGACGTTGCTGCGGACGCTGTTGTCGGTCAGGAGGGAGGTCAGGGCGACGAAGAGGGTAACGCCTGCGCTGGGTCCGTCTTTGGGGGTTGCCCCGGCCGGGATGTGGACGTGCAGGTCGCTCTTGCGGAAGGTCTTCGCATCGATGTGCCATCGGTCGGCGCGTGAGCGGATGTACGACAGGGCGGCCTGGGCCGATTCCTTGATGACGTTGCCGAGTTGTCCGGTGAGGGCGAGTTTGCCGGTGCCGGGCATGGCGGTGGCCTCGATGAAGAGGATGTCACCGCCGGCGGGGGTCCATGCGAGGCCCGTCGCGACGCCGGGCGTTGAGGTCCGGAGTTTGACCTCGGGCAGGAACTTGGCCGCGCCAAGGAACTCGGCGACGTCGGCCCCTTTGATTGTGAGGCCGTCGGTCTGGTTCTGGCCGATGCGTCGTGCGACGCCGCGGCAGACGCCTGCGATGGCGCGTTCGAGGTTCCGGACGCCGGCCTCGCGTGTGTAGTAGCGGATGATCTGCCGCAGCGCGCCCTGGGTGAGTTTAATCTGCCGCCCGCTCATGCCGTGTTCGCGTCTCTGGCGCGGCACGAGGTAGCGTTTGGCGATGGCGAGTTTTTCTTCCTCGACGTAGCCGGTCAGGGTGATGACCTCGAGCCGGTCTTTCAGGGCCGGCGGGACGGGGTCGAGGAGGTTGGCGGTTGCGATGAAGAGCACCTTCGACAGGTCGAACGGCACGTCGAGGTAATGGTCGGTGAAGGAGAAGTTCTGTTCGGGGTCGAGGACTTCGAGCAGTGCCGAGGTGGGGTCGCCTCGCCAATCGGTACCGAGTTTATCGACCTCGTCGAGCATGAAGACGGGGTTGTTGACGCCGCCCTTGCGCAGCTCGAGGATGATGCGTCCGGGCAGGGCGCCGACGTAGGTGCGGCGGTGTCCTCGGATTTCGGCCTCGTCGCGCATGCCGCCGAGGCTGATGCGGATGAACTTGCGGCCCATGGCCCGGGCGATGCTGCGTCCGAGGCTGGTCTTTCCGACGCCGGGCGGCCCGACGAAGCAGAGGATCGGCCCGCGCAGGTCGGCCTTCAGTTTGCGGACGGCCAGGAACTCGAGGATCCGCCGCTTCGGCTCCGCCAGGCCGTAGTGGTCGTGGTCGAGAATCTCCTCGGCCTTCGCGAGGTCAATCCGGTCGTCGGTGCTCTTGGCCCACGGCATCTCGGCCATGTACTCCAGGTAGGTCCGGCCGACGTTGAAGTCCGGGGCGTGGATCGGCATGACGGCGAGGCGTTTCAGTTCGCGTTCGGCCTCGGTGCGGACGGCCTCGGGCATGGTGGCGTCGTCGAGGTCCTTGCGGAGTTGCTCGATGAGGACGGTTTTCTCGTCCTTTTCGCCGAGTTCATCCTGGATGCTTTTGAGTTGCTCCCTCAGGTAGTACTCGCGTTGGGTTTCCTCGATGCGTTCGCGTGCATCGGACTGGATCTTGCTGGCGAGTTCCAGGACCTCGATCTCACGCTGCATCAGGTCGGTGGCGATCCGCAGGCGCTCGGCGACGTGCGGCTCCTCGAGCAGGGCCTGCTTCTGGGCGACGTCGACGCTCATGTTGGCCGCGATAAAGTCCGCCAGTTGGCCGGGCGAGTCGATGGAGGCCACCACGGCGATGGCTTCCTGGGGAATGCGGGGCGAGAGTTCGATGATGTGGCTGATCAGGCCGCGCGCGCTGACGACCAGCGCGTCCAGTTCCGTGCTGTCGGCCGTCACGTCCGGCAGGGGGGACATGTCGATGCGGAAGAACGGGTCCGCCTGGGTCAGCCGCTCGGCCCGGATGCGGGCGATGGCCTGGACGATGACGGTCTGGTTCTCGTCCGGCAGGCGGACCAGTTTCAGGATGCGGACGGCGCAGCCCACGTGGTACATGCGGTCGAAGGCGGGTTCCTCTTCGGCGTCGTCGTGCTGGGTCATGACGGCGAAGATGCGGTCGCCCATCACGACGTCCTGCACCAGGGCCAGGCTGCGTTCGCGCCCGACGGTCAGTGGTTGGATGATGCCGGGAAACAGGACGGTCTCGCGGATCGGCATGACCGGCAGGTTCTCGGGAATGACCGCCGATTCGTCCGGCCGCGCGATCGCCGTTTCGGGGGGCGGCTTCTTGATTTTGATGCTATCGGGCACGGGGTAGCCCTCCTGGTGCCTGGTCGGCGGCCGTCAGGATTTGGGGATCCGGATGCGGAGCAGGCCGTCGCGGTACCGGGCCGTGACGGCATCCTCGTCGGCGGTGGTCGGCAGGAGAACCCGGCGGCGGAACTGGCCCTGCGCGATCTCCATCTGGTGCAGCCGGACCTTCTCCGGCGACGTCGGATCGTGCCGCCAGCCCGTAATCGTCAGGTGCCGGTCCTCGGTGTACACCTCGATGTCTCCGCGCCGGACGCCGGCCAGTTCGACAATGACCTCCCAATGGTCGCACATCTCGCTGATGTCGACCGCCGGCACCCAGTCCGGCGGCTTCTGACCCGTCGAGAAACTCGAGTGCAGGACCCGGTGCATGATGTCGCTCATGTGCCGGGCCAGATGGCCCAGGTCCTGGTGGCCTTGTGCGAGGATCGCGGGACGCATGCGAGGCTCCTTTCCCGAACGTGAGGGGAACTGCCTCTATCATAGCCACATCCGGCGCCCCAGGCAACAACCGCTGCACAAGGTGCGAACCGGGAACCGGCCACGCGTGCAAGGGTCGCGCCGCTTCGGTTCCCGGTTCCTCGGTTTCGGTTGTCTCGGGCCGGTCAGTCGGTCTTGATCTCAATCCGCTTGGCCTTGGCCTCTTCTCTCTTGGGCAGGCGGATTTCGAGAACGCCCGCGGCGGCCTTGGCCGTGACGTGTTCGGCGTCCACCGCCGCCGGCAGTCTGAGGCTCCGGGTAAACGCCCCGTACCGTCGCTCGACGCGATGGTAGTTCGTTCCCTGTTGCTCTGCCTCGCTCTTCTTCTCGCCGCGCAGGGTCAGCGTGTTGCCGACGACGGCGATGTCGAGTTCCTTCGGATCGATCCCGGGGATCTCGGCATGCACGAGGACGGCGTCGTCGGTCTCCGAGACGTCGAGGGCGGGTGACCATTCGGCCAGGCCGAAGGGTTCGCTCGTGTGCGACCAGAACCGGCTCAAGAGGTCGTTCATCTCCTCGCGGAGCGACATGAGCGTCGCCACCGGCAGCGTTCGTCCTCTCCATGGTATCATCGCCATGATGGCACCTCCTTCCGGGTTTCGGTGTGTGTGCGTGTGCGTGGGGCGCGGCGGGCCGGTCGGCTATTCAACCTTGACCTCGATGCGCCGCGGCTTGAGCCTCTCGGACTTGGGCAACGTCAGCGTCAGAACGCCCTGCCGGAGGCCGGCATCGATCCTCTCGGTGTCGTAATCGGCCGGCAACTGAAAGGCCCGGTAGAACTCGCCGGCCGTGAATTCCTTCAGGAGCACCTCGCCGTCGGAGACCTCGGGACCGGGCGCGCCGCGGATCACCAGGATGTTCTCCTCGACCGTTACGGCGAGGCCGTCCGGCTTGATGCCGGGCATCTCGGCGACGAGGGTCAGTCCGTCCGCCGTCTCGTAGACGTCGGTCGCCGGGACGAAGTAACTCTCGGGCGGCTGCAGCGGGTTGTGGTTGGTCTCAACCGGTACGTCAATCGGGTCGGCCATGGTTCGTGCCTCCTTCGGTGTGTGCGGCGGCGTGCCTAGTCGCCGAGGTGGACCTCGACGCGTTTCGGTTTGGCTTCCTCGGTCTTCGGAATCCGGACGGTCAGGACGCCTTCGGCCAACGTGGCCTCCGTCCGGGCGCTGTCGAGGGGACCGGGCAGCGTCACGGCCCGGCTGAACCGGCCGGTGTCTCGCTCGTGGCGGTGGAGCGTCACCCCTTCTTCCGGAATCGTGTTCGTGCGCGTGCCGGAGACGGTCAACTGGTCGCCCGTCACGTACACCTCCAGGTCGGCCATCTCCAGCCCGGGGACCTCGCACGCCACCGTGTAGGCGTCGTCGGTCTCGCGGACGTTCGTGGGCGGATAGACGTAGCCGGACCGCAGGCGGCCGACCGGCCGGAAGTGCCGTCCGAAGACCGAATCGAACACGCGGTTCATCTCGCGCTGCAGTTCCGCGAAAGGCCTCGCTGCGGGTACCCATGCCTTCATAGCCATCTCCGTTCTCCTTGCCTTGTGACGCCGGCTTACTTCTGCGCCGGACAAAATGCAAAGGCGATGCCAAACGCACATCCCCTCCTGGGCCAGGACGGGGGGTTCGGCATGCCGTATGGGCGGTCGGGGCCGGCCGGTTCTGCCATTCTGGCATACGCCGGCACACACGTGAGCCGGCGGCAAGTGGCACGGCCATCCCGGCGCGTACGTGTTTAGGTTCCGTGCACCTGGTTTAACCCCACCGCCTTTGAGGCGGTG
>CAZEBQ010000068.1:13855-15429 GCA_964510295.1 uncultured Anaerolineales bacterium | reverse complement strand
CGTGGGCGGCGTCGGTGCTCGCGAGGAGATTCGTCTCCTCCTGCGGGTCGGCCACGAGGTCGTGGAGCCGCGTGATGGTGCGGCTGGGGTCGATCCAGATCTTGTGCCGCTTGTCGCGGATGACGCGGTCGGCAAAGTCGTTCTTGCCGCGCACCCCCTTCTCGTCGCACGTGCCCGCGCCGTGGCCGAGGGCCATGATCCACTCGCGCGGCGAGTCTTTGGCCTTTCCGAGCAGGACCGGCGCGATGGAGACGCCGTCGATGACCAGGTCCTCGGGCACGGCGGCGCCGGCGAGTTCGGCGAAGGTCGGCAGAAGGTCGGTGAAGTCGGTCAGGGCGCCGGAGACCGTCCCGGCCGGAACGCGTCCCGGTCCGTTGACGAGGAAGGGCGCGCAGACGCCGTTCTCGGAGGTCTTGGCCTTGCCTCCGCGGACCTTCCGGCCGTTTCGCGTGCCGGTCTGGCCGCCGCCCGACCCGTTGTCGGTGGTGAAGATGATGATGGTGTCGCCTCGGATGCCGAGGTCGTCGATGGCGGCGACGAGGCGGCCGATGAGTTTGTCGACGTAGCGGACCATGGCCTTGTGTTTGTCGGCGCCGCTCGTGGCGTCGGGTTCGTCGGGCGTGTGGACGAGTGGCCCGTGGGTCAGGCACATCGGGAAGTAGAGGCACATGGGCTCGTCTTTGTGCTTGCCCATGAAGTCGATGAGGAAATCGGTGTAGAGGTCGGGCCCGAACTTGCCCTCGTAGGTCTTGCTTCCCTGGCGCGTGTGGATGTAGGGGTCCCAGTACCGTTTGCCGCTGGGCGGGTTCCCCGATTCGTAGCCGGTCCACATGCACCACTCGTCGAATCCGTGTTTGGCCATGGCGTCGGGCGTCAGGCGGAAGTCGTTGATCTGCCACTTGCCTGCGGCGGCGGTGGCGTAGCCGGCCTTCTTCAGGATGTTGGCGAACGTGGTGTGGCGTTTCCAGTCGAAGTACCCGACGCCCCATCGCGGCACGTCCCAGTGGTTGGTCCACCCCGTGCGCCACGGATACTGGCCCGCGAGAAGGGTGACGCGGCTGGGGGTGCACTGGGGCATGGAGTAGGCGTTGGTCATGCGCATGCCGCCTGCGGCCAGGCGGTCGAGGTGGGGCGTCTTGATGTCCTCGGCACCGCAGCAACTGATCCATTCCTTGCCGAGGTCATCGACCATGATGAAGAGGATGTTGGGCCTGCGGCGGCCGGCGGGCGCCGCCTTCGCGCGGGCCGCGCCGGGCGCGGGCAGGGTACACCCCGCGGCCATCGCGGCGGCGCCCAGGCCGAGATTCCGCAGGAAACGGCGTCGATTCAGGTGATTTGCCATTGGCCGATGACCTCCACTCATTGCGAACGGTTCCGCTCACACCGCTGACAGGCGCTCGGAACGTTGGAATCGTACCTCCGAACCGCTTCGCGAGCAAGCGGGATAGCCGCCGGTGCGGCCAGTGCCACAACGCTACTTTGCGCGGCGGGTCTGGAGTACCCGCCGCGCTATCACTTCGGTTTTCTTCGCGGTGGGTGCGGAGACCCACCGCGCGGCAGCCAAGATTGGCCGC
>CAZEBQ010000068.1:0-13755 GCA_964510295.1 uncultured Anaerolineales bacterium | reverse complement strand
GTAGCGCTAAGTCCGTTTTTTCGATGGCTTCTTGCGCGTGACCTTGCCGCTGTCGAACCACGCCTGCCAGAGGGTCTCAAGTTCCCGGACCTTATCGGGGAACTTGGCGGCAAGGTCGGTCAGTTCGACGGGGTCGCTCGCGAGGTCGTAGAGTTCCCATGGTCCCGAGTCCATCTTGACGAGTTTCCACTTGCCCTGTCGGACGGCCCGGCCGTGGGCGAATTTCCAGAACAGGGCGTCATGGCCGGTGCGCCGCTCGCCGCGGAAGACCGGCACGAGGCTCGCCCCGTCGGCGGGCGCGATGGGCCGCCCTTGCAAGGTCTCGGGATACGCAGCGCCGGCGGCGTCGAGGGCGGTGGGCAGCAGGTCGATCACGTGGGCCACTTGGCCGGTGATCTGCCCGCCCTTGGTGATGACCTGCGGCCATTGGACGATGAGGGGAACGCGAATGCCGCCCTCGTGGTCGTACTGCTTGAACATGCGGAACGGCGTGTTGCTGACATTGGCCCACCCGTAGCCGTAACTCTGCCACGTGTCCTCGGGCCCGGGCATGACGTCGGGCCGGTTGCCGACCCGAAGCGGCCGCCCGTCTCGCGTCCTGGCATTCAGGAACGTGCCCTTGCGGTTAGCGCCGTACTCGACGTGGCACCCGCCGTTGTCGATGGTGAACATCAGGAGGGTGTTGTCGAGGCGGCCCCGGCCCTGGAGGGCCTCGAGGATGCGTCCGATGCCGGCGTCCATGCGGTCGACCTGGGCGGCGTAGACCTCCATGCGTCGCTCCTGCCACGGTCTGTTCGGCTCATCGTTCCAGGCGGGCACGTTCGGATGGCGAGGCGACAGGGGCGTGTCGGGCCCGATGACGCCCAGTTGCTTCATGCGGGCCAGGCGCTGCTCGCGCAGTGTGTCCCAACCTGCGGCGTAGCGGCCCTTGTACCTGGCGATGTCTTCCGGAAGGGCGTGGAGCGGCCAATGGGCGGCCGTGTAGGCCACGTAAAGGAACAGCGGCGTGTCCTTCGGCGTGCCGTTGATGTAGGCGACGGCACTCGTGCTGATGGCGTCGGTGTAATAGAAGTCTTGGCGGCGCCACTCGGCCTCGGCCGGTTCGCCGTCTCGGGTCAGCATGAGCGGGGCGAAGAAACTGCCGCAACCGATGGGCGTTCCGAAGAAATGGTCGAACCCCCGCTTCTGCGGCGCCAGCCGGGGCGGACGAACGTCGTTCGTGTTGTGCCACTTGCCCGACATGCAGCAGTGATAGCCGGCCGCCGACAGCGCCTCGGGAATCGTCACGTTGTTGTCGCTGTTGAACCCGCGAATGTAGTACCGCCCGGTCAGCAGGGTGGCCCGCGTCGGGGCGCACATGTTCTCGGTGTGGTACTCGGTGAATCGGATGCCGCGTGCGGCCACGCGGTCGAGGTTGGGCGTCTCGATTTCCCCGCCGTAACAGCCGAGGTCGGAGTACCCCATATCGTCGGAGATGATGAGAAGGATGTCGGGCTTGCGGCCGGGGGCGGGCGCGGCTTTCGCGCGGGCCGCGCCGGGCGCGGGCAGGGCCCATCCGGCGGCGAGCGCGGCGGCGCCCAGGCCGACGGATTGGAGGAACTCGCGTCGCGTCCGTCCGGATGCGTTCATGAGGCTCTCCTCGTTGACAGGAGTAACGTCTGCCGTTCCCTCATCCGGCCCGGGCTGCGGCCACACGTCACCGCGCTGCCGTCACTTCCCCCGGTCCTCGCGGTTGACGCTTTCCGGCCAGCGGAAACCGGTGGCCTTCTTCTGGCTCTCCAACTCGGCGGCCAGGCGGGCGAGGGTCTCTTTGTGCTTCGCGTCCGGAGCGAGGTTGGTCAGTTCTTCGGGGTCGGTCTGGAGGTCGTACAGTTCGACGGGCGCCCCCTCGCGGTCCGGGTAGGTGATGTACTTGTACCTGGCGGTGCGCACCGCCAGGACGGAGGGCCGGTTGAACCTGGGGTCGCCCTCGCGGAAATA
Source organism: uncultured Anaerolineales bacterium (assembly GCA_964510295.1). GTDB lineage: Bacteria > Planctomycetota > Phycisphaerae > FEN-1346 > FEN-1346 > JAUVZF01. Next base: position 11,775 of record CAZEBQ010000068.1, on the reverse strand, counting down.
CTCGTACAGGAAACTCGTTCGCCGGCCGGCCGAGGTGTCGCCTCGCGCCAGGGGAAGCCAACTGCGTCCCTGCATCGTCTCGGGGGCCTCGGCGCCGGCGAGGTCCAGCAGCGTCGGGGCGAGGTCGATGTTCAGCACGAGGGCGTCGATCCTGGCGCCGGGGCGGACGAGCGGCGGGTATCGGACCAGCATGGGGATGCGGATGCTCGGCTCGTATGCCGCCCGCTTGTCCCACAGCCGGTGCTCGCCGTGGAAGTAACCGTTGTCGGACGTGAAGATCACCATCGTCGTGTCGGCCAGGCCGAGCGAGTCGAGCGTGTCGAGGACCTTGCCGACGCCGTCGTCCACGGCCCGCAGCGTCTGCATGTACCGCCGCAGGTCTTTTTGCCACGTGTTCTCGGGGAAGTATCGGCCCCAGCGGACCTTCGTGTCGAGGCGGTCGTCCTGGCGTGTGTTAAGCGCCATCTCGACGTCGGCGTACAGGTTTGCGTGTCGCGGGGCGGGGGTGAAGTTGGCGTGAACCGCCTTGTGCGAGAGGTAAAGCATGAACGGCCGTGTGCGTTTGCGGCGGAGCCACTCGACGGCGCGGTCCGTCAAATCGTCCGTCACGTACTTCGCCAACTCGACCGTCTCGCCGTTGACGTTGAGCGTGTTGCGGGTGTAGTTGCCCTGTCCGCGGAAACTGACCCAGTGATCGAAGCCGGGCCGCGGGCGGTTGTGGCCGGCCATGTGCCACTTGCCGACAAAGGCGGTCTCGTACCCCGCCGTCCGCAGCAGCGCCGGGAAGGTAGGCCACTGCGGATCGGGGTCGCGGCCGGCGTTGGTGCCCACGCCGTGGCCGTGGGCGTAGCGGCCGGTCAGGAAACTGGCGCGCGACGGGCTGCACAATGACGTGGTGACGAAGGCGCGGGTGAACATCGCCCCCTCGCGGGCCAGGCGGTCGAGGTTCGGGCTCTTGACGAAGGGGTGGGCGGCGCACGCCATGACGTCCCACCGCTGGTCGTCGATGAGGATGAAGACGATGTTGGGTTTGCCGCGCGGCGCGCCGGCGCCGTCCAGCCGCGGTGGCAGCGCGAGCGCTACCGCCCCCAGCCCGGCAGCCTTGAGGAACCTCCGTCGGCTGATCGTCTCGCGGGTCACTTGGCGCCTTTCTTGGGCTGGTTGAAGTCGGGGTTCGGCCGCGGCATGCGGGCATCGACGGCACGTCGCCACTGGTGGAGCATCGTGCGGAGGCGTGCGGCGCGGTCGGGCATGTCGGCGGCCAGGTCGTGCTTCTCGCCGATGTCGTCCCGGAGGTTGTAGAGTTCGACGCGGTCATCCTCGAAGGACTCGATGAGTTTGTAGTCGCCCTCGCGGACGGCCCCGCTGGGGCTGCCGCCCTGAGGCGAGTAGTGCGGGTAGTGCCAGTAGAGGGCCTTGCGCGAGAGCGACCCGCCGCCCTTCAGGAGCGGCGCCAGGCTGACGCCGTCGACGTGTTGCTCGGGCCGAAGCGGCAGGCCCGCCATCTGGAGCATCGTCGGGTAGAAGTCCGTGCTCGTCACGGGCACGCTGCAGGTGCTGCCGGGCTTGGCGACGCCCGGCCACTTGACGATCATCGGCTCGCGGATGCCGCCCTCGTAGAGCCAACCCTTGCCGGCCCTGAGCGGCACGTTGGACGTGGGTCCGCCTCGCGTCGTGGAATAGCCGCCGTTGTCGGACATGAAGAAGACGGCCGTCCGGTCGGCGATGCCGAGGGCCTCAAGTTTCTTCATGACGCGGCCGACGCTTTCGTCCATGCTGCGGACCATGGCGGCGTAGACCGGATGGTCCTGGACCTGACGGGCCTGCGTCGCGCCCTCGGAGACGTAGCGCGGCCCTTTCGGCGGGGGCAGGCCTTCGGCCTTGGCCTTGTACTTCTCCGTGAGGTCCTTCTTCGCCTGGATCGGCGTGTGGACGGCGTAGTGCGAGAGGTACAGCAGAAACGGTTTGTGGCGTGCGGCGTCGAGGAACTTCAGCGCCTCGTCGGTGAGGCGGTCGGTGAGGTATTCGCCCTTGGGCCCGTCCTTCAGTTGCGGGTTGCGATAGGGCGAGAAGTAGCCGGCGGCGGGATGGCCGCTTTGGTTGCCCGCGACGTTGACGTCGAAGCCCTGGTGCTCGGGGTAGAACGGCTCGCCGCCCAAATGCCACTTGCCGATGAAGCACGTGGCGTAGCCGGCCTCCTTGAACGCCTCGGCCGGGGTCACCTCCTCGAGCGGCAGTTGGCCGATGTAAGGGGCGCCGATGAGCCGCTTCCGGATGTGGCCGCTGAGCCAGTTCGTCAGGTTCAGCCGCGCGGGATACTTGCCGGCCATGATGCTCGCCCGGGTCGGCGAGCAGACGGGGCATGCGGCGTAGGCGTCGGTGAAGCGCATGCCTTGGGTGGCGAGGCGGTCGATGTGCGGCGTGTCGTAGAAGGTGCTGCCGTAGCAGCCGGCGTCGGTCCAGCCCATGTCGTCGATGAGAATAAAGACGACGTTGAGCCGCCTCTTCTCGGCGCCGGCGAGCGGCCGCGGCAGCGCCAGGGAGGCTGCGCCCAGGCCGACGGCCTTAAGGAAGTCGCGTCGTTTCATCGGAACCTCCCGTCATTCCGTGTGCCACGGCCGGTCTTGTCCGGCCGTGTGTTTTTCGCACCTTGCGCGGCGGGTCGGGAGACCCGTACGTGTTTAGCGTGTCGGTTGTGGCTGTAACCCTGAGCGAAGCGAAGGGTCTCGCCGTGGAAACGACGAAACAGCAAAGACCACGGCGAGATTCTTCGGCCCGCAAGCGGGCCTCAGAATGACAACGCTAAACACGTACGGAGACCCACCGCGCGAAGCGCGTCGTTTCATCGGAACCTCCTGTCCGCCTGGTGGCCTTCCCAGGCCACCAGGAACAGGCATAAACTGCGTTCGCGGCGGCCTGGGAAGGCCGCCGCGCGGAACGCGGTAAGTGGCGCTGTCGTGTTAATCGTCTTTCACGACGGGCGCCGTCCGTCGCGCCGGTCGGCCGACGCCGGGGGCGGACCATCGAAGAAACGGGCCCCCTTGCCGACGCGGTCGTAGTCGCCGAGGTCGTCGCGGGCCTTCTCGACGAGGGCCGTCAGACGGGCAACGATCTCCGGGTGCCGGTCGGCCACGTCGCGGGACTCTTCGATGTCGGACGCCAGGTCGTACAGTTGCGCCTGCGGCACGGCATCGACCATCCGTGCGGACCATCCGGTCCACGGCGGCCGCGCGGGGCGCGGCAGGACCAGTTTCCACTTGCCGCTGCGGACGGCCTGAAGGTGCGTAAAACAGTAGTAGTAGAACGTTTCGCGGGGGCTCCTCGCGCCGGGCTTGTCTGTGATGAGGGGCCAAAGGTCCACACCGTCGAGGATGCGGTCGCCGGGCACACGGGCGCCGGCCAGTCGGGCGACGGTCGGCAGGAGGTCCATCGTGGTGGCGATGTCGTCGCAGACTCGCCCCGCAGGGACGTGGCCCGGCCATCGCATGATGCACGGGACACGCAGGCCGCCGTCCCAGGTCATCATCTTCGAGCCGCGCAGCGGGTCGGCGCTGCCGCCATAGTCGCCGAGGTGTTTCTCGATCCACGGGCCGTTGTCGGACGTGAAGACGACGAGGGTGTGCTCGTCGAGACCGAGTTCGGTGAGCGTGGCGACGACCTGGCCGGCGCTCCAGTCGAGTTCCTCGATGGCGTCGCCGTACAGGCCGCGCGGCGAGCGGCCGCGGAAGGCCTTCGACGCGCCAAGCGGCACGTGCGGCATGTTGTGCGCCAGGTACAGGAAGAACGGCCGGTCCTGGTTCGCGCGGATGAAGCGGATCGCCTCCTCGGTATAGCGCTTCGTCAGGAGGTCCATGTCGGTGGGGGACTCCAGGACCGCGCTGCCGCGCATCAGTTCGGTGACGAATCGCTTGGGCTCAGGTTTCCGCGTGAAGCCGTTGTGGAGCGGCGTGCCGAAGAAGGAATCGAAGCCCTGGGCCGTGGGCATGAGTTCCGCAGGGAACGGCCCGTGGCCGCGGCCGCCGCCGGTTCCGGCAAGGTGCCACTTGCCGATGCAGGCCGTGGCGTAGCCGGCGCCTTTCAGCACCTCGGCGATGGTGACCTCGCGCGGGTCGAGGATCGTGTGCTGGTTCTTGCGGTTACCCGGCTCGGCCACGCGGATGGGGTAGCAGCCGGTCATGATGGCGGCGCGCGACGGGCCGCAGACCGCCTGGGCGTAGAAACTCGTGAACTTCGTCCCCTCGGCGGCCATGCGGTCGAAATGGGGCGTGCGAATCCGGGGGGAGCCGAAGCACCCGACGTCGTTGTAGCCCTGGTCGTCGGTGAAGAAGATGATGACGTTGGGCCGGCGTGCGGGCGTCCCGGCCCGGACGGCCCGAGCACAGCCGGTGAGCAACGAGGCGGCGCCCAGGCCGGCTGCTTTGAGGAACTGGCGGCGCTTCACGCGATGTTCGCTTTCGTAACACATACGCGGCGGGCAAGCCCGCCGGCTAACCACGCTACTTGCTTCCGTACTTGCCTCTATAGGGCCAGGGGATCATGTGGGCCTTCTGGGCGAAGGTCTCCCACTGCGCAGCCATCTGTCGGACGCGGTCGGGCTGCTCGGACGCCAGGTCGTTGAGTTCGCTGCGGTCGGCGTCCATGCGATAGAGTTCCCAGGGCCCGTTGGCGCCGCGGGCGACGAGTTTCCAGTTGCCGACGCGGATGGCTCGGTTGCCTTCGTGCTCCCAGTAGATGGCCTCGCGCTCGATGGGCTTGCCCGCGAAGGCGGGCGCGAGGCTGCGGCCTTCCAGGGGCGTGATCCTGGTGCCGCCCACCTCGCTGGGGTACTCGGCGCCGGCCACGTCGACGCAGGTGGCCATGAGGTCGATGAGGTGGCCGGGCTGGGGTTCGAGGTCGCCCTTTCGGCGAATCGCCGCCGGCCAGTGGGCGATGAGCGGCGTCGAGATGCCGCCCTCGTGCACCCAGTGCTTGTACATCCGGAACGGCGTGTTCGAGACGTTGGCCCACTCCTTGCCGTAGGCGATGTACGTGTCGGCCGGGCCGGGCATGACGCCGTGGCCGACCCGCACGGGGCGGCCGCCGCGCGTGACGGCGGGCTGCATGCGGGTCTGGAGTTCGCCCGGCCCCATCGGTTTCAGTTGGACCGGCTTCGACGGGTCGGGCCGGACGGCCCCACGGCTGCCGTATTCCTCGGCGCAGCCGCCGTTGTCCTCGAGGAACAGGATGAGGGTGTTCTCGAAGACGGCGGTCTTCTTGAGGGCGTCGATGATGCGACCGATACCGGCGTCCATCGCGTCGATCATGGCGGCGTAGACTTCCATGCGGCGGACGTGCCACTTCTTGTCCGCCTCGGAGACCTCGTCCCACGGTTTGCTGTCGTGGGGCGACAGGTCCCACGCTTTCTTGAGGAGGCCCATCTTCTGCATCCGCTCGTAGCGCTCCCGGCGCAGGACGTGCCAGCCCTTGTCGTAGCGGCCCTTGTACTTGGCGATGTCGCGCTCGCGGGCGTGCATGGGCCAGTGGGCGGCGGTGTAGGCGACGTACATGAAGAACGGCTTGCCGCCTTTATCGCGCTTGTGGTCGAGGATGAACCTGGCGGCATTGTCGCTGATGGCGTCGGTGTAGTAGAAGTCCTTGGTGTCCGGCACGATCTGCGTGTTATCGCGCGTCAGGCTGTTGGGGTCGTAAAAGGAGCCCGCGCCGTGGATGGTGCCGAAGAAGCGGTCGAAGCCGCGCTGGAGCGGCCAGTTGTACTTCGGCCCGTCGGGTTTGGTGTGCGGCGTGACGTGCCACTTGCCGGCCATGTAGGCGGCATAGCCGGCGGGTTTGACCGCCTCGGCGATGGTGACGCAGTTTTTGCCCAGGTCGCCGTGATAGCCCGGCAGGTGGCGGTCGCCCATCATGTGGCCGATGCCGGCCTGGTGAGGATACAGGCCGGTCAGCAGGCTGGCCCGCGTGGGGCAGCACCGGGCGGTGTTGTAGAACTGGGTGAAACGGACGCCGTCGGCGGCGAGCGAGTCGAGGTTCGGCGTATGGATTTCGCTGCCGTAGCACCCGATGTCCGAGAACCCCATGTCGTCGGACATGATGAGAATGATGTTGGGCTTGGCGCCCGACATGCCCGGCGTCGCGGCCGGCGTTGCGGCGGCAACCCGACGCAACGGCACCGCGAGTGCCGCGGCGCCGAGGCCCACCGTTCGAAGGAACTGGCGGCGTCTCATCTCTTGCCTCCTGTCAGCGTTCGCGATGAATCGGGCTATGCACGGCCCGCGTCAGGTTACTCCGGCCATCCTGCCACAGGTGCGGCGACGGTTCAAGGTGATTCTGCCGCGACGGGCAGGGGGGGGGGTGGCAACGATTTCTGGCATGCGACGATTTCCTGCGGCTTGGCCGTAGCGCCGGGGTTTATCCCCGGCGCATCGTGGCCGGCGCCGCCGCCAACGGCCGCCGGGCATAAAGCCCGGCGCTACAACCGCCTTCGCTCGCCAGAAAAACTTGCCATGACGGGCCGGGGGTCGGTCGGGGCGACAGAGGCCATTGTGTCTTATCGTTTGACAGGCTTGCGGGCCGGGGATAGAATGATAGAATAGGAGTTGGTGAACCGGCAGGGTGGCGGTTTGTGCAAGGGACGCAAAGCGGAGGGGTTGTACTGCGGGCGCGCTTCGCCGGAGGCGGGGCGCGAGAGGGGCATAGGCGGCTGGCGAGATGCGAATCCTGATGTTGGGGTGGGAGTTCCCGCCTTTCATAAGCGGCGGTCTGGGGACCGCCTGCTATGGCCTGACCAAGGCCCTCAGCGATCTGGGTACGGATATCCTGTTCGTGCTCCCTCGCGGCGGGGCCGACGGGCGGGTCGACCGCGTCCACGTTCTCTCGGCGGTCGATAACCCGGGCCGGACCGCTTACTGGACCGTCGAGGGACTGGAACACGTCCGCCTCATCCCCGTGGCCGCAGCCCTCGACCCGTACCAGACCGAAGCGCGATACCGGGAAGAGCGGCGGCGCGAGACGCACGCCGGCCAGGCCAGCGCCGGGGAGGCCTTCGCGGCCGCCCTCGATCCCCATGGGCCGACCAGTCTCGGTCTCACGAACGGGCCGGACATGTACGCGGGAGACCTCTTCGGCGAGATCAACCGGTACGCACGCCTGGTGGCGGAGGTAGCGCGGCGGCACGAGTTCGATGTCATCCACGCGCACGATTGGATGACGTACCCGGCCGGCCTGAGCGTGGCGGCGCTCACGGGCAAGCCGCTCGTCGTGCACGTCCACTCCACGGAGTTCGACCGAAGCGGCCTGCACGTGAACCAGCGGGTCTACGACGTGGAACGCGCCGGCCTGCACGGGGCACGGAGCGTTATCTGCGTCAGCCGCCTGACGCGCGGCATCGTGACCGGGCACTACGGCGTGCCAAAGTCGAAGTGCCGCGTCATTTACAACGCCATCACCATCAACGGCGAGCCGGTCCGGACGAGCGTCAACCGCATCGAGCGAGGCGACAAGATCGTTCTGTTCCTCGGCCGCATCACGATGCAGAAGGGCCCGGAGTATTTTCTGGCGGCGGCCAAGAAGGTGCTGGAGGTTATGGACAACGTCAAGTTCGTCATGGCCGGCTCCGGCGACATGATCCGGCGGATGATCGAACTGGCCGCCGCCATGGGCATCGGCCATCGCGTGACGTTCACGGGGTTCCTCCGCGGCGCCGACCTCGACCGCGTCTTCGAGATGGCCGACCTGTACGTGATGCCCAGCGTGAGCGAGCCGTTCGGCCTCGCGCCGCTCGAGGCCCTCCAGCACGACGTGCCGGTGGTGATCTCGAAACAGAGCGGCGTCAGCGAGGTCCTGACCCACGCGCTGAAGGTCGATTTCTGGGACATCCACGAGATGGCGAACAAGATCGTGGCGGTGTTGCGGCATCCGCCGCTCCAGAAAACGCTACGCGAACACGGTGCCTTCGAGGTCCGCAAACTCGCTTGGACCGACGCCGGGCGGCAGTGTCTTGACGTGTATGCCGAGGCCACGGGTTAGCCGCCGGGCTTGCCCGGCGCGACGCCGGGCGGCAGTGTCTTGACGTGTATGCCGAGGCCACGGGTTAGCCGCCGGGCTTGCCCGGCGTGCCCCTTACGGTGCGCCGGTCGTTTTGTGTCGCGCGGGGGGCACGCGCCGGGCAAGCCCGGCGGCTAAGGTCAGCGTGTGAACCTCATGCGTTAGGGTTGTTCCATGGCTAGCGTCTGCTTTTACTTCCAGGTCCACCAGCCGTTTCGGCTGCGCCGGTACAGCGTGTTCGACTCCGATGCGAACTATTTCGACGATTTCAAGAACGCCGAACTGTGCCGCAAGGTCGCTTCACGCTGTTACCTGCCGGCGAACCGGCTGATGCTGGACCTCGTGCGCCGGTACGGCAAGGACTTCGCCGTCTCGTACTCCATCACGGGGGTGGCGCTGGAGCAGTTCGAGCGGTGGGCACCGGAGGTCGTCGATTCGTTCCGCGCGCTCGTCGACACCGGCCAGGTGGAACTGCTGGCCGAGACCTCCTACCACAGCCTGGCGTTCCTGTACAGCCGCGAGGAGTTCCGCGACCAGGTGACGGCCCATGCCGCCCGGATGGCCGAGGTGTTCGGCGTGCGCCCCAAGGTGTTCCGCAACACCGAACTGATTTATAACAACGACCTGGCCCACTTCGTCGAGGGACTCGGGTTCACCGGCATCACGGCCGAGGGGGCCGACCACATTCTCGGATACCGGTCGCCCACGTTCGTGTACCGGCCCGTCGGGACCGAGCGCATCCGGCTGCTGCTGAAGAACTACCGCCTCTCGGACGACATCGCCTTCCGCTTCTCCGACCGCTCCTGGCCCGAGTGGCCGCTGCGGGCCGAGACCTTCGCCAAGTGGGTCGACCAGGTCAACGGCAACGGGTACGTCGTCAACCTGTTCATGGACTACGAGACGTTCGGCGAGCATCAGTGGGCCGATTCGGGCATCTTCTCTTTTCTCGAACACCTGCCCGAGCACATTCTCTCGGGCGGCAAAAACAACTTCATGACCCTCTCGGCCGCCGTCGACGCCTACCAGCCCGAAGCCGAACTCGACATCCCTCATATGGTCTCGTGGGCCGACATGGAACGAGACCTCTCGGCATGGCTCGGCAACGCCATGCAGTCCAACGCCCTCCACGAACTCTACCGCATGGAGGACGAGGTCAAGGCCAAGGGCGACCCCGACCTGCTGCACGACTGGCGGCGGCTCCAGACCTCCGACCACTTCTACTACATGTGCACCAAGTGGTTCGCCGACGGCGACGTCCACAAGTATTTCAACCCGTACGAGTCGCCCTACGATTCCTACATCAACTTCATGAACGTCCTCGACAACGTGCGGTCGCGCCTGCGGGGGTAGGGAAGCCTTCCCGACAGATGTGCCACGGCCGGTCTTGCCCGGCCGTGTTCTGTGCCGTGGTATGCAGGCGTCACGGTTGGGTGCGCCGATCACACTTCATCTTCAGGCGCAGGCCGGCCGAAGTAATTGGCCAGTTTAGTCCGCAGTTGCTCTCTGGAGGTGCGCGAAATCTGAAGGAGCTTCGAGTTCAACGGCGAGTTCTCTGCCGATTGGATTTCGTTGCACTTGATGCGGTGTATCTCGCGGAAGTCAATCATGTAATGCCCAACCGGAACGGTTGTTTTGCCTATCTTGCACTCGTATGTGGGCAGAAGATCGTGGGGTGCGTAGACGAAGATCTCGACGAACCCCAACACCTTTCTTGTGTCTGCTTCAATGGCGATGCGTTCGTCTTCTCTAAGACGTTTCAAACGGCCTGGCGAAAAGCCCTGCACCCGTGTCATGGGTCGGTTGAGGTTGGTCAAGTCCTCGCGTAAGTAGGGGGTTTCTAGAAGCTGTTTGTCGATTTTCTTCAAAGGTGAAAGCAGAATCGTCCTTTCGCCGATCGAGCAACATGGCGTCATGATCACCGCGCGCGGCCGCTCCAAGTCGACGCTGTATTCGTCCGCTAGGACTTTCGGCAGATTAACCGTGCCTATTGTGAAGCCCGACACAATGTCCCCGAGGCGAAAGGCGTTGTGGCGAGCGGCTTCATAGAAGGCGTTCGTTGCGCTCATTCCTCGCGGAGACTAGGGATGTTGTCCTGTGCCCTAGAAATGCGCTGTTGCGGAGATCGATGGTCCTTCGAGTATCCAATGCTCTCTATGCCCAGGAACTCGCGGCGTGGCCCTACCCTCACCGTGATCAGGTAGTCACCAAACAGACAATCAACGCTGCTTCCAGAGGGCTTCGCCGGTCCAGTCTCTTCGGCTTGTGCCCGACGCCCGCTCGGGCCGGTGTCCTCATTTGAGTAGCCGTGGCTTCTAGTCATGTTTTTGCCCGCCTTTTCTTCGCCTTCTTGTTTCTCTTTGCCTTCTTCTTCGCTCCGCCCTTCTTCGGCCTCCGCCGTTTTGCTTCGCGCATATGCTTGAGTAGAGGCTCTTTAATGGATGCCTTATACTCGGCCCCGATGATGTCGTGCAGCTGATCAGTGACGGCAAGATAGTCGCCGGAGGGCACATCGGTTGCGTACCCGTCGAAATCCAGATTCAATGAGGGCCCGTTTCCCGTTTCTCTGAAGAACTCCCTATAGTGCAAGAAGTAGCCCTTTCGCCGACATCGAACGCGAAACAGCATCTCAGTTGCGTCCGAAACAGGGAATCGGGTGAGGGGAAATGCGGTCTTGTACCATGCCTTGTACGTCTTGTTGTCCTGCTTGGGCACTGGGCATTTGTCGATATACCGCAGGCCCAGTCTGGTGAACTTGGGCAGTTGCACTACTTCGAGGAAGTTGTTCACTGCGAACTCGATTGAGTCGCGGAATCGCATTGACTCAGAAGGGTTGTTGTAGGTCTTGTGGACAGTCGAAGTGATGTCCAGCGAGTCAGAGAGCACGTTCAGTTCTACGCCATCTTCGGAAATGAAGTTCCAAATTGGCTGCGTTTCCAAGCCTTTCGGCGGCGGTGGTGGTTCCTCCTCCTCGACAGCCTGACTCACACTGGCCATGAAGAAGTTGCGCTTAACCATCATGTGTGAGGTGGGAAAGCGGTCGATGATTTGCTGCTGGTACTCCCCGATTCGCTGCTCCATGTAGAAAAGGTTGGGGAACCGGACTTGGAAGATGACCTTCTGGACGGTCGGGTTTGCGAACACTTGGTACTTCGCCATAGCGCTTAACCTCCACGGCTGAGCCGAGCGCGATACGGACTACTCCGAGCAAATGTCATTCTAGGGAGTGGCATCGCCCACTTCAAGAACGCAGAGCGCATTTCGCGTCAAGAAGGCACACGGACGAAAGGCAGACGCTGGTGCGCGCTACTTGAACGACACCGTCCGGCCGTTCGTGTAGGTGATCTCCTCGGCGGCGAACTTGAATTTCATCTGCTTCGGCGAGGTCTTGAGCAGTCCCAGGATCATGCCGCCCACTTCCATCCACACGCCCTCTTTGGCCACGGTGCCGCCCGGCTTGACCGGCTCGGCGATCTCGGTCGGCAGACCGGCCAGGTAACCGCCCGACGCGTCGTACAGCCGGATCTGGCCCTTCGCCGACTTGATTTCCAGCCCCGTCCGGTTCGTGAGGCTGAACCTCAGCCGCGACCCCATCGCCTGCACTTCCTGCCCGCCGTACGTTACGGTAACCACCGCGAACGCCTGAGGCTTGGTCGCCGGCTCAACCTTGGTGTTGGGCCTGGGCGGCGGCGGGGTCGGCGCGTCTCGAGGAGGCGGCACGACCACCGGACCGGAAGG
>CAZEBQ010000067.1:0-15470 GCA_964510295.1 uncultured Anaerolineales bacterium | reverse complement strand
GCGCGGCGGGTGCGGAGACCCGTTCCGCGCGGCGGCCTTCCCAGGCCGCCGCGAAAACAGTTTATCCCTGTTCCTGGTGGCCTGGGAAGGCCACCAGACGGATAGGATCCCGCGCGGCGGGTCTCCGGACCCGCCGCGCAACTGCAAAACCGGCGCTTCGCGCGCGGCGGGTGCGGAGACCCGTTCCGCGCGGCGGCCTTCCCAGGCCGCCGCGAAAACAGTTTATCCCTGTTCCTGGTGGCCTGGGAAGGCCACCAGGCGGATAAAAAGGCGAAGTAGCGTTGTAGGCTTAGCCGTACAGCACCACGTTCCGGGATCCCGCGCGGCGGGTCTCCGGACCCGCCGCGCACGAAGCGGCGTTGTGGGCTTAGTCGTCACCCGCTCCCTTCTTCTTGGTCTTCTTCTTCCTCGACTCAGCGGTGTCGAGAATCTGGAGCACCGAACCGACGGCCGCCAGAACCAGCACGACCACCACGGGGATGTACGCCCGCGCATGGATCACCCGATTGACCGGCCCGCCGATCGCCGGCCATAGCAGGGTCAGGTAGAACGTCCCAAGCGAGACCAACGATGCGCCCGCCAACGACGTCATAACCACGATGAGTGGCTTCATGACCAGCACCGTCAGGGCGATGCCGGCAACCAACGCCACACCGCCGATCAGCAGCAGGGGCGTGATCCCGTGGATCTCCATCACGTCGGCAATCTCGATGAAGATCGCCGCGAACAGGATGCCTCCCAACAGTCCGCACGCCGCCCGATGCAGCGGCCAGGCCAGCACCCCCAACAGGACCGCACCCACCATGATGCCCACCGGTTGGCTGAAACCCAGGTACAACGCCGCCGCCATCCCCAGAAGCACACCGATCCCCACGTAAGCGAGCACGACCAACCAGCGGTAAAGACGGAACCCGTAAAGCAGGAAGGCGACACCCACCGGCACGAGAAGCGCCACCGTGGCCAATGGGTAGTCGCCCATGACGTTCGCGAAGCCCTCTCGGATGTCTCCGAGCAGGTCGGCCATCGGCTCGCCGCCATCCGGCAGGGCTTGTGCAGCACTGTCGAGCGCCACCATGATTGGACCCTCCGCCTAGACCCCCTCCTCGATGGTCTCCTGTTCCGTGTCCCACTGCTCGTCACGTTGTTCGAGCGTCCGCTGGACGATCAGGCCGATGGCCACCAGGCAGAGCCAGCAGGCGCTCAGCGTCATCGGGTACGCCGTCGCCAACGACACCTCTCCCGGCCCGCGAACGGCGGCGGCCAGTTCGGTGAAAGCGACGAGGATCACCGCGGCGCCCTGGGCCGACGTGGCCAGACGCCGGCTGAAGCGAACCCGGGCCACGGCCACCGTGGCGCCGACCAGCAATCCCGTCAGAGACGCCGCCAGAATCGGGTCGCGCCCCAGGTCCGGGCCGCGCCATTGGGTGGAGTAACTGCTGTCGGACAGGTTCAGCACGAGGTACGACCCGTACCCCTCCTCGCCCAGGCAGTTCGCCACGAGCGTCGCGAACACCGCCGCCAGCACGACCGCGCTCAGCACGGCGTGCGCCACGTTCCGCAGGAACGCGCTGGCCCCGCCCAGCACCACGCCGCCGATGACGATGACCAGCGGCTGGACAAGCGGAATCCACGGCGAGAGGACCATCCCGAGCATACACCCCAGGAACGTCATGCTGAGCACGTTGAACAGGCGCGGCCACCGGGTGCCGAGCACGAGGTACACCGCGCCGACGCCCACCAGGACGATGCTTCCCCAGGGCGGAATCACCGGTTGCATCTGGCTTGTGGCTGAAGCCATCATCGCGTGACCCCTGTCATGCTGCGGGTCCGCTGTGTTGCGGCTCCGGATGCGGGACGACCGGCGCATCCACCGCCAAACCGTCCGGTTGTCGCAGACGCGCCAACCGCCGGCCTGTGAAGCGACACGCTCCGATCTCGCTCTCTCTCCGCGCAACGTGTATATCGGCAACGTTGCCGCAGTCCCGCCTTAGAATTCCAGCCTCTCTGCGCGCCCCGGGTCCGGCAGCAACTTCCGGCGGTCGGGCCGGACCGAGGGAAACGCACGAGTCGGGTCTACCTTGGCAATCAAACGGGGCCGTTACCTTGACACCTGAGACCGGGCTGCTAGAATACCCGTTCCTCCGGACGGCACGACCGGGGGTTGTAGCCGGACCGGGGAGCCGGAACACGGCAGGGAGACCGCGACGATGCCGAAGAGGGCGAAGCAGCAGGTCGGGCTGGTCGGCCTGGCCGTCATGGGCGAGAACCTCGCCCTCAACATCGAAAGCAAGGGTTTCTCCGTCGGCGTCTTCAACCGGACCACGGCCAAAGTCACACGGTTCATCGAGAACGCGGCCGCCCGAAAGAACATCGTCGGGGCCTACAGCCCGAACGAACTGTGCAGCCTTCTCCAGCGGCCTCGCAGGATTATCCTGATGGTCAAGGCCGGCGACGCCGTCGATTCCATGATCGCCCAGTTCCGTCCTCACCTTCACAAAGGCGACCTCCTGATAGACGGCGGCAACTCGTTCTTCAAAGACACCGAGCGGCGCCAGGACGACCTCGCCACCGACGGCATCCTGTACATCGGGACGGGCGTCTCGGGCGGCGAGGAAGGGGCGCTGCTCGGCCCGTGCATCATGCCGGGCGGGTCGAGAAGGGCCTACGCCCTCGTCAAGACCGTCCTCGAGCGGTCCGCCGCCCAGGTGGACGGGCCCTGCTGCACGTACATCGGTCCGGGCGGCGCCGGCCACTACGTCAAGATGGTCCACAACGGCATCGAGTACGGCATGATGCAGTGCCTCGCCGAGGTTTACGACATCCTCCAGGCCATCCTCCGCATGAAGCCCGCCGAGACGAGCCAGACGTTCGGCAAGTGGAACAGCGCCGAACTGGGCGGCTACCTGATGGAAATCACGACCGCCTGCCTGGCACGCGTGGACGGCGATACCGGTAAACCGCTCGTCGACGTCATCCTCGACAAGGCCGGCCAGAAAGGCACCGGCAAGTGGACCAGCCAGAACGCCCTTGACCTCGGCGTGGCGGTCCCGACGATCGACATGGCCGTCGAAGGCCGCATCCTGAGTGCCTTCAAGGACGAACGTGTGGCGGCATCGAAGGTCGTCAAGGGACCGCGCATCCACCGGGCCTCGATGAACCGGACGCAGTTCCTCCGGGCCTGCCGCGACGCACTCTACGTCGCCGTCATCTGCTGTTACGCCCAGGGCATGGCGCTGCTCCGCGAGGCGTCGAAGGAGTACGACTACGACCTGGCGCTCGACCAGATCGCCCGGATCTGGAAAGGCGGGTGCATCATCCGGTCGAAACTGCTCGACCGGATTGCGGCGGCGTACAAGCAGAATCCGAAACTGGCCAACCTGCTGGTGGACAGGCGGGTCGCCAGGATCATTAACGCCCGCGGCCGGGCCCTGCGGAAAGTCGTGGCCGCAGCCGTCGGCGCCGGCGTGCCCGTCCTCGGACTCTCGTCCGTCGTCGGATATATCGACTCGTACCGCACGGCCCGGTTGCCCCAGAACCTGACCCAGGCCCAGCGAGACTACTTCGGCGCTCACACCTACGAGCGGATTGACAAGAAGGGCGCCTTCCACACGCAATGGACCCAGTAGTACTACTACGCTACTTCGTGCGCGGCGGGTCTCCGTACCCGCCGCGCATGGGCGAAATCGCCGTTTTCGGCGCGGTGGGTGCGGAGACCCACCGCGCAAAATGCCCTTGTAGCGTTGTAGTAGTCGCGACGCGCAGCCGCAACGGCCGCGCCCCGGACGGCCTCACCCGCCGCGCCGGACGTTCAAGCAGCCGCGGCGGGTCGGCGGACCCGCCGCACGCCCTATAGGACCACCGCGTTGAAGATCGTCGCCGACACGAACATCCCGCTGCTGGAAGACGCCTTCGGCCCGCTCGGCGACGTCGTGGCCCTGCCCGCCGGCCAGATCACGCCCGAACGCCTCGCCGACGCCGATGCCCTCCTCGTCCGGAGCGTGACACGCGTCGGCGGCGAACTGCTCGACGCCAGTTCCGTCCGCTTCGTCGCCACGGCGACCATCGGTCTCGACCACGTCGACCAAGCGTACCTTGCAGCGCGCGGCATCGGGTTCGCGAGCGCCCAGGGCTCGAATGCCCGCAGCGTCGCGGAGTACGTGTTGGCGGCGCTCTCGGTCCTGGCCGCACGCCGTGGCGCGCGGATGAGCCAACAGGTCCTTGGCATCGTCGGCGTCGGCAACGTCGGCGGCCGGCTGGCCCGGATGGCCGAAGCCCTCGGCATGACCGTTCTGCGAAACGACCCGCCCCTGGCACGCCGGACCGGCGACCCGTGTTACGTGCCCATCGACGCGTTGGCCGACGCCGACGTCGTAACCTTGCACGTGCCGCTGACGCACGAGGGACCCGACGCAACGTTTCACATGGTCGAGGCGCGGCTGCTGGCGCGTTTCAAGGAAGGCGTAACGCTCGTCAACACGTCGCGCGGGGCGGTGGCGGATACGCAAGCGTTGAAGGCTGCCATCGGAACCGGCTTCTTCGGTCCCGTGGCGCTCGATGTGTGGGAGAATGAGCCGAACATCGACGGCGAACTGCTCGGCCGCGTCGACCTGGCGACGCCGCACGTCGCCGGCTATTCCTATGACGGCAAAGTGAACGGCACGCGGATGGTGCGGGAGGCGCTGTGCCGGCACTTCGGCCTCCATCGCGAGTGGGACCCGACGCCGCAGATGCCGCCGCCGGCTCATCCGTATGTCGCCTTGCCGGCCGGGCTGACCGTTGATGAAGCCGTTCGCGGCGCCATCGGCGCAACGTACGATATCGAGTCGGACGACGCGCGGCTGCGGGAGATGGCGGAGGCGCCGGCAGCGGAGCGCGGGGCGTATTTCACGTCGCTCCGCCGCAACTACCCCGTCCGCCGCGAGTTCCCGCACACGAACATCGAACTCACCGCGCCGGATTCGGATGTCGAGACGGCCCTTCGGTCCATCGACTTCCCCGTATCGATCGCGCCGCCGGGCCGCAGTTCGGCCGGTCCGCCAGGTGCGACACAAAGGGGCATGCCATGACAAACATTACAGCACCATTTCGTGCCGCCTCGCTCAGCCGGGGGACGCTGTCGCGGCGGCGATTCCTGGCACAGATCGCCGCCGCAGGCCTGGGAGCAACCATCATGCACGGATGCCGCAACGCCCGCGGCGGCGCCACCCGCCGCGACGCACCGCTCAACTTCGTCTTCATCCTGGCCGACGACCTCGGTTGGGCCGACCTCGGCTGCTACGGCAACACCTTCATCGAAACGCCGAACATCGACCGGCTGGCGGCACAGGGCATGCGGTTCACCGACGCCTATGCGGCGGCGGCCGTCTGCTCGCCCACGCGCGCGAGCATCATGGCCGGCCAGTACCCGGCCCGGACCGGCATCTACGATTTCATCCCGGGTCACCTGCGGCCGTGGGCGAAACTGACGCCGCCACCCAACACGATGGCCCTGCCGCTCGAAACCATCACGCTGGCCGATGCCCTTAACGAGAGCGGGTACGTCTCGACCAGTATCGGCAAGTGGCACCTGGGGCACAAACCGACCGACCAGGGGTTCGTCGCCCCGCCCAGGGCCGACACGGGGCTCGACGCCCTGCCCCCGGCGATGGCGAAGCGGGTAACCGACTTCGCGAAGGCCAATCCGGGCAAGACGGTCGGACCGCTCACGAAGCAGGCCGTCCAGTTCATCGCCGCCAACCGGGAGCGACCGTTCCTTTGTTTCCTGTCGCATCACGCCGTCCACATCATCTGCCAGGCCCGCCAGACCCTCATCGACAAGTACCAGGCCAAGGCCAAACGCCAAGAGACCAAGATCTATCCGACCTACGCCGCCATGACCGAGGCCATGGACGAGTCGGTCGGTCTCGTCCTGGAGGCCCTCGACCTGCTGGACCTGGCCGACCGCACGGTCGTCATCTTTTTCTCCGACAACGGCGGCCTCGACCGCATCTTCACCGGCAAGGGACCGTACATCACGACGAACGCGCCGCTTCGCGATTTCAAGGGGACCCTGTACGAGGGAGGCATCCGCGAGCCGCTCATCGTCCGCTGGCCGGGCGTCGTGCAGGCGGGGTCGGTGTGCCGGACGCCGGTCATCAGCAACGATTTCCTGCCGACGATGCTCGACATCGCCGGGCGGAAGCCCCTGGCCGACCAGCCCGTCGACGGCGTCTCGCTGCTGCCGCTCCTTAAGGGCGCCAAGACGCTCGACCGCGACACGCTCTACTGGTACTACCCGACGTACCACCATTCGACGCCCGCCGTGGCGATACGCGAGGGCGACTACAAACTGCTGGAGTTCTTCGAGGACTCATCGCTCGAACTCTACCATCTGAAGGACGACATCGGCGAGACGACGAACCTCGCCGCCAAGATGCCCGACAAGGCCGCCGCCATGCGAGACAAACTCCACCGCTGGCGCAAGGCAATCGGCGCGCCGCTCCCGACGCCGAACCCCGACCACGATCCCGCGAAGGCCCACCTCTGGGGCCGGCGCAAGAAGGGGAAGAAGTAACCGTGATCATCGGCCATGGCCACACCGAAGGCATCCTCTCCGATGCGGAAGTCCACGACTTCTGCAAGCAGGCGCTCGCCGACCTGCCGATCGACGGTAAGCGCATCCTCGCGCTGATTCCCGATTCCACGCGGACCGCCCCGGTGGGCCTCATGTTCCGGACGCTGTGCGACCTGCTCCTCGACCGCGCCGCACGCATCGACTTTCTCATCGCGCTCGGCACCCACATGCCGATGGACGAGGAAAAAATCCTGCGGCTCATCGAGATGACGCCCGAGGAACGGGCCGACCGGTACGGCCCCTCACGCATCGTGAACCACGAGTGGGACAACCCCGAGGCCCTGAAGATGGTCGGCACGCTCTCGGCCGACGAGATGGACCGCCTGACCGGCGGCGCTTGCGCCCTCGACGTGCCGGTCAAGTTGAACGCCCTGCTCTTCGACTACGACCATCTGTTCATCGTCGGCCCGACCTTTCCGCACGAGGTGGTCGGTTTCTCGGGCGGGCACAAGTACCTGTTTCCCGGCGTCGCGGGGCCCGAGATCATCGACTTCTTCCATTGGCTCGGGGCGCTCGTGACGAACTGGAAGATCAACGGCGTCAAGGACACCGTGGTGCGGCGGGTCATCGACCGGGCCGTCGAAATGGTGGACCTGCCCCTTACGAACTTCGACATGGTCGTGACGCGCCAGGGCCTGAAGGGCCTGTTCATCGGCGACGCGAAGGAGGCCTTCAGCGCGGCGGCCGACCTCTCGGCCCGGATACATATCGAGTACGTCGACCGGCCGTTCCAACGCGTCCTCGGCATCGCCCCCGAGATGTACGACGACCTCTGGGTCGCCGGAAAGGTCATGTACAAACTGGAGCCGGTCGTCGCCGACGGCGGTGAACTCATCATCTTCGGCCCGCACATCACCGAGGTCTCGTACACCCACGGCCACATCCTCGACCGAATCGGCTACCACTGCCTCGACTACTTCCGCGAGCAGATGGACCAGTTCCAGGGCGTGCCCGGCGGCGTCATGGCACACTCCACGCACGTCAAGGGCCTGGGCACCTACGCCGGCGGCGTCGAACAGCCACGCATCCGCGTCACACTCGCCACCGGCATCCCGAAGGAGCGGTGCGCTCAGATCAACCTCGGCTACCTCGACCCAACCGAGGTCCGCACCGCCGAGTGGCGCGGCCGCCAGGACGAAGGGATTCTGCTTGTCGACCACGCCGGCGAAACGCTATACCGCCTGAAATCCGAGAAGGAGTGAACCAGCATGACGAACCCGCCAAACGTCATCGTCGCCCAGTCGGGCGGGCCGTCGCCGGTCATCAACAACTCGGTGCGCGGCATCGTGGAAACGTGCCTCGAGAGCCCCAAGACGTTCGGCACCGTTTACGCCGCATGGCACGGCATCGAGGGCGTCCTGAAGGAAGCGTTGCTCGACCTCTCGGCCCAGCCGCGCGGCGAGATCGCCCTCTTGCGCACCACGCCCGCCGCCGGCGCCATCGGAACCTGCCGATACAAACTCAAAGAGGGCCAGGACGAGGACTTCCAGCGCGTCATCGACGTGATGAAGGCCCACCACGTCGGCACCTTCTTCTACACGGGCGGCAACGACTCGATGGATACGGCCAACAAGATCGCGATCCTCGCGAAGGAGCGCGGCCTCGACCTCGTCGCCACCGGCGTCCCCAAGACCATCGACAACGACGTGGGCGACTCCGAGTTCCGCCTCATCGACCATACCCCCGGCTACGGAAGCGTCGCGCGGTACTGGGCCCTGACGGTTCAGGGCGCCAACGAAGAGAACGCCGGCTCCTGCCCGGCCGACCCGGTGCTGGTGATGCAGGCCATGGGCCGCAAGATCGGTTTCATCCCCGCTGCCGCACGCCTGGCCGACCCCGACCGCCGGCTGCCGCTCCACATTTACCTGGCCGAGTCGGGCGTCAGCCTGGAGCAACTTGCCGACAACGTGAGCGACGAACTGAAACACTGCGGCCGGTGCCTCGTCGTGGTCAGCGAAGGCTTCGACGTGGGCGACCTCGGCGCACGCCGCGACGCCTTCGGCCACGTCCAGTTCTCGTCCAGCGGCACGACCGTCGCCCAGGTGGTCGTCAACTACCTGGCCGACGCCGGGCTGCCGGTCGGTGGCGCGCCGCGGTGCAACGTCTGCGGGACCGACCAGCGGCACAACATGATCTACGCCTCCACCGTGGACCTCGACGAGGCGTACAAGGTCGGCCGCCAGGCCGCCCTCATCGCCGCCACCGAAGGCACCGGATGGATGGCCACCATCCTGCGCCAGCCCGGCCCCGTCTACCGCGTCCGGTACGACAAGGTGCCCCTGGAGGAGATGGCGAACTCCGAGCGAAAGTTCCCCGACGACTGGATCGCCCCGAACCGCCGCGACGTGACCGACGCCTTCCTCGACTACGTCCGTCCGCTCATAGGCGACGACTGGCCGAGCGTGCCGCTTGTCGGCGGTCTCCAGCGGTTCACGCGGTTCCTGCCCATTTTCGCCGAGAAACAATGCCCCGAGTACGTCCCGCAGACGTACCGCAAGAGCCACTAAGCCGACTTACGTAAGTCTTGCGCGGTGGGTCTCCGTACCCACCGCGCTTGCGACCGCCATATCGCGGCGGGTACGGAGACCCGCCGCGCGACACATGATGGCATCGAGCCCGCCGCGGCAGTGGCGGGGCACTCGCACGTGTTAACCGAGGTCCCCTTTCACGAAAGGCCGAGCAATGCCGAACGACATTCCCCTCCGCTACGGAATGAACCCGCACCAGAAAACCGCCCGCCTGTTTGCGGCCGAAGGCGACCTGCCGGTCGAGGTCCTCTCGGGTGCGCCCGGCTTCATCAACATGTGCGACGCCCTGAACGCCTGGGCGCTCGTGAAGGAGTTGAAGGCCGCCCTCGGCCTGCCGGCCGCCGCCTCGTTCAAGCACGTCAGTCCGGCCGGTGCCGCCGTCACGGCCCCCCTGTCGGACGCCGAAAGACGAGCGTTCTTCGTCGATGACATGGCCGACCTCTCGCCGCTGGCCGTCGCCTACGCCCGCGCCCGGGGCGCCGACCGCATGTCGAGTTTCGGCGACTTCGCCGCCTTCAGTGATACGGTGGACCGGACGGCCGCCGAACTGCTGTCGCGCGAGGTCTCCGACGGCTGCATCGCCCCCGCCTACGACGATGACGCCCTGACGATTCTGCGCGAGAAGCGCGGCGGCAAGTACCTCGTCCTGGCGATGGACGCCGACTTCGAGCCGCCCGAAACCGAGACCCGCATGGTCTATGGCCTGAGCCTGGAGCAGACCCACAACGCCGCCCTCTTCGGGCCGGACCTCCTGGCAAACGTCGTCACCGAGAAGAAGGACCTGCCGGACGAGGCGGTCCGCGACCTGGTCGTCGGCTCCATCGCCCTGAAGTACACCCAGTCGAACTCCGTCGCCTTTGCCGTGAGCGGCCAGGCCATCGGCATCGGCGCGGGGCAGCAGTCGCGGGTCCACTGCACGCGTCTGGCCGGGTCGAAGGCCGACGTCTGGTGGCTCCGCCAGCACCCGCGCCTTCTGGAGGCCACCTTCAAGGACGGCCTCAACCGGGCCGAGATGAACAATGCCATCGACCAGTACCTGCTGGAGCGACCGACGCCGCTGGAGGAGCGCTCGTGGCGAGAGGCCTTCGATCCGGCCCCCGACCCGCTCACGCCCGACGAGCGGGCCGACTGGATCGCGAAGATGGACGGCATCAGCCTCGCGTCCGACGCCTTCTTCCCGTTCCGCGATTCCATCGACCGCGCCGCCCAGTCGGGCGTCACGTTCGTCGTTCAGCCCGGCAACTCCGCCCGCGACGATATCGTCATCGCCGCCTGCAACGAACACGGCATGGTCATGGCGTTCTCAGGCCTGCGTCTGTTCCATCACTAACACGAACGAGCCCGTAGGCCGCGGCACGCCGCGGCCTACAACTGCGGCTGTTCCATCATTAGCCCGTAGGCCGCGGCACGCCGCCGCCTACAACCACCGAGAACGAGCACGTAGGCCGCGGCACGCCGCCGCCTACAACCACCGAGAATGTGCACGTAGGCCGCGGCACGCCGCGGCCTACAACCACCGAGAATGTGCACGTAGGGTGGGTGCTTTGCACCCACGCGGCGCGCTGAAGCGAACGAGCCCGACAACCGAGCCCGACGCGGAAGCGTCGGGGCACGTCGGCACCATCCTGGCCCACCCCGCGCGCCCCAGCTCAACCAACCGAGCCCGACGCGGAAGCGTCGGGGCACGTCGGCATGGTCGTGGCCTACGCTGCGCAAGCCGCGGCGCGCCGCGGCCTACGTTTGCCACGGCGGCGTCTCGGGCAGGAGTTTGTCGAACTCGGCGATCAGTTGCGCCTCGTACTCGGCGGTGTACTCGCCCGCGAGGAACGTCGGGCCGGCTTCCTCGACGAACCGCGCCCACGACGCCTCTTCGTGGCCGGGATTGACGGGGAAGAACAAGGCGTCATTGGCCTTGGCGGCCTTCATGTCGCCGGGGGCGTCGCCGATCATGAGGATCTTTTGGGGCGGGTACTTGCCGCCCGCCGTCAGCGCGAGGTGTTCCGCCTTCTTGCCCAGTTCCTGCCCCGCGATGACGGCCATGTGATCGGCGATGCCGTGCTCGTGCCACTCGCGCTGGAGGGCTTCGCACGGCGTGGCGGAGACGACCATCATGTCGGCCTTTCCCGAGAGCAACTCCAGGCTCTCGCGCACGCCGGGAAAGGGCGGCACGCCCTTGACGAGTTCCGCCACCCGCTCGTTGATCGTCAGCGACCAGTCCAGGCACCGGGCCAGTTCCGCGTTGCCGGTGGTCTCGACCTCGGCCTCCAGGGCGGGGTTGCCGAGTTTCGTTTCGCGTTCGGTCCAGGCGGCAAGGTCCGGCAGTTCCGGAATCGCGACATGCCGCCGCTGCACGTCCGGCCGCTCCCTCAGGAAGTCCATCACGTGCTGAAGCGCAAGGAACCGGTTGCAGCCGCGCGCCCTCGAATACAGGTTCACAAAGTCCCACGCCTCGCGGGCGAACTTCGAGACGGCCGCAAGGTCCCACTTCCACACCGTGACGGGGCAGAAACATTCCTTGTGCTTCGGCTCCATCGTGTCGAAGGCGCAGCCGTCGGAATCGATGCCGACGAAGTATTCCGCGGTCGGCTCAAAGTCCCGCATGATCTGCTGAGGA
This sequence comes from uncultured Anaerolineales bacterium, assembly GCA_964510295.1. Classification (GTDB taxonomy): domain Bacteria; phylum Planctomycetota; class Phycisphaerae; order FEN-1346; family FEN-1346; genus JAUVZF01. The sequence goes on along the minus strand of CAZEBQ010000067.1, from coordinate 3,715 downwards.
TCATCCGCCACAACCGTCTCCTTCTCGCATCCTGGCCGGGACACCCTCTCGGCAATCCATCTGCCAACGTGCGGGCGTATGCTACCAGCACGGTCCCCGGATGCAAGGGTTTTGGAACGTGCCAGACCAGCCGCCGGAATCTCGAGATCGCCCATCTTGCGGAGCAGCCGCAAGAGGGCCGGATTGGGACGATGCCGGCCCTCTTGGGGAGGGTGCGGGGTGTCCTCACCCCGCACCCGGCGTATCTGCGCGGGGACAGGAGCGTGCGGGCTGGGGACAGCCCGCACGCACGGCCTCTTGGGGAGGGTGCGGGGTGTCCTCACCCCGCACCCGGCGTATCTGCGCGGGGACGGGAGCGTGCGGGCTGGGGACAGCCCGCACGCACGGCCTGGAACTGGTGACCTCCAAGCGCGGAAACCCTTGCATCGGGGACGCCGTTCGGTACACTGCCGTTTTCCACGAGAGCACAAACGCGCAAGGAGAGTGTTCCATGGCACTTGCGGCGTACCTGACACAGATGTTCGGCCTGGACGGCAAGCGGGCTGCCGTTATCGGCGGCGGGGGCGTGCTGGCGGGGGCGATGTCGAGCGCACTGGCCGCCGCCGGCGCCAAGGTGGCCGTCCTCGACCTGAACCTCGAAGCCGCACAGGCCAGGGCCGACCAGATTCAGGAGGCGGGCGGCGAGTCGATGGCCATCCAGGTCGACGTCGCCGGCCGCAGCGACCTCGAAGCCGCCTCCAAGCAGATGGACGAGGCGTGGGGCGGAACCGACATCCTGATCAACGCCCCCGGCGTCAACTCCGCCACCCCGTTCTTCGAGATCACCGACTCGGAGTGGGAGAAACTCATCGCCGTCGACTTGAAGGGCGTCTTCATGGCCTGTCAGGTCTTCGGCCGCGGCATGGTCGAACGCAAGTCGGGCAGCATCATCAACATCTCGAGCACCTCCAGCGGCCCGCCGCTCTCGAAGGTCTTCACCTACGGCGTGGCCAAGGGCGGCGTGAACCAGGTCACCCAGTTTCTGGCGCGGGAATGGGGGCAGGACGGCGTCCGCGTCAACGCCCTTGTGCCGGGGTTCTTCCCGGCCGAGCAGAACCGCAAACTGCTGACGCCGGAGCGGACCGCCAAAATCTTCGCCCACACGCCCATGGGACGATTCGGAGAGGCAGACGAACTGCTCGGAGCCGTCCTCTGGCTCGCCAGCGACAAGGCCTCCGGCTTCGTCACCGGCGCGCTGGTCAAGATCGACGGCGGCTTTGCCGCCATGACCATCTGACCGACCCGCGCCGAGTCCTAAAAGCCGATACCCCAACTATAGGCGGGCACGACGAACTGCCCGGCCAACTGCTCGTAGGCGGTAGCGCGTTCGGTGCTCTCGCTGCGGAACGAGTCGCCTTCCGCCCACTCCCCCGACCCGGTGACGTTGGCGAGGGCGGCCTGGAACTCCTTCTCGGCGGCGGCCATCTCCTTGCACATGATGTTGGCGTTCTTGACGTCCTTCTTCTCGACGTTCGTGAACGACCACGGGTTACTGAACTTCTGCTTCGCCTGATAGCCCCCGAGTTTCTTCTGAAGGACGGCGGTGACCTGGGTCTGAATCTGCGCCAGGCGCTCGGCGGCGATTTTGCCGAGCGCCCGGGCATCGCCGGGCGGCGTGTCGGGGCCGAGAAGGAAGATCCGCCGGGCCTCTTCCGCCAGCACACCGAACACCTTCACCACCCCTTGCGGCGACCGCGTCCGCCGAAGTTGCGTCCCCTTCGCCTTCAACTTTGCGCACCACGACTTGGCCAGCAGCGCCAGGGCCGCCTCCAGCGCCTCGTCGTCCGACAGTTTCTTGGCCTCTGCGGCTGCGGCGGGCTTGGTCTTGCCCCCGCCCTTGAACACGCCGTCCTTCGAACCGGCGAGCACGTCGGCAACGGCGCCGTACCGGACGTACTCATCCGACCCCTTCTCATAGCAGTCGCGCAGGCCCCGGTAGGCCCCGATGGCCCCATCCCAGTCGCCGCTCTTCCTCAGACCGTCGGCGATGATCTGGCGTGCCTCGGTCTTGGCGTCGTCCTGCTTGGCGGTCTTCAGAAACGCCCTGGCCGCCTTCAGGGCCTTCTCGGTGTTGCCAGCCATCATCTGGGCCTGAATCTCGGCGATTCGCTGGGCATCATCCGCCTCGCCAAGGGCCGCGCCCCTCGCCGGCAGGGCGCACAGAGACATCATCGCTACGACAGCCGTTATCCATCTCATGACTTCCTCCTTCCCCACGGGTGCGGACTCGCACCGCAGATAAACGCCGTCCGCCACCCTTGTTTCAGTGCCGCCGGAAGTGAGGCCGTAGACGGCCCCCCTGAGTTCGACGCGGCTTGTCCCGTCGCGGTTCCGCCGCAATTCACCGGAAATGTCCTATGCCATGCCCGTCGGTCCGTCAGGTCACCTGCCGCGGGATCCTCCCACACGCGGCGCTGTGGTTAGAATGCGCCGCCGGCCGCCCCGCCTCGGTCGCGCGAGCGGGAATCGCGCCACGTGTCACGGCCGCCGCTACGGCCGGTCAATTCCGGCGGCACGAATGCCTTGGCGAGTTCCTCGAAGGTCTGGCGCCGTGCGGCACAGTCGGCCTTCAGTTGTTCGCCTTCGGCCCATCCGGACATGCCCGACAGCATGTCCATGCCTGCCGCCAGCGATGTCTCGGCCCTGGCCATCTCGTAACAGATGCCCTGCCACCGAAGCATCTGCTTCTGGAGGCTCACCGTGACCCGCTTCGATTCCTTCAGCGTCTCGCAGACGGCCTGCTTGCTCTTGAGGCCGGCCACCACCTTCCCGGCAACCCTGGCCATGCGCATGCCGGCGCCCTGGATCGCCTCACGGTCGAGGTTCGGCGGCATCTCGGGCCACAGAACGCGAAGTTGACGCAACTCCACCGACACCGGCGCAAAACGCTCGATGACCTCCTGCACCGTCCGCGCCTCCTTGATCACGATGATGCGAAGCCGCAGTTTCTCGGCCCGCGCCGCCGCACGCCGCGACAGGGCAGCGGCCACGGCGGCATCGTCGTCAAGCGACGGACCGGACGCCGGCTTCGGCTCACCGTCCTCGCCAACCTCCCGGCCGTAGACGCCCGTTGGCGAGGCACGCAGGATGTCGGCCATCGCGTGGTATCGGACGTACTCGTCGGACCCCTTCTTGAAGCGGTCTCGGAGCATGAGGTACGCCGAACTGGCGCGGTTCCAGTCCTTCTTCTTCCGCAGCGAATCCGCCACCGCACGCGCCGCACGCGCCTTGAGATGGGTGTCCTTGGCGGTCCGCAAGAACGGCGTGGCCAACTCGATGGTCCGGTCGTACTTGCCCGCCGAGTACGCCGACTCGATCTCGCTCAGGCTCTGCGACTCGTCGGTGGCCTCGGGCGCGGCCACGGTTGACTCGGCGGCAACGGCCGACCCCGCGCCCGGTGCGGGCGCACCCTCGGCCGCCCAAACGCTCGCCAGAAGAACCATCACCGACATGAGCCAACCAACTCGCATCATCACCCCCACGGCAACCGCCGGACCATAGCCCGGCCTCTACCTTATACGATTCCCACCCTACAGATATTCCCGCCTTTCGGCAACACCGAATTCTCCTTTCCTCGCGCCGCACGCCGAACAGCCTGACCCGCCCCTGCCGTGGCGTACCTGTTTAGCGGGGTGGCACGGCCCTTGGGCCGTGCAGTCGCCCTCGGCACGCCGGG